>CAYYUO010000010.1:0-22113 GCA_964474965.1 uncultured Dehalococcoidales bacterium
GTACAGCGTGAAACACAGAAAATCCTGGGCAGTTTCGCAAGTAATTCAGTCAGTCCAGCCAAGTTCAATGTAAGCTGCACCTGCACCCGTGTTAATGTTCGGGAAGGACATACGGAATCGGTCTTCGTCTCCACCCAGAAAGACTGTGGGGCGGATGATGTCGCCAGGATCATGAGGGAATATGTTGGTTCGCCTGGTGACACTGACTTGCCTTCAGCCCCCAGCCACATGATAATAGTCCACGAAGACCCGTTCCGACCTCAGCCGCGGCTCGACCGTGACGCTGAGGATGGCATGGCCACCGTGGTAGGCAGGATCAGGAAGGACAACGTCCTGAAGAATGGCATAAAGTACGTTCTAGTATCCCACAACACCAAGATGGGGGCTGCTAAGGGCGCAGTTCTTGTCGCCGAACTCCTTATAAGAGACGGGTATATTTCCTAGATACCGAAAGCGAAGGTTCAAATCCCCTCGCCTGATTAAGATAAGGTTATTTGCTCTTGGCGCGAGCGCACAGTTCCTCTATCTCAATCTCGAAGAAGTCCCAACCAGCATCATCATAGGTGCTAAGTTACCGCTGGTACATGAGAAGATTTGGTTAAAGATAACCCATCTTCTCAAACCTGGTGTGTTCTACCACAATGCGGGCACTTGATTATTGGCTCTTTGAACTTAGGTGGCACTCGCAGCTTGGCACCGCAGTCACATGTAATGGTGTTATAGTTACTCAGCCGCCACATTACATCTGAGGTCTCACGAGCACGCTGTATCTCGTTTGGTTCACCCGTTTCACCCTCTAGCTTTATCGTTTTTACTGGGACTGTTTCGGCGGCAAGGCTGGCAGCAGGTATAACCCCCTCCCCGCGGTGAACCTGGCGGTAAGCCTGGTCATAATCGTTAAAAGAGGCGCCAGCCATGGCACGTAGAATGCGTATCCTCTCTGATATAGGGGGGTGGGTGCTGGAGAGATCACTGGCTTTCATGCCTTTCTTGCGGAAAGGATTGGTGATATACATAGGGGCTGTGGCCTTATTGGCTGATTTTAACTGCCCAGTTGAGGCACCCAGTTTTTCCAGGGCTGAGGCCAGTCCTTCAGGGTTTCTCGTATAGAGGGCTGACGAGGCATCTGCCAGGTACTCTCTCTTCCGAGAGATGGCAAAGTAAATGAGCTGCGCCACAATCGGCGCCAGTATCATAAATACGAGTGCCACGACCAGAATTATTAACTGAGCCCCCCCACCCCCTCCTGATGAGGAACTTCTTCTTGACCCGGTCATGCTGCCAAAAATTAGAAAACGTGACCCATACCAGGCCAGGATAACGATAGTGCCGAGCAGGATACTACACATCGCCATGAGCAGAACATCCCGGTTCTTGATGTGGGATATCTCGTGGCCAATGACCCCCTGTAATTCATCGCGGTTCAGTTTCTGCAGCAATCCCGAGGTGATAGCTACGGATGCCCGATTAGGGTCACGACCAGTGGCGAAGGCATTTAGTGCAGGGTCATCAATGATGTATATGTTGGGCATTTTCTCCAGACCGGAGGCAATCTTCATTTCCTCAACCACATTGTATAGACGAGGGTGGTCATCACGAGTAATTTTCTTCGCCCTCGACATGCTAAGCAGGATACTATCACCCTGAAAATAGCCGACTAAACTCAGGATTATCCATACTGATATGGCGATAACTAAGCCTGCAATAGCATTATCGAAGGCCATGCCCAGGAAATAGCCAATCAAGATCAGTAGTACTCCCATGCCTATTGTCAGCACTACCGACCTTATTTGGTTAGACCTAATCTGTTCCCACACGGCTGGAGAGTCTTTTTACTCAGTGAAACTGACCTTGACCGGTTCTCTTTCGGCGGCTACGGTGACCTCAAAGAATTCACCAGCCTTAAACCCGGTCATGCTGGCTATAACGTTAGACGGAAACATCTGTGTCTTGTTGTTCAACCTCAGGACCGAATCATTGTAAAACTGGCGAGAAAAGGCTATCTTATTTTCGGTTGAGGTAAGCTCTTCCTGAAGTGCCAGGAAGTTCTGATTGGCTTTAAGGTCGGGGTAGCGTTCCACTACGGCCAGTAGGCGGGATAAGGCTGAGCTCAGCTCGCCTTCGACCTTGGCTCGCTCACCGGCTCCGGCAGATGACGCTTGCTGGGCAAGATTGCGCGCTTTGGTTACTGCTTCCAGGGTTTCCCGTTCGTATTTCATATAGCCCTTGGCAGTTTCCACCAGGTTGGGAATGAGGTCGTGGCGTCGTTTTAGCTGAACGTCAATCTGCGCCCAGGCGTTCTTGACCTGATTACGCAGCCTGACCAGGCCATTGTAGATGGCTATGAATATGATGAGAAGGACCACAACAACACCGATAATGACATAAGCTGCTATTGGCATATTAAACCTCCTTAACTAATATTCTCCGGGCGTTTTCTAATCATCATTGCCTCCTTACTCCGAGGCTCCGAATACTTCTTCTAAGAAACTGATAACCTGTCCCTTGGAATCATGTTTTGGCGGATGTTCCCCAGCCAGATGTCTTATCAGTTGAGTAACCTCACCCCCATCAAACCATAATCCATGTTTATCACGGCATACATCGATGAGGATTTCAGGCTGTTCGCCTATCGCTGTTTTTTTCATCTTATGGCCACAGACGGGGCAATCCCGTTGCTTTTCTGATGAAGCGGCTTCCTGAGAGTTGAGGATGCCGTCAAGGAATGTCTTTGTCTCTTCAAGACCGCGCGACTTCAGCAAAAGCTCAAGCTCTCCAGAGTCAAACCATACCCCCTTACAACTATTACAATAATCAAGCTCAATATTATGATACTCAACGACCAGCATATCGTATTTACAAACGGGGCATAGCATTGCTTTCAGACCTCATCAGGTAGTTTCAATAGTGTAGATGCCTGACGAAGTCATGTCAAGGTTGTATGGCTTTAGATAATGCCAATGGGTTAATGCATGGAGATTTAGCTCTTCGCCCTTCGGCGTCTTCTGAGCCAGATTACCAAAGGTGGCACCCAGACCCAGCAGAAAATGCCAAGCCAGATGAGCACAGTGGCTAGACCTCTGCCAAATGTTGTCAGCCCACGCACTGCCGATTGGAAAGCATCGGAGGCGCTCCAGGGTTCAGCCAATCCCCTTGTTTCCTCTAAGTCTACTGCAATAAGTGACGTCTCTGAGGTCTGCTCCAGATATTTCATGCGGCCTTCAATTTGCTCAATCTCCCCTCTCACCTTGGAAAGCTCTTTCTGCACCTTCAACATTTCCTCTACGTTCTCTGCCTCCTCCATCAGGGCTAGATACTGGGCTTCGGTCGCTAGAAGGTTGCTTAGCTGAGCTTCCAGGTCAACATATTCCTCAGTTACATCCTCTGCCGTGGTAGTCTCGTAGGGCACGGCTGTGGCCAACTGGTGAAGTCTGGCAAAAGCGTCTTCAAATCTTTCAGAAGGAACGCGGATGACAATGCGACCGTCAACCCTCTTTTCGTATTCATATTTATGTGAGGATACTACATAGCCGTTGAGCTCATCAGCCATCTCAGCGATTTTATCCATAGCCTCGGCTATATCTTCCACTTCCAAAGTCATGTAGCCTTCTTTTACGATTTTGCGGTCTTCCGTTAATTCCGCCGTTAGTTCCGCAGGAATCCAGCTTTCACCTCGCCCTACATAAGCAGTAGGTACTGCTGCTAAGAAGCTTTCTTCATCTGGCCCTCCCTTGCCAGGTATACTATGTAGTTCTGATGGCGAAGCACCACAGCCACTGATTAGCACTAACCCCAGAATCAGCAGTATTGGAATTGAAACTTTGAGCAGCTTATTCATTTTTGCCTCCTTCTATTACTATAAATGCAGAAGGCCGAGAAAGGTTGCATTATTTAACCCAAAAAGTCTTGCGACTTTTATTCCAGCAACCCCCCAGAAGCAGTTTGATAATATTATAACATAGTAGACTGGAATCTTGAGGGTTGAAGGGGCTTTAGACAATCTCTATCTCTATATCATCCACGCTCTTTACCACTTTTCTCAAATCAACCAGGGCTATGGTGCGCTCAGAAATATAATGTCTATAAGCTGAAGAGGTGAATATAGTAAGGCATCTTCTGCCATACATTGTGGGTGGGGCATCTGGCTGGTGAGACCTTATCAAGACATTTTTGCCCAAGCGGGACATGATTTCCTCGAACCAGCCTCGCCCGAATTGAGGTCTCTCGGTATAGGGATCGGCTCCTAGGAACTTTCCTTCCGTTTCCTGCCAGTCCCCCCAGGTTATTTGATGCCATTCGGCACTACCTGGCTTTATCCTACTTATATCTTCTAACCCTGACACATCGGGGAGTGCTCCATGCAGAGCAATGATTCCATTCGGCGTGGACGCTGCCAGTGGCAACTTGGAAAGTACCTCACTATATCGCTGGTGAAGTTCGGCATCCAGTCCCTCCCAGAAATCGGCAGGGTGGAAGCTGACTACAGCATGGCCTTCGTGATTTCCCATAAGCAAATAAAGGGAATCGGGGTGCTCAATTTTTTGCCCAAGCAAAAGGTTAATGTTCTCCAGTGAAGCTGGTCCCCGGTCGACATAGTCCCCCAGGAAAACTAGCTTATTTTCCGACTTGAGATACCTGTGGATAATTTTCTCTGTGGCTTCGAGGTCACCATGGGTATCGCCAACGAAAATGACTTTGCCCGACTCCAACTGTATCAACTTTGCTTCCGAGGCAAACTTCTTCTCCGCCTCGTTGAGCAACTCTTTTATCTCTTCTCTGGTCACAAGACAAAGCTTTCCTTCACGGAACTGTGCATCCCACAGCATAGATGTTTCCCGTGATAAAAAGCAACTCCGACTTGGTTGGAGCTCTGGAAAGCCTCGCCATAATTGTTTTTGCTTGAGTGCCTTTGATATGATGCGAGTATGAAAGCCGGCCTGGTTTACGACCCAATCTATTTGGAACACGATACCGGTGACCACGTGGAGAATTCTCAGAGGTTGGTAGCTGCGATGTCTTATTTGAAAGAAACTGGAATCGAGGAGAAACTTACATGTCTGTCTTCGCGCCCCGCCTTGCTTGAGGAGCTAGAGGTGATACATACGACGGAGTACATCTACTACGTTAAGGGCAAGGCGGAAAGGGGTGGTGGTTGGCTTGACCCTGATACCGTAATGTCCCCGAAGTCTTATGAAGCAGCCTTGCATGCTGCCGGTGGGCTCATGGTGGCTGTAGAAGCGGTGATGAAGGGGGAGGTGGATAACGCCTTTGCTCTGGTTAGACCACCAGGGCACCATGCCATTCATGATCGAGCAATGGGCTTCTGCATTTTCAATAATATGGCAATCGCCGCTAAATTTGCCCTAAGCAAGTTCAGTCTCAACCGTATTCTTATCGCTGATTTTGATGTCCATCATGGCAATGGGACTCAGGATGCTTTTTATGCCGACCCCAAAGTCCTTTATTTCTCCACCCACCAGTATCCCTTTTATCCCGGAACAGGATGGGTGGATGAAACTGGAACGGGTGAGGGAGAAGGAGCTACGGTTAACTTTCCCATGGCCGCCGGCTGGGGCGATGAAGAATACTTGAGAGCTTTCAACGAGGTTCTGGTTCCGGTAGCCCGGAGATTTCAACCACAGCTCATCCTGGTTTCTGCTGGGTTCGATGCTCATTGGGCTGACTACCTGGCTATGATGCGGGCGAGCGTTAAAGGTTTTGCTCAAATGGTAATGATATTGAAAGAACTAGCTGCCGAACTATGTCAGGGGCATCTCGTTTTTACTCTGGAAGGTGGTTATAACCTTCAGGTAGTCGCTTCTTCCATAAAAGATGTCTTTGCTGTACTTATGGGTAATTCAGAGGTAGATGACCCTTTGGGGAAAGCATCAATGGCAAGAAAGCCCGGGGGATTTGACGAGCATATCGAGACAATAAAAGGAATACACAATATTCGGTGATAGCTCTAAGCATATAACTTGTTATGCTGGCCTCTTGGTGAAAGGCAAGAGTGCCCTCCACTCCTTCTTTTCCCACACCACCAGAAGCTGGCTGGAGATGCAGATAGAGCTGTAGGTGCCGATGATAACGCCGAGGAGCAACACCAGGACGAAATAGTGTATGGTGGCTCCGCCAAAAAGGAACAGGGCTAAGAGCACAAAAAGGGTAGTCAGGGCGGTATTTAGACACCTTCCCAGCGTTTCTATGAGGCTATCGTTTACAGTCTCGGCGAAATCAGGTCTGATGTGCCTTGATACATTTTCCCGAACGCGGTCAAATACAACCACAGTATTATTGATACTGTAACCGACAACGGCAAGTAGTCCGGTAATAAATAGAGCATCAATCTCCACCCCGGCAAACCAACCCAGGAAGGAGAAAATGCCTATTATTATGAACACATTGTGGATAAGGGCGATGACGGCACAGGTGCCCCAGCGAAATGGACTGGGCATTCGGCGAAACGCCCATACAATGTAAAACATCATAGCCACAGCAGCTATTATTACGGCGATGACGGCATTGCGTGTTGTTTTCGCCGCCACTGTTCCCGAGACTAAATAGTAATCGATTATTTCAACCTGGGAATCTAAGTCTGCACCGAGTTTCTCTGCCAGCTCTCTTGACTCCTCTGGGGTTATTTCCCTGGTATGGATGATGAAATTGCCCTCGCCAGCGTTTTGAATAGTTGCCTCAGCATATTCCAGCTCGGCCATCTCATCCCGTAACTGGTTTTGTTCAACTGGTGGACTAAACTGAAGAATCATAGATGTGCCACCAGTAAAATCCGTTCCAAGCCGCAGCGGGGCTCCAACCTGTATTTGAGAGATGACCAGAGAAATTATTCCTATAACTACGAGTATTAACGAAATAAGGAAAAACCACTGCTTCTTACCAACAAAGTCTATCATTTAGCGTTCCTCACTGTTTGGGATGGCGTTACTCCGTAAGCTGACAGATTGGTGACCACCTGGCTGCCTATAATCAGGCGGAGGAAAGTTCTGGTAACCACAATGGCTGTGAACATGGATAAGGCTACACCGATAAACAGGATTAAGGCAAAGCCTCTGACCATAAGAGCACCCAACGTACCGCCAAGCCAGAAAAGGACAATACAGGCAATGAAGGTGGTGATGTTGCTGTCTCTGATAGCCGTCCAGGCGCGGTTGAACCCAGCTTCAGCGGCAGCACCTAAGCTACGCCCCCCTCGCAATTCCTCCTTCATGCGCTCGAAGATAAGGACATTGGCGTCCACTGCCATGCCCAGAGATACAATAAAGCCGGCGAGGCCGGGCAATGTGAGAGTTATAGGGATAATCTTGAAAATGGCTAAAAGCACTGCTCCATAAACCGCTAGACTAAGGCAAGCCACCAGGCCGGGCAGACGATAGTAAAGAATCATAAATATTAGCAATAGAACTATCCCAATCCCTGCCGCCAATATGCTCTTCTGGATAGAATCCTGCCCCAAGGTAGCGTCCACTGTCCTTTCGTAGAGCGGAACACTAGGTTCAAATTCTCCTTCCACCCACCTCCCCAGTGGAACGTCGATCCGTCCAGCGTTGAGCAAATCTCGTAATTCCTGAGCATCAACAAGGCTTAGTCCTGTAATTTGTCCTCTGTCCTCTATCACCGCCTGTACTGTCGGGGCGATGATACGACCATCTTCTCCTCTAAGTGGCTCATCGCCAAGGTAGATGGCGAGTGGTTTTCCGAGAAGGCGAGTGGTTATTTGTTTGGAAAGCTGCGCTCCCGTTTTGTCCCATTCAAATATTAATAACGGGCTACCCAACTGGTCTACAGTAACGCCAGTGTTCTCCTTAAAATATCTACTGCTGAGAATTAACTCCTTTTCCTCGCCATCGACTGTGACTATCCCGGTAGCAGGAGTCCAATTTCCTGCCTCATCCTGTTCTCTGAATTCGAGCAGGGCGAAGAGTCCAATCGTCTCCTTAGCCTTCTCGATGTCAGCTATGCCCGGCAGTTGGATGGCAATGTTGTATTCCCCTTCCTGTTTCTGTAGTTGGACGACGGGCTCGGTTATGCCCAGAGCGTTGATACGCCTTTCTATAACTCCCTTCACACCCTCCATAATCTCACCCCTGTTGTCAGGCTCGATATCGCTGACATCAGCTTGATAAACCAGGTAGCTGCCACCAGCAAGGTCAAGTCCCAGCCTTAACCCTTCTCTGCCAAAAACATTCCTATCCAGCGGGACTACGGACCATAAGGCGAAGCCAAACAGAGCAAGGATGAAAATCAATAAATAAACGTTTCTACTTCTCAATTCAGTCTACCTTGTATTAGGGATTGTTTTTACTCCAGAATTCTGGGATTTTTGGGAAACTCTTGTTTGCTGTTTGCCCATAGCTGACAACTCCTTTCGAACCAAGGCTAATGCTTCTTCCTTGGTACTTAACTCATCGCTGGCATGAGCCTCGTTAACTATGGCGAGGAGTTTGCCAATCAATGGTCCTGGTGATAAGTCAAAGTTGTTCATTATATCATGGCCATCAATGAGTTTCACCGGCAAGATTTTGGCTTGCTGCTTTTCATGCTCTGTCAGTATGTGGTTTATTAATTGGCAATGTTTTTTCCATTCCTCCATAGATGCCAGGGGTCCGCGGCTGGCCAGATAATCGGCTAAAGCCAGGATTAGAATATCAATGCTGGCCTCGCCGGTATCCCGAAAGTAGCGATAAATTGCCCGTTGGGTAGGCAATCCCTCATGTGCCATCTGAACTGGACGGAGGTGGTGATAAACAAGGCTTTCTACCAGTCTTATTTCCCGATTGCTAAATCGCAACCGTTCCAAAATGTTCGCAGTCATAGCTGCTCCTTCTTTGGTATGTCCTAAAAATCTGGCTCTACCTGTATCATCAATAGACTTTGTCATTGGTTTAGCAATATCATGGAATAGCCCACCTAACTTGAGTAGAACTTTATGGTTACTTCCGCTGGAAACTTCCTGGGATAAGTGCCTCTCTATGACGTCAGACCAGGGAGCAGTAGACAGCATATTGTCGTTGCTGTACTCCCAGTCGCTTTCTCTAATGAGGAATTCTATGGCAGCTACGGTCTGTAAAGAGTGTTCGAAGACATCCCAGAAGTGCACTGTTGGTTGCTCTACTCCCTTGCTATCTGCTAGCTCGGGAATTAGAGCTAGCAATAAGCCAAGGTTATCTAAGTATCTCAGATGGTAAGCAGCCTGGGGCAGAGTAAGCAAGCGAAGTAACTCTTCTCTAACTCTTTCCCCCGGGACTTCAGTGATAGCCTGAGAATAGCGGCGAATTAAAGATTCCGTGTTTGGCTCTATAGTGAAGTCAAGCTCGGCAGCCAACCTCACTGCTCGCAGGAGCCTAGCGGCATCAGCTTCGAATATTTGCTCGCTTACCCCCCGCACTATTTTATTCCTCAAATCCTCTTCACCGGAAAAGGGGTCGATAAGCTTTAGGGGGGATTGCTTTTCAGTCAAAAGGCTTGCCGATTTCCGGGAACTCACCTTGCTGGCTGTGCTGGCGGCGACAAATTGGCTGAGTTCCAGAGCCATGGCATTTATGGTGAAATCGCGCCGGGCAAGATCAGATTCAATATCTCCGGTGAAAGGAGAGAAATCAAAATGCCACTCTGCGCCACGCAATTCTTGGTTTTGTGAAGTCCTTCCTGGCTGCTCATCTTCGATTACCACCACTCTAGCGATGTTGTTGACATCGTCAAGGAGCACAAATTTGCCTCCTAATTCTTCGGCTACTTCCCGAGCTATGGTTATGGCATCACCGCTTACAGCAATATCTATATCGTTGGTCTTCCTTTCCAAAAGCCAATCGCGGACAAAGCCACCGACGAGATAGCCTTGCTTTTTCTGGATAGCTAACAGGTGGGATGTTTTAGCCAGGGTGGTAGGTAAATTGCCGCTTTTTATGAAGGACATGACAGCGAATTATAGTTTGTGGCAGCAAGCATTGTAAAGGTTTAGTTGCAGGACAGGGATGGCGGCCCCCTTTTCACTTTTGCACGGAGGCAGGATATCAGCTAATTGCCCTGGCAGCGCTTAACCTTCTCCAGATGGTAAGGTTTACTGGGTATGCCGAAGCTTCTATAGCTTTTTGGCGTTGGTTTTTACTTGTTCTGATACCCAGGAGCACCACCTTTCTATTCCTTCACCGGTCTTGCAGGAAACTTGGAAAACCTCGGCTTTAGGATTTAGTCCTTCGATGGAACGGCGAAAGGCGGCAATATCGAAATCAACGTAGGGAAGAAGATCCATCTTATTTATTACCACAGCATCGGCATCGATAAAGATGAGGGGATATTTAATGACTTTATCATCCCCTTCAGGCAGACTGGAAATCACTACCCGTTTGTGTTCTCCCAGGTTAAATTCGGAGGGGCAAATGAGGTTGCCTACATTTTCGATTAAGAGCAGGTCTATGTTATCTAGGGGCATGTCATTTAGAGCCGACTCGATCATGGCAGCCATTAAAGAACAACTTTCCGGCATATTTCGGGTATTTATTTGGACTACTGATTTTGCCTCGCTCTGCACTTTCTCAGCGTCTACTGTGGAAGCAACATCGCCTTCGATAACAGCCATATTCAGCCTGCTTTTCAGCTCGGCCATGGTCTGTAGAATAAGACTCGTCTTGCCGGCACCTGGAGATGACATAATGTTGATAGCAAAAACCTTGCGCCTATCCAATAGCTGTCGATTTCGGTTAGCTATGGTCTCATTAGCCTCAAGAACGTTCTGGATAACTTCTATTCTTTTCATTCTACGTCCATGCTTTCGATATAGAGCTCTCGCCCCTTGGATATTTCTACGCTCTGGCCCTGGCATTTAGGGCAAGACCATAGGGTATCTTGGGGGTGGAAAGTCGCGGAACAGGTCCGACAACGCAATTGAGTTGGCACTAAATCAAAGTGGAGTACTGCTCCTTGAGCGATGGTATCTTTGCTAAGAGAATCGAAATAAAACTGAATACAATCGGGGACAAATCCTGACATCTCGCCAATTACTAAGTTAATTTTGATGACCTTGCTGGCTTGCGCTTCACCAGCTTTGGCTAAAGCAATATTAACTATGTTTTCAGTTACTCCAAGTTCATGCATTTGGTGAAGCCAAGGAAACTGCTATATTGTAGACTACTCCCTGCTTTGATTTCAATCCAGCCAGAGGTTCAAGTTTGGATACTGCGGTACGATAAACCCCGTTATTTCCCCACTTTATATATTTTTAGATTTCGATTCTCCAATCGTGGGAGTATATGTTAAACCTTTTGGGACTGGCAAATCCTATTAGTGTTATCCCGTATTTATTGGCTTCCTTTATAGCCAGGTCCGTGGGGGCAGCGATGCTTACAACTATTGGTATTTCGGAAAAGATCGCCTTTGTAATTGTGGAAGCTGTTTGTCGGCACGAGCTAACCAGGAAGCTATTCGATAAATCGATTCCGTCTCTAATTGCCAGGCCGATGGCTTTATCTATGGCGCAATGCCTACTTATATCCTCGACAAAAATCTCCTTGTCCTTACAGATCCCAATAACATGTGTGCAGCCAGTCTTCTGGTATAAGAAGCTGTTTTCGTTTAGCGCTTCTACCAAATCAAAAACTTCGCTTTTGGTTCGCTTTTTCTGAGAATCACAGTTTCTGGGGGTCTTAATTAATTCTTCGGGGACATTCACCTCAAACTTATTGCTGCCGAGTTTCTTGATCCGGGATGAAGAAGGGTCTAGGCCTCTTGATTTCAAATTGCCAGCTATCATCTCTTCCAGGTCAACGGGGATGCAGTGGAATTTATGAGTTTCTCCATTGAGCTTAACGATAATTTCCTCTTCGTGGACAAGCTCATCTGTCTTCTTGCGCTTACCATCCTTGGAAATTTCTAGAATTTCTATTTCGGTACTTCTTTTCCCCATGATTTGTGGAAGTCCTTTATATCGTCTATTATGCTTCTGCAGGCATCGAAAGCTGGCTCTCTGTGAGAGGCGGAAACTGCTACTAATACAATGTTCTCTGATATGCCTAAGAAACCCACTCGATGTACTATCGCTACATCCTGGACATCGAATTTGTCGATTGCTCTTTTTCCTATCTCCGCTAGTTTCTGCACAGCGTGGTTACTGTCCTCAAATTCCAGTCCAAGTCCTCCAGGGAATTCACGCACGGTGCCCAGATAAATTGATATCGCCCCTATCTTGGGGTCCTTCATCCTCTTGATTATCTCATCGACGGAGAAGTCTTCTTTTCTTATCTCAATCATCTCGGCTCACCATGTGATTACATGTTGGGGATTTATTTTCACAGGCTGGTCATTTGGTGCTCTTTTAATTTGGGCTCTTTGCAGTTTCTCGCTGGGGCAGCTATATTTGGCAGGTGTCACAACTTGTGGCAGAGCATGAGCTACAAGAAGAACTTTCCCCGATCGGGGTAGATGGCCCTGCACTGCTTTTAGAAAAAGAAGCGAAAGAGGATAATATTCGTTTTGCGCCATTGTGACAGCGGGGACAAGAGGCGTTTTCGTTTGCTTGGGTTTGCTGGCGGAGCAATTCAAACTTGTAGTTGCAATTAGGACAAAAAAATTCGTATATGGGCATTTTTAATCCTTTCCTTCCTCAAAAGCTTTTAGGAATACGTCAGGGACTTGAGGTACCTGGGCATCGATCCATGTTTTGAGGCAAGTCGAGGAGCAAAAATTGTAATGCTCGACTACCTTTGGCCCTTTCCATCGTGAAACCATGAACCAACCATTGAGCACCTCGCATGGTCGCTCCTCTCCACTACATTCCACTCTTTCACCACAAGAATGGCAGATAAAATATTCCCGACGCATTTAAGTCTCCAGCCTGATTTGTTTTTATCCCCTTCTTGGAATACAGCCAGGGATTAGACGGCCACCACCTCCTTAACTTCGGGCACCTGTTCCTTGAGCACCCGCTCAATCCCACCCTTCAAGGTCATAGTTGACATGGGGCAGCCACTGCAGGCACCAGTCAGCTTTAATGTCACCACTCCATCCTTGACATCTATTAGTTGGACATCTCCTCCATCGGCCAACAATGCCGGTCTCACTTGTTCCAAGGCTGCTTGTACCTTTTCTCGCATTTCTACCTCCTTGCTTTGTTAAATATAGAGCTAAAACCTCCTATTGTCAAATTAAACTGAACTTTAAGCGTTGGTCTGCTATCAGGGCAGTATTATCACCGAGCCAGTTTGTCCTCAGGGAGGTTGGTATAGGGGACGAAGATAATCTATAATACAGTTTGGGAGTTTACCGCATGATCTCTGTGGAAGAAGCCCTCAATAAGGTTTTGAGCTATGTTGAGGTTCTCGAGCCCGAGCGAAAGCCTATTCTGGACTGCCTGGGGCAGGTTCTGGCTGAGGATGTCTATTCCACTATAAATATTCCCCCACTGGATAATTCCGCCATGGATGGTTATGCCCTGCGAGCCAGAGATACTCGTGGGGCTAGTGAATCATCACCGAGATATTTGGTCGTGGTTGGAGAAGTTGCTGCCGGGTCTATGCCTGCGCAAGAAGTCAGGCCGGGGACGGCTATCCGCATTATGACGGGAGCGCCATTGCCTGAAGGGGCTGATGCCGTGGTTCGATTTGAGGACACTGATGAAGTTAACCGCAAATTATCCGGTGGTGACCTTTCGCACATCGGTATATTATGCCAGGTGAAGAAGGGATCGGATGTCCGAGGTAGAGGCGAGGACATTGCCGAGGGAGATTTGATTCTTAAAAAAGGAAAAGTGCTTCGCCCCCAAGAGATAGGAGTTCTGGCTTCCCTGGGGCGCTCCACTGCGCTGGTTATCCGTCGGCCGATTGTGGCTATTCTAGCTACGGGAGACGAGCTTATCGGTGTTGACCAGCCATTGGCTCCCGGTAAGATTCATGATAGCAATAACTATACCATTGCCGCTGAAGTCTCTCGCTATGGAGGGATTCCCAAAATCCTGGGCATAGGGCGCGATTCGGTTCAGTCTCTAACCAAGAAAATCTATGAGGGTTTGGATGCGGATATGCTTATTACCTCCGGCGGTGTCTCTAAGGGAGACTACGATATAGTAAAGGATGTCCTGGCAGAGCATGGGGAGGTTGGCTTCTGGACGGTTTGTATGAAGCCCGGGAAACCGCTTGCCTTTGGGGTTATTAGGAAGACAGAAGGAGGGAAGGAGAAAAAGGTGCCTCATTTGGGGTTGCCGGGCAACCCCGTCAGCTCCATGGTTACCTTTGAGCAATTCGCCCGTCCCGCCATATTGAAGATGATGGGGAAAAAACTTCTGACAAAGCCAGTTATTCGAGCCATTATCGAGGATGATGTTGTGGATACTGATGGTCGCCGCCTCTTTGCCAGGGTAAGTGTAGCCAGGCGTGGTGGGCAATATTATGCCTCCGTCACCGGCCCCCAAGGCTCGGGAATTCTTACATCCATGGCCAAGGCCAACGGTTTGGCTGTTATCCCCGAAAATAGTGAGGGGGTTAGGGCCGGAGACGTGGTCGAGGTGCAGATGTTGGATTGGGGAGAGGAACAAGGCGAGGTGGAAACCCCGATAGAATCGGGGCCGATTGTTTCAATCGTGGGCAAATCGCAATCTGGCAAAACAGTGCTTATGGAGCAACTTATTGCCGAGTTTAAAAGAAGAGGATATAAAGTCGCTGCCATAAAGCATGGTCGAGGTGGGATGGAAATAGACCACCCTGGAAAAGATAGCTGGAGATATGCTCAAGCGGGTAGCGATGCCGTGCTTATTAGCTCGCCTGATAAACTCGCCTTTATTAAAAGTGTAGACCACGACCTTGGTATTGAGGAAATTCTGCCCACCGTTGGTCCTGAATTCGACCTTGTCCTTGTCGAAGGATTCAAGAAAAGCAAGATTCCTAAGATCGAAGTGCATAGAAAAAGACTCGGAGATGACTTATTGTGTTCTCCTGAGGAACTTTCGGCCATTGTTACTGACGGGTCATTGGATATTGATATACCTAAGCTTCCTTGGGGTGATACAGTAGCAGTAGCTGATTTCATAGAAAAGAATTTTGTGAGAGCTGTAAGCCGAGAGCCGTCAACTGTCAGTGGTGAAGAAAATGTTTAAAGTAGGTATATTGACTATCAGTGACAAGGGCTCAAGAGGGGAGCGTCAGGATAAGAGCGGGGAAGCTATTCGCGAAATCCTCTCCAGTATGGATGCCCGCATTGTAAATTACGACATCGTTCCTGATGAGAAAGAGCTTATTGTCTCAAAGCTGGTTAAGTGGGTAGATGAAGATGATTTAGACGTACTCCTCACCACGGGTGGAACGGGACTTACTCCTAGAGATGTTACTCCGGAGGCGACTCTGGATGTGGTGGATAGAATTGTCCCCGGTTTTGCCGAGGCGATGAGGGCTGAGAGCCTGAAGAAAACCCCCATGGCTATGCTCAGCCGAGCAGTCGCTGGCACTCGTGGGAAATGCTTAATTATCAACCTACCGGGAAGCACCAAGGCAGTACGCGAATGCCTTGAAGTGATACTGCCAGCTCTGCCTCATGCCGTGGAAACGCTTAGAGGTCAGGCAGGCGAGTGCGGCACAACTGAAGCTTGAGTTCAAGATAGCCTATCCGCTCCTGAGGTTTCGGAGAACTTCCCCGATCCCGGGCCTTTTCCCATACATGAGCAAGTAGGTTCTGAAAATCCTGATGGTTAATAACAAGATTCCAATGATGGAGAGCACCAGCACTGCTATGCTGGCAACCAGTTGCCAGGCAGGTATATCACTCACGCCGAGCCTCATTATCACTTCCACAGGAGCTGAGAGAGGGAAAATGGTAAAGAAGACCCAGACTGGGTTGTCCGGGAACAACATCGATAAAGATGTGAACCAGAGGGGTATAAGCAAGGGAATCGTAAAAATCCCTATCAATTGTTGCCCTTCCCGGGAATTGGAACTGACGGCGCCGATACTTGCTGAAATTACGGAGAACAACAAGTAGCCCAGGATAAAATACACTACAGCCAGAACAATGAAGTTAGCTGGCAACTGTATTGTGCTGATAAAGCCGCCGATAGATGAGGAAGCCAGGTTCAACAGAAGTGGTGTTGAGATCGCCCAGACCACTACCTGCACCAGCCCGGCGGCACCAATCCCCAAGACCTTGCCGGTCAGCAATTGGCGGGCGGAAACGGAGGACAACAATATCTCTATAAGGCGATTCTCTTTCTCTTCACCCAGCCCCTGCAGCAGATAAGTGGAAGAGAAAATGATGGAGAGTGCCAGTAGAATGCCAAAAACAAATGGGATGATCAAGTTCCCATATCCGCCTTGCTCCGGAGCCACGGCACCAGTTTCGGTAAGCCTGGTGCTAACCAGATTCAAGGGTGCTTCAATCCTGGCCACAGTGGCCTCGGGCACCTTACCTGCCAGTAGATTACTTGTGAGGAAATTGTTAATCGCCGTCGTTGTGGCGGAGGACGCCGCAAGCTGTTTTTCCAGGGTATAACGGTTAATCACTCCATTAGAAATATAGTCTGACGGAATGACAAAATATTCTTTAATATCGCCGTTGACCAGCGCTTCAGTCGCGTCAGCTGGTGTGTCGAAGTGAACCAGCGTTATATTTCCCTGGCTGGTATACTGCTGGAATCCGCCGAGTTCATCCACATATCCAATGGTCATCACTTCCACTGTCGGCCTGGCAATTCCTGATACAAGCTGGGAAACTCCTATTAGCAGGAGGGCTATGAGTGGCACGATAACGGTCATAACGATGAACCCTCTCCTCTTTGCCGTCTGGAGGAATTCGTGCCTCAGTATCAGAAGCGTCTTATTCATGGGCCTTACCCACTACCCTCAGGAATATTTCATTGAGTGGAGGAGTAGCTACTTCAAAGCGGTTGATTACCATACCACGGCTCATCAAATGCGCCAGAACCTGCTGGGGGGTTGTACTGTCGTCCAGCATCAGTTCAGTGTAGCCTTTGTGGGTGCGTTTCTCAGTAACCCCCGGCACCTCTCCCAGCTCCCCCTCAAATTCCAGCAAAACCGAATTGCTTCTATACCTGGACTTGATTTCAGCCAGATTCCCGTAAAGAACCGAGCGTCCGTGATTTATCATCAATATGCGGTCGCATAGTTCCTCGATTTCATTCATCTGGTGGGTGCTCAGGATTAAAGACTTACCTTGATTCCTCAGGTCAAGGAGCATTCCTTTCAATAGCTCGGTGTTAACCGGGTCGAGCCCGGCAAAGGGCTCGTCCAGGATAAGCAGTTGCGGGTCATGGATGATGGTAACAATGAACTGGATAATCTGCCCCATGCCCCGGCTCAGCTCCTCAATCTTTTTTCCCTTGTGGGGCAGCATGCCTGTCTGGTTGAGCAGCTCATCAGCTTTTTCCTCGGCTGAGAGCCTGTCCACACCCTTGAGGGAGGCAAGATAGATGATGGAGTCGAGGACCCCCAGCTTTTTGTACAGTCCTCTTTCCTCGGGCAGATAGCCAAGCTTATTTTTGGTAGCTTCACCCAACCTCTCGCCGAGGATGGTCACCTCGCCCGAGTCCGGCTTGATGATGTCCATCATCATCCTGATGGTGGTAGTCTTGCCGGCACCATTAGGACCAATGAGGCCAAATATCTCGCCTTGAGCGACAGAGAAAGACAGGTCGTCAACCACTACCTTATCGGCAAAGGACTTCGCTACATGGCTAACTTCAACAGCAAGCATATCAGCAGCTTCTTCCCAATTTCGCATTATATCAAATCGACAATAGTTTTAGTCACTTTATAACAAATCGTAAAAATGTTTAAGACTCGACTCCAGAATTGTGGCCGAGCCTGGAAGGGCTCGGGGCGATGAGGGTTGAGAGCCTCAAGAAAACCCCCATGGCTATGCTCAGCCGAGCGGTTGTGGGCACTTGCGGGAAATGCTTAATTATTAACCTACCGAGAAGCCTTCTTGTACACGTGAGTCTAAATTGTGCTTGATGAATCAAACAACTGCGTGATTTAATCTTTTAAATATGGTATACTACAAGAGCCATGTCTAAATCTTATGTTTGCCAGTTACTGCGGGGTGTTGTCGAGCCTTTGTTGCTCTTTATTATAGGCGAATTACCTATACATGGCTATGAGATTGCCAGAGAACTGGATCGTAGGAGCGGAGGCTACTTTAATCTTACGGCAAGCACCCTTTACTCCGCATTACGACGTTTGGAGAGCAGAGGCCTTGTGTCAAGCTCGTGGCAGTACATTGCTAGGCAAAAGCGCAGATGTTATGAGTTGACGGAGAAAGGTCGTCGGATTCTGGCTGAAGAATTAGCTCAATGGGAAAAGTTTCTTGGTGCTACCGGCAGAGTTATAGACAGCCAGTGAAGTGAAAATTCAAATCTTAGGGGCCCATCAGCTCGAGTTAAAAGGGACACGGTTAACTTCTCTATTGATTGATGGTACTCTGGTTGTAGATGCTGGGGGACTTACCTCGGCTCTTTCTCTGCCCGAACAGAAAAAGATAAAAGCCGTTTTGCTTACCCATCACCACTTCGACCATACTCGGGACCTGGTTACTCTGGCTGCTAACGCTGCCTATTACTGGCAGGGGCAGCTTAAGGTCTATGCCCTGCGCTACACGCTTGATGTTGTTACTAACTGCCTTCTTGATGGCAAAATATATGCCAATTTTCTTGAATATCCCAGTAAAGAGAAACCGACTCTCATACTTGAGGCTATTGAGCCTTATAGTAAAAAAACCATTGCCGGTTACGATGTTTTAGCAGTGCCGGTAAAACATTCTGTACCTACTGTTGGCTATCAAATCACCTCTTCGGATGTCCAGCACTCAAACGAGTTGAGTGCTGGATTGTTTTACACCAGCGATACCACAGTGGGACTATCCGATTGCTGGCAGCATATTTCCCCTCAGTTGCTTATTGCTGAAGTTGTCGGACCTAATAAGTATGGAGATTGGCTCAAGAAAGCTGGTCATCTTTCCGCAGAGCTTTTGAAGGAAGAGCTTGCTCAATTTCGCCAACTCAAAGGGTATTTACCTCGCGTCATCGTTATCCATATCGGGAATCTTTTTGAGCAAGAGATTAAGGAAGAAGTAGCTCAAATAGCTCAGGAACTAGAAGCAGATATAAGCCTGGGCTATGAAGACATGAAGGTCACCTTGTAATCGTCCCCAGCACTCAGAGCTCTGAGTGCTGGGCTGGCGCCATAGTAACCATGCTATGGCGCCAGCAGTTTTCTTCAGCCTACCTTGGGCAGTTCAAGCTGGGCCTTCCTTACTTCTTCCTCGGGATAGGCATAATCTTCAAGTTGCCCCGACAGATAACGTTCGTAGGCAGCCAGGTCAAAGTGCCCGTGCCCGCTATGGGCGATAAGGATGGTCTTTGACACACCCTCTTTTTTGCACTTAAGTGCTTCATCAATAGCTACCTTGATATTGTGGCATGGCTCAGGACCGCTGATAATGCCCTCGGTGCGGGCAAACTGTACTCCGGCGGCAAAGGCGGCAGTTTGAGGTACAGCTACGGCTTCAACCAAGCCCAGTTTGTGGAGGTGGCATATAGTAGGTGCCATGCCATGATAGCGCAGTCCGCCGGCGTGAATTGGTGGCGGGATAAAGCCGTGCCCCAGGGTATACATTTTAATCAGGGGCGTCATCCCGGACAGGTCACCAAAATCATAGGCATAAAGTCCCTTGGTCACACTAGGGCAGCTTTCCGGCTCACAACAGATGATGCGCATATCTTTCTTCTTGCCGCTAATCTTATCCCGAATCCAGGGGAAGAATTGCCCGGCGAAGTTTGAGCCACCGCCAATGCAGCCGACAATAATATCAGGGTAAGCGTCTGCCATCTCCATCTGCTTCCGGCATTCCTCCCCGACGATGGTCTGATGGAGCAGGACATGGTTAGCCACGCTGCCAATCGAATATTTAAAGTCTGGATGTTCTATCATATAATCTATTGCCTCGCTAATAGCCAGACCTAGACTACCGGGACAATCAGGCCATTTTTCCAGCATAGCTCGCCCTGACTTGGTCTCTGTACTGGGGCTGGGGACACAGTTAGCCCCCCAGGTCTCCATGGCGATGCGCCGATAGGGCTTCTGGTCATAGCTAATCCTGACCATAAACACCTTGATCTCCAGACCGAAGAATGCCCCAGACAAACTCAGGGCACTGCCCCACTGCCCGGCACCGGTCTCAGTACATAAGCCCTTGAGCCCTTGTTTCTTGGCATAGTATGCCTGAGCCGTAGCGGTATTGGGCTTGTGGCTCCCCGCCTGGTTTGTCCCCTCGTATTTATAGAAAATCTTGGCTGGGGTATCCAAGGCTTTCTCCAGCCGATACGCCCGGTGCAACACCGTTGGTCTCCAGGTACGGTAGACCGCCTGCAGTTCCTCAGGGATTTCAATCCAGCGGTCTGTGGTGTTGAGCTCTTGCTCGGCACATGCCCTGGGAAATAGACCGGCGGCGTCATCTACGGTTGCCGGCTTTCCCGTTCCTGGGTGCAAAAGTGGCGGCATTGGCTCGGGCATATCAACCATAATGTTATACCACTTGGTCGGCATGTCCTTTTGGTCAAGAAAATACATTCCTTTCTCCATTTTGTTCTCCTTTCAATTTCTTGTTCGGCTACCATTCAGAACCAAGTTAGCTTACTACACATTGACCTCCTTTTACAATAAGGCCTCCCTCAGAGATTTAATAAAAGAGTAGACATTTTTAAGCGACTTGTCCTCGTTGAGCAACTGTATGATACGGCTGCCCACGATGACCCCATCGGCTATCTTGGCTATTCTTTGTGCTTGCTCGGGAGTGGAAACTCCAAAGCCAACGCAAAGAGGCTTTTCGGTTCTTGCCTTCACCCTGGCTACGAAACTTTCCAGTTCCTCAGGGAGTTTATCCCTGGCGCCAGTGATGCCGGTCAGGGAGACTAAGTAGATAAAGCCGCTTGACCTGCTGGCCACTAGCCTGATGCGTTCTTCAGTGCTAGCCGGGCTGAGAAGATAAACAAGGTCGAGCCCGTGCCTTTTGGTTGATTTTTCCAGTTCTGCTCCTTCCTCGGGTGGCAGGTCAGGTATAATCAACCCATCAATCCCCACCTCGGCGCACTTCGAGCAGAATTGCTCCAACCCGAACTTAAGCACAGGATTGTAGTAAGTCATAAATACCAGGGGAATTTCCACTTGCTGCCTTAGCTCCTGAGCCACTTCAAAGCAGAGCTTGGGGGTAACTCCTTGCCTGAGCGCTTCATAGCTTGCTCGCTGGATGGTGGCACCGTCAGCCAGGGGATCGGAGAAGGGGATGCCAAGCTCGATGATATCGCATCCACTGCTGGCGAGAAGAGGCACTACTTTCAAGGTTGTTTCAATACTGGGGTAACCTACTGTGATGTAAGGAATGAGAGCAGTATGCCCAGCACTCAGCGCTCTGAGTGCTGGGTAGGCAAAAACAGAGGCAATACGGCTCAAAGCTTTACCCCCAATGCCTTGACTACAATGTCCATATCCTTATCGCCATGCCCACTCAAGTTGACTATAATAATTTTCTCCTTATCCAGGGAGCCTGCCATTTTGGCGGCGTAGTATATAGCGTGGGCTGGTTCAAGCGCTGGGATAATGCCTTCGGTCTGGCAGAGAAGCTGGAAGGCTTCCAGCGTATTCTTGTCATCCACTGCGACATAGGTAGCCCGCCCAATCTTCTTATAATAACTATGCTCAGGTCCTACTCCGGGATAATCCAGCCCGGCGGCAATGCTTTGAGTCCCTAGAATCTGCCCGGCATCGTCCTGAAGGACATAGGATTTCGTCCCATGTAAAACTCCTACTGTACCGGCAACCAGGGAGGCGGCGTGTTTTCCTGTTCTGATTCCCCTTCCTGCTGCCTCTACCCCGATAAATTTGACGTCTTTATCGTTCACAAAGGGGTGGAAAATCCCGATGGCGTTGCTCCCTCCGCCCACACAGGCGATGATATAGTCGGGCAAACGATTGCACTTAGCCAAAATCTGCTCTCTGGTCTCTTTGCCTATGATTGATTGAAAATCGCGTACCATTACTGGGTAAGGATGAGGTCCCACCACCGAGCCCAGAAGGTAATAGGTATTTCTGACGTTAGTTACCCAATCTC
>CAYYUO010000011.1:0-21959 GCA_964474965.1 uncultured Dehalococcoidales bacterium
CACTTATTATCAACAAAGGTGCTGATTGGTTCCGGGGCATCGGGACGGAAGGCAGTAAGGGGACCAAGATATTCTCTCTGGTGGGCAAGGTTAACAACACCGGGCTGGTTGAAGTACCGATGGGGATGACGCTCAGAGAAATTATTTTTAATATTGGTGGCGGGATTCGCGACGGAAAGAAGTTCAAGGCAGTCCAGACCGGTGGTCCCTCCGGGGGTGTTATTCCGGAAAAGTATATTGACCTTCCCATAGATTTTGACGAACTCACTAAAGCTGGTTCCATGATGGGTTCAGGCGGCATGATTGTGATGGATGAGGATACCTGTATGGTTGATACCGCCAGATACTTCCTCAACTTTCTTGCCGATGAGTCCTGCGGAAAATGTGTCCCCTGCCGTGAGGGCATAAAGCAAATGCTGGACATACTCACCGATATTACCGAGGGAAGAGGGGAAAAGGGAGATATTGAACTCCTGGAAGATGTCGCTGCGATGGTCAAAGACTTCTCGCTATGTGCCCTGGGGGCCACAGCGCCTAATCCGGTACTGTCCACCCTGCGGTACTTCCGGGACGAATATATGGCCCACATTGAGCAGAAACGCTGCCCAGCCTATGTCTGTAAAGAGCTTATCTCTTACTATATTGACCCTGAGAAATGCCAGGCCTGCATGATTTGCCTCAGACAGTGTCCGGTCGGAGCCATAAGCGGTGGCAAGAATCAAATTCATGTCATCGACCAGACAAAGTGCACAAAGTGCAACACCTGCTTTGAAGTTTGCCCGCCCCGTTTTAGTGCGGTGCGGCGGCTTTCCGGTGAGCCGGTGCCACCCCCGGTTAAGGACAGGGTCCTAGTAAGGAAAAAAGGTTAACCATGGTAAATCTAACAATCGATGGCAAGGCAATAACGGCTGAAGAAGGGACGTATATCTTACAGGTTGCTCAGGCCAACAATATCGACATCCCTACCCTGTGTTATCATCCGGCGCTGGAACCCTTCGGAGCCTGCCGCCTTTGTACTGTGGAAATCACCAGCCGGGGCCGGAAAAGGCTGGTAACTTCCTGCAATTACCCTGTTGAAGAGGGTTTGGAGGTCAGCACAAACTCGGAGGCGGTGATAAAAGGACGCCGGATGATATTGGAGCTGCTCCTGGCCAGATGTCCCAACGTACCGTTGATTCAGGAGCTAGCCAAGAATTACGGAATTAAAAAGCCGCGGTTTAAGCTGGAGGATGATAACTGCATTCTCTGTGGTTTATGTGCGCGTGTCTGTGAAGAGAGGATGGGGGTAAGCGCCATCAGTTTTTCCGGCAGAGGGCTGGATCGGAAGATAGATACCCCCTTCCATATACATTCTGAGATATGCCAGGGCTGCGGTGCCTGTGCCTTTGTTTGTCCTACCGGAGCCATTAAACTGGAGGATATCACCGATAAAGAGCCCAGACCGATTCTCTCTGAATTTAACGCCGGGCTTAGTCCAAGGTCAGCCATCTATGTTCCCTTCCCCCAGGCAGTACCTAAGGTCCCGGTGATTGACCGGGAGGCCTGTATTCATTTTCTGACGGGCAACTGCCGGATCTGTGAAAACTTCTGCCAGGCCGGGGCGATAAACTATGACCAGGAAGATGAAATAATCGAGGCGGATGTTGACGCCATTATTCTCGCCTCCGGTTTTGACCTCTATGACCCCTCGGCGCTGAAAGAGTATGGATACGGCAAAATCAAAAATGTAATTACGGCCATGCAGTACGAGCGCATGATCAGCGCCTCGGGCCCGACCGGGGGACAATTGCAGCGGCCATCCGATGGGAAAACACCAAAGAAGCTGGCCTTTATTCAATGTGTCGGTTCGCGGGATACTCATTATAAGCTGTATTGCTCCAGTGTTTGTTGTATGCATGCCACCAAGGAAGCTATTCTGGCCAACGAGCACTATCCTGATTTAAAGGCCTTCATCTTCTATACAGATATGAGAGCGGTGGGCAAACGGTTCCAGGAATATGTTGCCCGGGCTGAGCAGGAATATAATGTGACCTATATCAGAAGCCGCCCCAGTAAGATTACGGAAAACCCGGACAATGGGAACCCCATTATCTGGTATGAAGAGACCACAGCCAGAACCAGAACCAGCATGGAGGTGGATATGGTCGTGCTCTGTCAGGCGATGATTCCGTCCGGTAGTATAAAAGATATAAGCGATATGCTGCATCTGAGCCTGAATGATTACCAGTTTGTCAACATTCCGGATAGATTGTTTCAGCCGGTGGACACGGAGATACCTGGAATCTTTGCCTGCGGCTTCTGCCAGGCACCACAGGATATACCGGATTCGGTGGTCCAGGCATCGGCGGCCGCAGCCCGGGCGGCAGAATTCCTGAGTAAGGAGGACTAGATGGCGGCACCTCGTATTGGGGTTTTTATTTGCCATTGTGGCACTAATATCGGAGGGATTGTAGATGTCCCCCAGGTAGTAGAGTATGCTAAGGGCTTGCCCTACGTGGCACATGCCGAGGCTAATATGTACACCTGCTCCGAGGAGGGTATCTCTTCCATAAAGCATGGCATTAAAGAATATGACCTCAATCGAGTGGTGGTGGCTTCATGTACTCCCCGAACCCACCAGCCGCTGTTCCGTAATGCCTGCGCGGATGCGGGACTGAATCCGTACCTGTTTGAGTTTGTCAACATCAGAGAACATTGTTCCTGGATTCACATGCAGAACCGGCGGGAGGCTACTGAGAAGGCCAAGGAACTGGTAAAGATGGGGGTAGCCAAGGCCCGCTGGCTGGATGCTCAGGAGGAATTTGAATCTGAAGTTTACCCGGCAGCCATGGTCATTGGCGGTGGCGTTGCCGGAATGAGCGCCGCCCTCAATCTTGCTAACCAGGGTTTCGAGGTACATATGGTAGAGAAAGAGCCGGAACTTGGTGGGCGGTTGCTCAAACTCAACCGGCTTTTCACTATCAACAAAGAACCCGGCGAACTGGTCGGGAATATAGTCAAGACAGTTGCGGGTCACTCCAATATAAAGCTCCATATGCCGGCTGTGGTCAAGGCTGCCAGCGGATATATCGGTAATTTCGATATCAGTGTGGATGAAGGCGGGAAGGAAATCAGTTTCAAGGTAGGGGTGATTATCGTGGCCACTGGCGCTCAGGTACTCAAGCCGGAGCTATATCGCTACGGTGAATTAGCTAACGTGCTTACTCAGCTCGACCTGGAGCAGCGACTGAAGGATGGCGAACTGGGAGAGTTTCAGAATGTGGTGATGATTAACTGTGTTGGGGCACGGATACCCGAACGGCCCTACTGTTCGAGGGTATGCTGTATGACTGCCATCAAGAACGCTGCCTTGATGAAGGAAATTAACCCGGAAGCCAGGGTCTACGTGCTGTATAGAGACCTGATGACCTATGGCGTGGAGTTTGAAGAGTACTATAGGGAAGCCAAGGAAGCCGGCGTCAGGTTTATCAGGTATACCCCGAGTAACCCGCCACAGGTTATCGGGACAGAAAAGGTTGAGTCGGTAAAGGTATATGATGAATTAATGGATATGGAGCTGGAGCTTCCCTGTGATCTGCTGGTTCTGGCTACTCCTTTGATTGCCAATGAGGATAATGAAGAGCTTTCCAAAATGCTGAAGGTGCCGATAGGCGATGGAGGCTTCTTTCTCGAGGCTCATATCAAGTTGCGCCCCGTTGAGTTTGCCATGGATGGTATCTACGTGGCTGGCACCTGTCGGTGGCCGGCGGATATTCGGGAGAGTATCGCTCAGGGATATGCCGCCGCCTCGGAGGCAATGATTCCTTTGAGGCAGGGCAAGGTCAAGGTCGAGGCAATAACGGCTGTAGTCGACCCGAAAATCTGCAAGGGGTGTGGGACCTGTGTCCTGGTATGTCCCTTTGATGCTATCGAGCTGAAGAAATCTGAAATAAGAGGGCTTGAAGGTAAGATTGTCTCCGAGGTTAATACCGCCCTGTGTAAAGGCTGCGGGCTTTGTGCTGCGGCTTGCCCTAATGGTGCGGTACAGCAAAGAGGCTTTACCGATACGCAGCTACTGAGCATGGTTAATGCCCTGAGTGGAAAGAGATAAAGTTGCAGGATACCAAAGAAGTCAAAACCGAATTTGAACCGAAAATCCTCGCCTTCTGTTGTAACTGGTGTGCCTATGCCGGTGCCGACCTGGCCGGCGTCTCCCGTTTCCAGATGCCAACGGACGTGCGGGTGATAAGGGTGATGTGCTCCGGTCGAGTACCGCCGGAACTGATAATCAGAGCTCTGGCCAATGGTCTTGATGGCGTAATGGTGCTCGGCTGTCATCCCGGAGAGTGCCATTATTCAGAGGGCAATTACCTGACCCGAAGGCGGGCGCATGTTCTCAAGCGGCTGCTGGATTATATCGGCATCGAGCCGGAAAGATTTCAGTTGAGGTGGGTATCGGCCGCCGAGGGCGCCAAATTCTCGGCTGTGGTTAAGGAGACGACGGATAAGATCAAGGCACTGGGTCCTAACAGGTGGGTAGACAAGAAATGAAAGCAACCTCGGAAGAAGTACAGGCCAGAGTCAAGAAGCTGTTTAAAGATGGCAGTATCGCCCATTTCATCGGCTATGAAACAGGCTCCGATGGCCTGCGTGTAACGCCGTGTTTTCTGAAAAGCGGACAGGCGGCTTCCCGGTTGGTCTGGAATCCTCTCTGTGCCAATAACCTCTCCAAATACTTGCTGGATTTCAAAAACGTTGAAGGAAAGGTAGGTATCATAGTCAAAGGATGCGACTCCCGGTCAGTGGTGGAGTTGCTCAAAGAGAACCAGATCGATAGGGATAAGGTTTTCATCGTGGGTGTCCCCTGTAGCGGTATTGTGGACAGGGAAAAGCTGCTGGAGGTTCTGGGCGTCTCGCCGGGTGAGGTGGTCGCGGTGGAGGATGACGGTGACGCCTTCCTGGTTACCCTCAAAAAGGGCAAGAAGCGAGTGGATAAGGAGAAGGTACTGCGGGGTGAGTGCCTGGTCTGTAAATATCCCACTCCAGTGGTCTACGACGTGCTGCTCGGAGAAGCCGTCTCCAGCCTGCCCTGGGTAGGTGACGATTACAAAGTGATTAAAGAACAGGAGGCGCTCTCTTCAGAGGAGAAGGCGCTTTACTGGAATAAGGAATTAAGCCGGTGTATCCGCTGCTATGCCTGCCGCAATGTCTGTCCTGTCTGTACCTGCCCGGAATGTATCTTCGATAAAAAGGCGCCGCACTGGCTCACCAAAGCGAACGATATCTCGGAGAATCTGTTTTATCATCTGGTACGTGCCTTCCACGTTGCCGGGAAATGTGTTGACTGCGGTGAGTGTGAGCGGGCGTGCCCGATGAATATTCCATTGCGGAGCCTGAACAAGAAGGTGGAAAAGGACTTGCTGGAGCTATTTGACTATACCGCAGGGATTGATGTTGAGCAGCAGCCACCACTGACAACTTATCAGGTCGGAGACCTCGATGAGTCTCTCTAGGGGTTGATATGACAAGCCAGACGAAGAGTAGAATAATCGAAAAGGGCAAGCTGACCAAGCTGCTGGACAAACTGGCACACGACTACCATTTGATTGCGCCGGTGCGGGACAATAACGTTTCCTTCCGGCGGGTAGAATCGGGCAGCGAGGTCACGCTGGACTACATCAACACGGTGCTGTCCCCCAAGAACGCTTTCTTCCCGCAGACGGAGACACTCTTCCGGTTTTCCAGGGATAACAACGGAGGGCTTGGGCTAGAGCAGGATGACGAAGCAGACCGTGAACACGTAATCTTCGGCATCCGTCCCTGTGATGCGCGCAGCCTGCGCCTCATGGACATGGTTTTTAACGGGCAGTACAAGGATAGTTATTACCTGAACAGGAGGGAGAAGACGACTCTCATCGGTCTTGCCTGTTTCGACCCCGCCGAGACCTGTTTCTGCCCGACCTTTGGCATAGACCCAGCTTCGGGGGAGGATGTTGATATACTATTCAGCGACATCGGCGACCGCTATCTTGTAGAGGCATCCACCGAGAAAGGGGCAGCCCTGCTTGACCGGTTTGCCGAATTCTTTGACAAGCTTAAGGGGGATGAGGAACAGCTCAGAGAAAATAGGAAAGCCGGGCTTGCCGGAATGAAGAAACTGGACGTAAACGCTATCGCCGATAAAATGGCACCGCTCTATGAAGGCGATTACTGGGATAGCATCGGCATGAAGTGCCTGGGATGTGGCATCTGCACTTACCTGTGTCCGACATGTCACTGTTTTGACATCGCCGATGTCAACCTGGATGAGGGCGGAGAGAGGTTCCGCTGCTGGGACAGCTGCATGTTCCCCGAATTCACCCTGATGGCCAGCGGGGAGAACCCCAGACCTAACCGGAAGGCGAGGGTGCAGCAGCGTTTCTTCCATAAATTGAAGTACTTCCCTGACCGGAATGGTGAGGTGGCCTGTGTCGGTTGTGGCCGGTGCATCAGGTACTGCCCGGTCAACATAGATATTGCCAAAATAATAGAGGATGTAACCAGTGGGAAAGCCGGAAATGAGTGAGAATATATATCTGCCGCGTATGGCGACCATCCAGAGTATGAAGCCAGAGACGATAGACGTCACCACTTTCAGGGTGACTATTGATGGTTCGGATGGGAACGGCAAATTCGAATACAAGTCCGGCCAGTTCGCCGAGGTATCGGTGCTTGGCGTGGGAGAGGCACCGATATCAATTACTTCTTCGCCGACCCGCCCGGAAGCCATTGAGTTCAGCATCAGAAGGGTCGGGGAGTTGACCAATGCTCTCCACGAGCTTGAGCCCATGGATAAAATAGGTATTCGCGGCCCCTTCGGGAATTCCTTTCCTCTTGGAGAGATTCAGGGGAAGAATCTGCTCATCATCGGTGGCGGCATTGGGCTGGCACCGTTGCGCTCGGTTATCCTCAACGTCTTAGATAATCGGGCAAAGTACGGCAAGATTGATATCATCTACGGTGCCAGGAGCCCGCAGGACCTCGTCTTCACCAGCGAATATGAAGAATGGCAGGCGGTGGACAATACCAAACTGCATCTCACCGTTGACCGTGGCGATGAGAAGTGGAAGGGGAATGTGGGGCTGGTGCCGACATTTCTGAAGGAAATCAATCCTTCCCCGGAGAATACTACCAGCATTACCTGCGGGCCGCCAATAATGATTAAATTTGTTATCGAGGCCCTGAACGAACTGGGATTCTCCAGCGAGCACATAATCACCACCCTGGAGAGAAGGATGAAGTGCGGCATCGGTAAGTGTGGACGCTGTAAC
The DNA here is from genome assembly GCA_964474965.1 of uncultured Dehalococcoidales bacterium. Classification (GTDB taxonomy): domain Bacteria; phylum Chloroflexota; class Dehalococcoidia; order GIF9; family AB-539-J10; genus RBG-13-51-36. The sequence goes on from CAYYUO010000011.1 coordinate 7,290, forward strand.
ATCGGCAGTAAGTACGTCTGTCTGGACGGCCCGGTTTTTACACTTAAACAGTTAGAGGAGATGCCCAGCGACTGATGAAACAAGAAGGAAAAGTTAGTGCCGGGAAAGACCCGCTGGCCAAAATCATTGACGAAAAGAAACTAGCTCTCTGCGTCGAGTGCGGAAAGTGCGTCGCCAGTTGCCCCATGGCCGAGTTCTATGACAGGTTCTCCTTCTTGTTCTCTGCCCGGGGCATTATCAAAAAGGCGCTGCTGGGGCTGGACATCTTAAAGGACTCGAATATCTGGTTTTGCCTGGAATGTGAGGTTTGTGCCCGGCTGTGTCCGGCCGGTGTTAAGTATGCAGAATTTGTCGAAGATGTCAGGCAACTCGCCATCAGCGAAGGTATCACTGAGAATTCTGCGGTTTGCCCGCGCTGCGGGCGCTACTATCTACCCTTACCGACCGTGGGGCGCTTGAAGGAAGTACTGGCCGGGAGCGGCCTTGATGGTGAGTTTACTGAACTCTGTCCGCAGTGCCGCCGTGACGATGTGGCCGAAAAATTAGCGTTCCCGCCGGTCCCTGTGAAATCCGGCGCGACCCGTCGCCACCCCGGATAAGAGTCTCGCGAACGGATGCGAATATTGACACGCTTTCGAAGACAAGATATTATATACACTTTGATGTACACCCAGAGGGTGCTTGTCTATCGGAGGAAATCCCAGAGAAATGTCCGCTTTTTGACCTGCTGCTAATTTCTTATTACAGAAAGTATTAAAAAGGGGGGAAACAAAATGAAGGTCAACAAGGTCTGTGTTGTGGGCGCTGGCGTCATGGGTAGTCAGCTTGCTCAGCTCCTGGCTCATAATGGTTACGAAGTGTCAATGACGGATATTGAAGACAGGTTTGTCCAAAATGGCATGAACGCCATTAAAGGCAATTTAAAGAAGTATTTTGTCGACAAGGGCAAAATGACCCAGGAAGAAGCTGACAAAGTGCTGGGCCGCATTAAAGGTACTGCTGACCTTAAACGAGCGGTAGAAGGAGTGCAGGTGGTGGTTGAAAGCATTCCTGAGGTGATGGAGCTAAAGCAACAGATGTTTAAGCGACTGGATGAGGCGTGTGCTCCGGAAGCAATACTCGCTTCTAATACCTCAGCACTTAGTATTACTGCCATAAGTTCGCTGACCCGGCGGCATGACAAGGTGATAGGGATGCACTTTTTTAACCCGGTAGCGGTAATGAAATTGGTTGAGATAATTCGTGGAGTCAAGACTTCGGACGAGACCTGCCAGGTCATTAAGGACATGTCAGCCAAGATAGGCAAGGAGACGATTATTGTCAATAAAGATGTCCCGGGTTTCGTTGTGTCCAGATTGTTTCTCGTGTTTTGTAATGAGGCAGTTAAGTTGCTTGAAGAAGGTGTAGCCAGCGCTGAAGACATTGATAAAGGGTGCCAGTTAGGACTGGGGCATGCTATGGGTCCATTTAAGTCACAGGACATAGTCAATGGGATACCGGTCGGATTGCACTCCCTGGATTATATGCGAGATGAACTCGGAGAGTGTTATAGGCCTTGCCCAACATGGAGAAGGAAGGTCGAGGCTGGTGAATTAGGTGTGAAGGCGGGCAAGGGCTTCTATGACTACAGCCAGCAACAGTGACAACTCTGGATTGCTCTCGGCAACTAAGGGTGAAGAGTCTTTGATATAGGAGGTCAAGAATGGCTGGAAGGAATGCTTGTATAGTTGGAGGCGGCATGTGCAAGTGGGGTGTTCGGGAGGCAAGTTATATAGATATGGTTCAGGAGGCAGCCAAGGAATGTATGGCTGATATACCTGGACTTAAGCCAACGGGTATTGACGGTTTGCTTTTTGCCTCTACTTTTGTCGGCAGGCGTTCTGTCCAGGCCAATACAGCTCCTGTCGTGGCTGAGAGACTGGGGTTAAAACCGACTTCTGTCTGCGCCAGGGTGGATGTCCTTTGTGCAGGTGGAAGCACGGGAATTCTTCTGGCCAAGGGACTCGTAGAGAGTGGGATGTCTGATATAGTGATGGTGTCGGGCTGTGAGAAACTTTACACTCCTGAGAGATGGCAGGTGCAATATGATGAGATTGCTGCTATAGACCACGACTGGGATGGACCGCAAGGTATCGGGCCTCCGCCGCTATGGTTTGCGATGATTGCCAAGGAACATATGAGACATTACGGGACAAAAAGGGAGCAATTGGGGATGGTTTCCGTAACAAATTATGATTACGGTTATGAGAATCCCAAAGGTCACTTTCAAAGGAAGCTGACGATGGAAGATGTCCTCAATGCAACTGAGATAGCCGCTCCTCTGGGATTATATGATTGTTGTCCTTTGACGGATGGCTCTGCGGCAGTGATTATTGCTTCTGAAGGGAAGGCAAAGGAGCTCAGCGATAGGCCACTCGTTTATATCCGTGGAGGAGCTCAATTGTCAGTTCACAGTATAAGCGCTAACTGGCCCGGAGAGCATTTAGGAGATTGGCCGCATTTGAAGCTGGCAGCTGAAAAAGCCTATGAGAATGCGAAAATCAGCGCTGATGAGGTCGATGTTGCTCAGGTTCATGATTGCTTTAGCATTTCCGAGATTGTCGAGGTAGAAGAGCTGGGATTCTGCAAAAAGGGAGAAGGTGGACCTTTTGTGGAATCAGGGCAGATAAAGCTCGGGGGCGCCGTCCCCACTAATACTGATGGCGGTCTTCTTTCCTGCGGGCATCCCTTCGGGGCAACCGGGATTCGTCAGGGTATAGAGATATTAAGGCAGCTTCAGGGAAGAGCTGTACGCCAGGTCAATAAAGCAGCGATTGGTCTTACACACAACTTGAGCGGCTCCTGTGTGGAGCACACGATTGTTATCTACGGCAGAGAGCCCGTAAAATAAAGGAGGCGAAGGATGGCAAAAGCATGGATTCCTTTCTTGGAGGGAAGATATTCTCCTACACTGGATATGTGGCCAATAGAGGCTAAGGAGTTTAACCGGATACACGAATTCTATGAAAACCTTCGTGAAGGCAAGTTTACGACAACGAAATGTAAGAAGTGTGGGCGGGTGGCATATCCGCCTCGCGTGATATGTCCTGAGTGCTACTCTGACGAGCTTGAGTGGGTCGAGTTGCCAAAGAAAGGCAAGGTGATAGTTGTGGTAGAGAAATGGGGAGGGGTCCCTATATGCTACAAGCCACCCTTAATTGATGCCTGGATTGACCTGGGTAAAAATAGTTCGGTCAAGCACATACTCAGCCGGATGATAAACTGTCCCCCGGAGACTCTCAAAGAGGGTGATGAAGTTCAGCTTGCCGTATTTGATGTTCCAGCCCACCCGATAGAACTCAGAAAAGAAAAAATAACTGTGGAGAGGGTATTTTTTGCCTTTGAGCCCGTTAAGAAATAGGCTGAGTGCCGGACAGAGGGTGCCCTGTCTCACCCTCCGGAAATTATAATTAGTATATAAAGCTCATCTCCGTCCTTAACTGGCTTAGCCAGTTCTTCCGGGTAGGAGCTTTCCGCATTAACATAGATTTCAACGAGTCTATTTAACTTACCATTCTTTTCAAACAGCCATTTTCTGAGCTCAGGAAACCGGGCGACTAACTCCTCAAGACACTGGCCGACAGTGCTCCCGTTAACTTCGACCACGTCCTGGTTATTAGTATGCTGAGATAAGAAGGGATGGATGTTTATCTTAACGCTCATTATTTCCTTTATCTTTCATCCAGGACTCGACGCTTGCTAACAGAAAAGCGAGTCTTGAAATTGACGTAATACTTATGCAGGTGGGTGTTTCTTTTGCGTGGGGTCGGTATTAAACAGAGGCTATTGCTGCGGCAACCTTCCGCATTGCCCCTGAGAATTTGTCTGCGATTGCTACCTGCTTCTCCATGCTCTGTTCACTGGCATCCAAATATTGTATGGCGTCTACTTCACAGAACCTGACACACTGGGGGTCGCCATCACAGAAGTCACACTTTATTACCTTTTGAGCTATGGGGTCAAATGACATACCGCCAAAGGGGCAGATAGCAACACACATCCGGCAGCCGATACATATATCGTAATCGACCATTACTCTATTCAGGCTCTCGTCGCGGGAAATAGCCTTTACCGGACATATTGACTGGCAGGGAGCTGATTCACATTGTTGACAGACCATGGGGACATATCGTCCCTCTTGCTCCCACTTGATTATTCTTATCCGACTTCGAGCAGGATTGACTACACCTTCGTGTTTTACAGTACAAACCTGCTCACATATTCGGCAGCCAGTACACTTCTCATAATCTATCACCAGGACCTTTGCCATTAAATAGTCCTCCTTAGAACATTTTACAGATGCTAGAGCATATGAGATGGCTCTTTATCTATGCCCAGTTTTTTCAGGGTCTCCGGGCGGGGAACTCCATTCTCGTCCCAGCCGTGATGCTCGTAGTATTCGTCTATCATCTTGGTGAACTTTTTTCTGTCTATCGTCCTGCCACAAGCAGCAGGTATGCCTCGTGTAGTTGGTTCGTCATAGTATCGGTCAGCCAACCAGTCATCCTTTCGGGTTAGCCCCTCCCTGATGTTGAACAGCCTTTCTATGGTATAACACCTGTCGGCAACGTTCCAGATATCAAGCGGCGATAACTCTAATCCAGTGTTGAGGTACAGTAGCCGGGACCATTCTTCAAAGTTGGGGAAGTTCGGACCGAGGAATATAGTATGATACTTGCATATACCAAGGCAATCCACTGCCTCGTAGCACACTTCTTGCCATCTTACCATCCAGGGTTTCCCTTCATAGTCTTTCCAATGCGAGGTCAGTGGGCCATCATAGGGAACCGGCTGGCTATATATCCTTCTCAGCACTGGTTCCGGCAACCCGTAAAGGTCAATTGCTGGTCTGCTTCTCAAGTGGTCAGAACCTCTTGAGCCGGTGGCTATACCCAGTGCCAGTGCCGGTGTTGCTCTTTCATCCGAGTGGAGGTTGCTCATCCCTTTTACATGAATTAAATATTTAATAGAATTCTTGCCTATTTTCTTGGCGGCTCGTAACGGCCCTTCAGCCAGAATATCACCCAGTCCCTCTCTATGGGCAATACGGTGTATCATCTCATTAAGTGCTTCCACATTACCGAACCTTAGTTCCAGACCGCCGGTATCCTTATCGGTAAGGATTCCCGCTTCATACAGTTCCATTGCCCAGGCAATTATGCTGCCTGCCTCCAGACAGTCTATACCATACGAATTCAACAAGTGGCCACCGGATAAGAGGGCAATCGGATCGGAACACCCTGGCTCAGCGGTCAAGGCACCCTGCACTGTATACTCAGGCCCCTCATCATAAACACCGGCATATTCACCTGAGGGAATAATATATTTGGCCCGGCAGTGAACCTGACAGCCGAAACAACTGGCATAGCCGGTCACATATTCATCAATCGCTTCCGGCTCAGTAGCATCACAGTACTCGAATTGATTGGTCTGGAAGTTTCTGGTCCTTATTCCGCCCCAGGAATTAGTCGCTCCCCAGATAAATGGCGTGCCTAATCTGCCCTGTGTCTTAGATACCTTGGCGGAGACTACCATGTCAATTATATGCCTGTTATATTCCAGGGCTTCAGCGGGGTGTGCTATTTTTATATCCATAGTACCTCTCGTTGCTATTGCCTTGAGGTTCTTGGAGCCCAGGAGTGCACCCATCCCTGTCCTGCCGCCGGCATTTTTAAGTCCGGTCATAACATTGGCAAACCTCACCAGGTTTTCACCGGCTATGCCAATGGTTAATACCTTTATATCTCTATCGCCTAGTTCCTCTCGAATAGTTTCTTGGGTCTCACTGATATCCTTCCCCCAGATGTTAGAAGCATCTCTTATTTCAATTTCGCCATTGTGAATCCACAGATATACTGGCTTTTTTGACTTCCCCTTTATTACCAGGTGGTCGAAGCCGGCCAGTCTCATCTCCGGAGCAAAAAAACCGCCCATGTTAGCGCTGCCAACGAAGCCGGTGAGCGGCGACTTGCCACCGATATGAGTTCTGGCAGAGGCAGAGGCCAGAGTCCCGACCAGAATCCCGGCGCTAACACAGGCCACATTATCCGGTCCCAGGGCGTCAACCCCCGGTTTTATATGATTGTACATTAAGTACATATCCAGCCCTCTACCACCGAGAAACTTCTTTCGCACCGCGATGGGAATAGGCTTCTTCTCAATTTCACCTGTAGTTAGGTTAATATAAGCTATCTTTCTATTTAGAGCCATGTCTATTTTTTCTTCTTCCTTGTTTTAGTTTCAGCTTTAGCTGTGGTTTTAGATTTAGCTGTGGCTTCCATGGTAAGTCGCCTGTTTACATCCCAAACCGGTCCCCTGATCCTGGGAAAGTCCGGCCATAGCCAGGTTATGCGCCACTCGAAGCCGCAGTGAGGACATTTGTATTGTTTTGAACCCTTCGGTGGTGTAATCCTGTTCATACAGTTCATACACCTGACCTGACCTGTCGATCGACCTCTGGCTGTGATTTCGGCTGTTGTCTCTTTTTTCAAGATAACTTTCTACCTTTTTACTTGAAAATTTAGCCCTACATGATAGCAACCTCTCTGCAAATTGTCAAGCTCACCGGCATGTGCGCCGGTAACCTCGAGTTACGAAAGAGAGGGGAGATGAAAGGGAATCCCAAACTTCCCTTCCTCAGTCTGGAACTTCGGGTCACTATTATAAGGGCATCAATTCGTAAGATGCTGGCAGCTTAGAATCTGCGCCGTCTACCTCCTCCACCTCCTCCGCCAAACCCGCCGCCGCCGCCGCCATAGGGTCTCCTGCCGCCTTCGGCGCGAGGGCGTGCTTCACTAACACTGAGAGTCCGCTCTCCCAGTGATGTTCCATTAAGCCCGTTGATTGCAGCCTGGGCCTCAGATTTCGTTGCCATCTCGACAAACCCAAAACCTCTAGATTCGCCAGTGTACCTATCCTTAATTACGTTTACCGATGTGACTTGCCCAAAAGCCTCAAATGCCTGGCGCAATTCGTCCTCGGAAACTTCACGAGATAAATTGCCTATATATATATTCACAATGATAACCTCCTTTCAATTTTTATAGCCTGACCCTTCGTGCAACCAAACCTTTTAAAACACGCTGGATGCCTCTGCTCATGAACCTTCGGGGGCTGGGTTTGGTTCCAGCCCCCTTTGAATCTAGCTACATTGAATTATTGCCGACTGCCCGATTTCATCTTGTTGTAGCACTCACTACAATATACCGGTCTGCCCTCTCGAGGCTCAAAGGGCACTTCACAATCTTTACCACACTCGACACATACCGCGGGATACATTTGGCGGTTAGCTCTGTAACCGCCAAAGCTATCGTACCGGGCTCTCTTGGCTTCACGGCAAGCAGGGCAACGCTTGGGCTCATTAGTATATCCCCTGCCAGCATAGAACTCCTGTTCCTCAGCAGTAAAGGTGAATGTAGCACCACAGTCAGAACATTGTAGAGTTTTGTCTGTAAATCCCATTGGACGACCTCCTTTCTTATAATACTTGGCTCGAGTTTCGGTCATCCAACGTTCACGCGTGAGCTCGAAAGAGCTTTCATAGAGACGTGGTAACCTACACTTATAACCACCAATTTAAGTATAATAAAGCGCTTTAAAAATTGCAACTATTGAAAGTCGCTACCTGAACATTTTTATTTTGAAGCATCTGGGCTTTTGAAGCTGGAAAACGGAGAATACATTGAGGCCCTGGCGGGGAATCTGGCCACTTCGGTAAATAGCGTGAATGTCGAGTGCCCCGATAGTTTATTCGCAGCTAGAATCCGGTAAGTTTACCGTGGTTTCAGGTTTATCCTCTATGCTCTTCATTTCCTTACCGCAGCACATAAGTGTACCGCCACCAACCTCTATTACTTCCACCTTGTTGCCACAGATTTTGCACTGGAATACCTCTCCGTAATGTTCTACAGACATGACACACCCCCTGTTCTTTACCGCAATTTCCTGTCCCTTAATAGTATTATTTCTGGTCGGCGGATGCTCCGCTGCTTGACAGCCTGTTAGTTTTCACTGATAACAGCCGGGGCATTCCCGAAATATACCTTCGTGTGGGGCCAGGGTATTTCTATACCCTCGCTATCAAACGCGTCTTTCAGGCGAAGCCGCAGTTCACCCATAATAGCCCACTGCTTCGCTGGCTTGGTATCTCCCAGGATTTTAATGTCTATGCCCGAATCGCCCAGATTATCCACCCTTAAGACCGAGGGTGTTGTGATGAAATCATCTTTCCACCGGGGGTCTTCCGCCATCTCCCGGCAAACTTTGTTGATAATATCGATAACATGTTTCAGGTTCTCACCGTAGCCTACCGACACATTGAGATTGACCCTGGAATATTTCTTGGTCATATTGGTGGATATTTCTACCTTGCCATTAGGGATTGAATGCACATTAGCATCTAAATCTCTGAGTACAGTGCGTCGCAAAGCGATATCCTCGACAACACCAGCGATTCCCGCTATAGATACCACGTCACCGATTCCATACTGGTCTTCCAGGAGAATAAAGAAGCCCGCAATGAAGTCCTTTATCAGGCTCTGGGCAGCGAAAGCGATAGCCAGACCGCCGACACCAATAGCGGTGATCAGGGAGAAAATATTCACACCGAATTCAGGCAGTATCGTGATTATTGCGATAATCAGGACAAGTATTCCGACGATTTTAACGAGTATGGAAGATAACGTGTCTGTCCGCTGCTGTATATCCGTTTCGTCTTCGTCAGCCATCCGGCGAGACACGATTCTTTTTATGACAGAACGTATTATCGGACGGCAAATAAGGAAGACTGCGCCGGCAATAGCGACAATAACAATGACTCTGATACCTGTACTCATAAACCAATCCATAATAACCTCCTCACGTAATGAAGAATTACAATCGATTATATCACGATATTTCAATTTGGTTACCAAACCGATGTCCGATGTCCCCAATGTGTGATAGTGCAAACAACAGTGGAGATAGCACAACTTATCGGAGCCAGAAAATAGCTGCGTAAGTCTAGATATGAAACTCGACTATGTCGCCGTCTTGAAGTACATGTCCCTTGCTGACCCTCTGCCCGTCATACTTTCCTGAGCCCCAGACGACAGCATACTTCAAATTTTGATAGAAGTCCTTATGGAGGCTCTCAGCAGCTTCTTCCAGTGTGCTGCCCTTCTCCAGTATCATAGGGTCGGTCAGGTCGGCCTTGCTGCCGGGGGTCTTGGTATAAACCCGGATGATATTCAGGGCTTGATAAACTGCTCTTTTGAACTCCTCCAGGCCGCCGCCTTCCCTGGCTGAAATGGAGACCAGGGGGAACAGCCGGGCATATTTTGAACGCAGGCGCTCCCAATTTTCGTTGGAACCTGCCACTTCGTTCTTGTTCCCCACGATTAACATCTTCCTGGGATAACTTCCCGGAGTTATTTGTGTACCATCATCTGTTAAGGGCTCTATTCTTGCGTCTCTTAGCCCTTGAAGAGTTGCCTCTACCTGGCTTACTGGCTCCCGGGATAAGTCTATTACAATGGCAATGATATCGGCGTTTCTAAGGACATTTGATAGTAGCACTCTCACTTCTTTGCGACCGATGGGCGGCGTATCCACCAGTTGTATCTGGATATCCTCGAACTTCATCATCCCCGGAATAGGGGTTTTGGTGGTGAAGGGGTATTCGGCTATTTCGGGAATAGCCTCGGTTAGCGCCGCTAATAGCTGTGATTTCCCGGCATTGGCCGGCCCGACCAACATTACCTGCCCGGCGCCCTCCCTGCTGATATAAAAGCCTGCTCTTCGGGCTGTGGCGTACTTTTTTTCTGCCTCCTGGGAAAACTTCGCAATCTTCTGCCTTAGCGCGGCATGAAGCTTATCGGTGCCTTTATGATGGGGCATAGTGGCAAGCATGGCTTCCAGAGCCGCAATTTTTTCCTCTGGCTCCCTGGCTGTCCTGTATTTCTTCTCAGCCTCGAAATACTGTGGCGGTAAATTCGCTGGCATATAACTAATTTTAACACTATGCCCTTTCTACCAAAACATCTGATGCTCTTTGCTTCGCAAAAGGAGGCTGGTTGATTGTGATTTATACCGTTAAAGGCAACTTTTGGGTTTTGGTGGTGAAAAGTTCGTTAGCAATTTGAAAGTTGCACAGAATCAAAAAAAGGAAGGGTAATTCTTGAATCGGACTTAGGGAAAGCAGCTGATTGATCAGATTGCAATTAGCTTTTTCGTAGCTTTAATATATTGTTGACAATCGGCTGATGTTAAGTCTTCTTTATGGCCTGAATGCAATATGGTATTTCTAGCATCGAATAGTTGGTGAAGACGAGAATTGATGCTTTCGAGGAGCTTTGTTTGCTCATCGTTTAATGTATCTTTAAAAAGGCGCTCTTGTACTTGTCTAATATTAGCTTCATCAATGTATTTAACAACTGCAGTAGTTAAACCTTCTGGGAGATTCTGCATTACTTTTGTGCGCATGAAGGCCTCACAAGCCACCGCGAGGTGTACTACTGATTGCTGGAGATTGCCAACTTTAAGTTGTTCTATTCCGTCAAACATCAAGTCAACGTATACAGGGGATTCTTGCCCGTGCTTGATGGTTGCTTCAACATCATGCCATATTTGCAGGGTTATAGCATGATCTAGGTATACAGTTACAGTAACCCCACTACGCCAGAATCGTCGCTTCGTAGCACTGTCAAGTAGATGAGTCCCCCACCCCGAGTCCAGTCCGTGAATCTCTGGCCTCGCGATTGAGCCATTGTTTGACTTCCAGCGTAGTATTCTTATCCACCGATCAAAGGCTTCGTCAGCAAAGTTTGTATGGGAGTTCATGGTCTTGTCTAACTGAGTCTGTTGCTCTTTGGATAGCAGATCAACCGGATTAGGTTGGCGAGTTAATACTTCTTCAGGTAGAGTAACTACTTCACCCAGGTCAACTTGAACGTCAACAGATTTGACTGAGACTGCTAAAGGAAGCTTACAACCGGCTTCCTCTCGATACGACTTGATAGTTACCACAGAGTCGCGAGATTCCATTATAGATTCATTGGTTATTTCTTTCGGCAGGTTATCAGCGGAGGGTAGCTCAATCTTAACCTGACCGTTCCTGAATGCGAATTCGTGTGATAGGCCTAAGAGCTCAGGAACTACGGTCAAGTTTCTGGTAAGGTATCTGCGCCATGAGCATATATTGATTTGCGAGTCAGCCATGATTCAGTATTCGTTAGCAAAAAAATTTATTCATTGTCGCTGGCATTGCGTACTAGATTATAGGGTGGGCTTTGATTCAGCGGAATTGAACTTGACCAAAGCATCCCAGTTTATTTTGCCATTTACTACGAATTTTTCACTGAACTCAAGGGTAAATCTATTAATTATTTGAGCATATTCCTTCTGAAATTCCTCGTTCTTTTCTCTTGCTGAATATCCAAGAGGTTTAATTATCTTCAAATATAAATCACCGTTCCCGGATATGAATTCCCAGAATTTCTGACCGCAATATTTATAATAATCTCCCCTATCGGGTTTAGTATTCCTACCATAGCAGCATCCGTTTACCGCGACGACGTATAACTTTGAATTGCTAGTTCGGATAGTTTGTTTAGCCTTTCGAAAATCATCCCGCATCTTTCTGATTTGGCTGCTATTTCCCCAATTCGGGCCAGACTTGATTGCAACAATGTAGCGGATATCATCCTTGTTAAATTCCAGGTCTATGCCTTGTGTTGATGACTTCCAGCCGTTATATACTTTTTGGTTAACGAAGATGGCCAATCCTTCTAAGAAGTTCCCAAATATTGTCTCTTCTTGAGAGGATAAATGGGCATCGAGTAAGATTCTCACCAAGTCTTGAGCAAGTAGGATGTTTCGAGCCTTGAAAAGATAAGGATTCTTTCTTAATAGGATATTGGTTAATTTAAGCTTTCTTAGACTATCTAACCTACCCGTGTGGAAGCTGCCGATGTTATGTTCTACATATTGGCGGACTTCCTGTGTTCTAATTATGTCCATAAAGTCATCTGCCCAGAGTGGCCATTATTTGCAGCTTTCCACTTTTCAATTGATTCATGTGCTAGTTTGTAGTAGCTGTCCATTGCCTCTATTCCAATATAGTGCCTGTTTAAGTCCAGGCAAGCAATAGCGGTTGTTCCTGAACCCATGAAGGGGTCAAGTACTATGTCTCCTTCCTGGGTAAAGAGTTTTATAAACCAGGTTGGTAGAGAAACAGGGAATGAAGCACTGTGACCCCGATTGGCACATTCAGTGGCAAGGTGTAATACATTCGTGGGGTAGACGAATCGTCTTCCAAGCCAATTTGAAACGTTCTTACCAAAGCCACTTCCGACCTTAGATTCGTCTCTAGTAAGGTCTGTTTCACTCAAATTTGATAGTCTTTTTTTGCTCCAATCACCTATCGGGACCATGACAGCTTCTTGGTACATCTTGAATTTCTTTTGCTTGTTGAACTGTAAACATCGTTCCCAAGCATCCCTGAATCGATTAGGCCACTTACCCGGGTAACAGTTCTTCTTATGCCAAATATACTCCTCTGTCCAAAGCCAACCCTGTTTTCTCATTTCGAGGATTAACTCAAGGACATAGGTCTGACGTTCGCCATCTTCCGTTCTTTCTTTTATGTTTAAGACAAAAGTGCCATCATTCTTTAGAACTCGCTTCAATTCGGAAGATATTGGCAAAAACCAGTTAACATATTCTTTTATAGAGATTCCCTTATATGTGTTTTTCCGGTTATCAGCATATGGCGGTGAGGTGAAAATCAGATTAATGCAAGAATCCGGAAGAGATTGCAAGGCGGTTAACGAATCACCTTGACTTATTCTGTCAAGCTCTAGTAGGGTACTCGTTTCAACCGTCATTGTTACGGCTCTATTGACCTTTTAGTGTAATTATATCACATCGAAAATAGGCAAAAGATTGGTATTTTTGCCCCTTGACAATTGATTTAGCTGGTAGGCCGTACAAGATTCGAACCTGTGACACCCTGATTAAAAGATAGGGGCACGGGGGTTCTGCCTTTCCATTGGGAGCTCTGCTAGTCTGACAGTTTTCGACTGCCAATTTCTAACATCATTTCATTTTCAGCCGGAGGCAGGCCAGGAAGAGTTTAGCTGCTCTTGAAGTTCTTGTAAGGTGACGTGACCACCGACGTATCCATTGATGCGTGCCACAGCAGTGGAATCTATGAAGTCGGCAAAATTCGGATAGATGGCAGCTAACTCTTTCATAAGCTCTGGTACCTGTTGCAGGTAGTACTTCTGATGATAATCTTCGGCCGAATAAAATTCGGAAAAGGGAATAATCTCAGTGTAAACCGGGCGACCCGAGCTAGCCTCTTCACGTTGCTTGGTTTCCATAGCTAGTTCGCGCTGCTCGCTGTTATGGTAGAAAACTATGGACATATATTGCCTTGACCAGGGTCGCACTGTGGGATTGTGACTATCCCAATAAATCTCCAGTAGCTGTTCATAGGAGATTAGAGTCGGGTCGTAATCAATTTGAATAGTCTCAGTATGGTCACCCAGGTTGTGGTAAGTAGGACTTTCTGTTGTACCACCTGCGTATCCGACACGGGTTCGGACGACACCGTCCAGGCTCCCGAAGATGGAGTCCGGAGCCCAAAAGCAGCCCAGGGCAAAAGTCGCCGTTTCAGTTTGCGCCGGTGCAGACGCATCTATGGGAGGTATAGAGTCACCAGGAATTACACCGCCCTTTGTAAAATTCATCGTCGTATCCTCCTTGGGACAACCGAGAAGAATCCCAGCCAGAATAGCAGCAATCAATATTACACCCAGTAATAATGGTATAGTTGCTTTATTCGAACCTGTCATTTCCTACTCGTGTCCATTTTCGGTTTCTATGAAGTCTAACGCAATTGAATTTATGCAATAACGAAGACCGGTCGGTGGCGGGCCATCTGCGAATACGTGTCCAAGGTGGGCATCGCACCTCCGGCACATTACCTCGGTCCTTACTATTCCATAGCTAGTATCTATGGCGGTTTCGATGCTCTGATCCGAGATGGGAGTCCAAAAGCTCGGCCATCCCGTTCCAGAATCAAACTTTGCCTCTGAACTGAACAACTCATTACCACAGCATACACATCTATAGATACCCTGTTCGTGAAAGTCATAGAATTCGCCTGTAAACGGTGGTTCAGTACCCTTATTCCGCGTAACCTCATATTGTTCCGGTGTGAGTATTTGCCGCCACTCCTCGTCAGTTTTGACAACCTTGTCGGCCATATCATCTCCTCCTTGTGTTGGGTATTGGTCATTCCCATCTGGCAACACTTCACTACAACAGCCAGGTGAAAGAAATAGCGCCAGTATAAAAACTAAGAGCATAGAGAGCGTGAATAGTCTAAACATAATTTCTCCTTTCTCTTTTCATCCGTTTCTGTAGCTGCTCTCTCAAAAGCCGCACAAGTCAGCAATAAAGTTGAATTCTAGTTTACGTGGTTGCAAGATTTTTGTATGTGATTTTTGTCTCAAAAGTATGATATTTAGATCAGGCGGTGCCATTCGGTACCAACTTGCCTTTTATGGTGGTGAAAAGTTCTTCAGCAAAAGGAAGTATTGACAACCAAACAAGCCGGCATATTATAATAGCAAGAATCATACGTGA
>CAYYUO010000012.1:0-20320 GCA_964474965.1 uncultured Dehalococcoidales bacterium
GGACTCAATAACTGCATCAATGCCAAGCTTTTTCCAGGGTAACTGTGCCGGGTCTCTCTCGGCATAGATGTTGAGGGTTATGTCACCCATCTTTACGGCATGTTCAGTCGCCTCGACTGTAAATGTTGCTCGTCCATGCACCGAATCATAGCTGATTAAGTAGGCAAGGTCGTCTGTCGGTACCAGGTCATTCGCCGCTATCAGCTCAACCTCCTTCGGGCGAACCTCCATATAGTGCCTCAGTACCATGCGACCTATACGCCCCAGTCCGTTAATTGCTATCCTTTTCATATTAACCTCCTTTCCATTGCACTCTCCTGTTACAACAATAGCTATTACCCATGGCTTAAACCCTTACTGATATTATCGATATCTGCTAACAGGACCTTGCTTTTATCTGACAATAGTGTCTTGTTGGCAGCGCCTATATTGACGCGCAATATTGATTCGGTATGGGAAAGGCGGACATTGAACCACCAATCGGGATAGTCCACTGAGAGGCCGTCAAGGTGATCGATATGCCCATCACGATATTTATTTTCCATCGGTGTAAGCACCCTTTCCCTGTCAACAACATTCAGGTTGATTTCGCCACTGGTGGGGTAATGCTGGAACGGTTTGATTAATTCGGAAAGTGGTTTGTCTTCTGCCGAGACAATGTTGACCAATTCGACAAGTGTACGCAAACCGTTGTCAGTGCAATGAAGGTCTGAGTAGTAATAGTGCCCTGAAAGCTCCATGGCGAAGAGGGCGTGATTATCCCGCATGGCACGTTTAATAAAAGCATGACCCACCCGGCTGCGTACTGATTTACCCCCCGCCTCGTTAACCAGTTCAGGCAGGATACGGGAGGTGCGCAGGTCATAAAGTATGGTCGCTCCTGCATTCTTTCTCAGGAGGTGCAGGGCAATCAGCCCGCCTAGTGCATCGGGCGGCACCATTTTACCTTGCTCGTCAACCACCACTGCACGGTCAGCATCGCCGTCGAAAGCTAGGCCGAAGTCGAGTTTTCTTTTCCTAACAGTCTCTGAGAGACGATCAAGGGCTCCTTCTTCCAATGGGTTAGGAGAGCGCCCCGAAAAATAGCCGTCTGGATGAAAGCTAAGCCGCCACAACTCTACCGTGTCAAAAGGTGAAAATAGTGCCTCGGTGCTGATGCCCCCCATGCCATTGCCAGCGTCGACGGCAATTTTGAGGGGCCTTACCGGTTTCAACCTTGACCGGATACGCGCGATGTATTCACCCATGGGTGAAGCAAATGCCAGCAATTCGCTGCTTTGCCGTCCCGACTGTTTCGGCGTCTTTCGTGACATCGCCTCAATCTCAGGTAAGCCATGCTCATTGCTTAAGGGTAGCGCATCACGTTGACAGAGCTTCAATCCGTTGTAATTCGCTGGCAAATGACTGGCGCTTATAGCAATCGAACCATCGAAACCACCTTCAGCTCCGTACCAGTACACCATAGGAGTACTGGAAAGACCTATATGGGTTACTCGGTGGCCCGACTCGCGGAGGCCGACGCTTACCGCTTCGGCCAGTGCCGGTGAACTCCACCGACCATCATGGCCAATAAGGAAACTCCCCGGTTCCTTCGGGCAAATGTAGTCCCCGTAGGCACGGGCAATCGTCATGACTGTTGCACTGTCCAAATCGTCACCGACAATACCGCGAATATCGTAGGCACCAAATACTCTTGAATAGCGATCTTCTACCTTTTTATCGTTACTCATCTGATCTGCCTCATAATTATATAAGCTACCCAGCTAGCTGATGTCTTTTGCCAAACCAGCCTGAATTTTGCTCACCCAAGATTCGATACCCCAAGAGCTTCACCCGGTCTTGAATCAAGAAAAGCACAAGGCAATAGCCCCAGGCAATTCCGGCATAATACCAGCCCAGAGGAGTCATAAGTAGACCATAGACGGCAATAAAAGTAGCTACTATTTGCGTGCCGATGACCGCTAATACGAGAATCCGTGCCGGCTTGATTGACCAGAAGGGACCACGAGTACGAGCGGCAAAAACAGTGAGGTGCCCTCCTATAGAGAGATTCAGATAGATCAGCGTTCGCAGCGTATCTTGGCTGAGATGGAAAACACCATCACCTATATAGAAGATGCCAAAGGATCGAGCCATGGCAAATAAGCCCAATATGGTAGCCATACCCAGTACTCCGCGCATGTTCCACGTTTCAGGCTGGTTAGAGTAGCGGACGTTGTCATAGGCGATGGAGAGTATGGCGCCATCATTCAGGATGGCCAGCAGGACTATCATGATGGCCGTTACCGGGTATATCTTGAACAGCAGGATAGCCAGGGTCAGGAACCCCAGCAGAGCTATTGTCTCGGCAATACGATAGATGGCATAATTGATCATGCGGTGAAATATTTTGCGACTCTCTTTGATTGCGTCAATGATTGCGGAGAGGCCTGGAAGTAGTAATACAATGTCAGATGCTGCACGTGCAGCATCAGTGGCCCCGGCGACAGCAATACCGGCATCGGCCTTTTTCAGGGCTGGTGCGTCATTCACGCCATCCCCGGTCATACCTACGATATGGCCTCGCTGCTGGAGTACATCGACGATGTGGTACTTGTGCTCAGGGAAGACCTGAGCAAAGCCATCGGCACGTTCAATGGCAGCAGCCAATTGCCCGGCTTCATGGGTTTTGGTTTCGTCGAAGAGACTGGCATCAATAATGTCTTTACCAAGGTCTAACTGGCGTCCTATCTCCTTGGCAATAGCAACCTGATCCCCGGTTACCATTTTTATGTTGAGGCCCATCTCCTTGGCCGCATCGATAGTAGCCTTGGAATCCTCACGGACTGGGTCGTAAAGTGGTAGTATGCCCAGAAACTGCCACTGGCCTTGCTCATTGGTACGAGCCACGCCTAGAGAGCGAAAGCCACGGGCAGCGAAGTCGTTCACCGCTTGTTCAACCTTGGATTGGATACGGGCCGGGTCGGTGTCCAGCGCCAGGATGACCTGGGGCGCACCTTTGGTGACCTTGAAATCGCGCTGGCCTTGTGCTTTAACCGTGGCTTCTGTGCGCTTATGAACGGGATCAAAAGGCTGGAAGTGAGTCACCTGATATAGTTTTAATTTCTCGCTATCCTTTACTCCGGCGAGCACAGCCAGGTCGATGGTGTCCTGGTCTTCCGCCCGGGAAGCCAGAGCCGCATCAAGAATTACCTGCTCAGGGCTAATGTTATCTAGGGTGAAAGGGTCGCCCATCGTCAATTTGTTTTGGGTTAGGGTACCTGTCTTGTCTGAGCAAAGAACATCAACACCGGCCAACTCCTCAATGGAAGAGAGCCGGGTAACAATTGCCTGCTTTAACGCCAGCACCCGGGCGCCCAGCGCCATGGTCACCGACAATACCGCCGGCATGGCTACCGGCACAGCAGCTATAGTAAGAATAAGCACAAATCGTAGAATATCAAGTAGCGGATCGTGCCGGAAAAGGGACACAACCAAGATCAAAATAGCCAGAGCCAAAGCAATGAAGATGAGGTAATCTGCAATCCTGATGACGGCACGCTGCAGGTGACTGCGAGTTTCAGTTGTCCTGACCAGTTCGGCGGTCTTGCCATAGTATGTGTTGCTACCAGTAGCATAGGCCAACGCGTCAATTTCCCCTCGTCTGATTATGGACCCAGAGTACACGGCGTCACCTGGCTTGCGCTCTACCGGCAGCGATTCGCCGGTCAAGGCCGATTGGTCTACTTCTACTGAGTCCCCCTCGAGCAATCTGGCATCTGCCGGTACAATATCACCGATGCGCAGACGTATGACGTCGCCCGGCACAAGCTCACGGGCGGGGATACTGGTCCAGGCACCATCTCGTTTAACTTTGGCCTGGACCGCGAGTTTTTGTTTCAGCGCCGCAATAACATTACCTGCCTGATATTCCTCACGGAACCCTATAACTGCGTTCATCACCAGTAGAGCCACGATAACGCCGAGATCAGGCCAATGCCGCAGTATGCCCGATAGGACCGCCGCTATCATAATCATTATGGGGATGGGCCCCCAGAAGTACGAGAGGAATTTCAAAATTGGGCTACCTTTCCTCTCGGGAAGCTCATTATAGCCGTACTTTTCTAATCGCTTCTGTGCCTCAGCTTTACTAAGACCATCCGCGGAACTGGACAGCTGCTTTTGCATTTCTGCCAACGGCAAATCTTTTAACTGCTGCTCTGCTGATTGGGTCATCTTATCTTTGCTTTGAGATTGACCTGGCTTCTCACCTATGGGCTTACTCATTTTGCCCTTGCTGGTGAGAACAGCCAATCTGGCAGTAACATACCCAGCTGCCTGCGTCCTGTTTGTCGCTGTTGCCAGGTCGCTAGCCAGCTTTTCGTCCCCGATTACGTCTCTTACCCATTTACTAAAGTCGTTCCTCTCCGAATTTACGTGATAGGCAAAGATATCATCCGATATGGCGACCAGACCTTCGGCCAGTTCCTTCATATCCCTGAACGTGCGGCCGTCATGACACCAGAAGACATATTCCTCTGGCACTTTAGCCAAGGCCTTATCTGCCTGCTCTTTTAGTTGTGCTTGCTCCTTCTGTTTTGCTTGGAGTTTCACTTTTTTCGCCATACTGCACACCTCCCTAGTTGCATAACTGCGCACA
Source organism: uncultured Dehalococcoidales bacterium (assembly GCA_964474965.1). Lineage (GTDB taxonomy): Bacteria > Chloroflexota > Dehalococcoidia > GIF9 > AB-539-J10 > RBG-13-51-36. Next base: position 4,640 of record CAYYUO010000012.1, read on the forward strand.
TCCCCGGTCGTCCCTTGTGATGTAGTGAGGATGAAACGACAGTACCCTAAGGAATAACCAAAACGGTTTTGCTGTATGCCAGCGTTGCCTAAGTAACCTCGCTAGTAAGAATAGTCAATCTGGCAGCCACACATTCAGCTGCCTGCGTCCTGCTTATCACTACTGCCAGGTCGCTCGCCAGCTTCTCGTCCCTGATTACGTCTTTTACCCATTTACTAAAATCGTTCCTCTCCGAATTTACGTGATAGGCAAAGATATCATCCGATATGGCGACCAGACCTTCGGCCAGTTCCTTCATATCCCTGAACGTGCGGCCGTCATGACACCAGAAGACATATTCCTCTGGCACTTTAGCCAAGGCCTTATCTGCCTGCTCTTTTAGTTGTGCTTGCTCCTTTCGTTTTGCCTGCGATTTCACTTTCTTCACCATGTTCTATACCCCCTTAGCTTTATGATTATGCGCTTTCCCGGTCCATCCTACTGCCTCGCCCCCCGGCGAGGATTATCCCTAGCACTCTCTCCATTCGACTCCCCTGTACCCTATCTAAAGCCCTCTAGTCTCTGTTACTATTCTAGTAAGTTTCTTATCGAAAAGTTATAAAATATAGAAGGGGAAATGTTGCAAAATTATGACATTTTTCCGCTGTATTTTGTGTTAACTGTTGCAACAGACAGTGACTACACTGAGCATGTTAGACGGCAGCCAAAGACCTCCTCCTATCTATTTGACCAGATTTTACCAGACCACTTTCCTTGCGTCATATACGTAAAGCCCCTTATTTTTTGTGAAAACCCTACGCAATTATTATTCAAGTGACTTTATGGCTCTCAGTATGGAGAGGGGTGCAGTCTTTCGTTCGAGTTTCTATTTTACGTTTTCAGGGTCGTCTTGGAAGGGGGTGATAAACGTGTTAGTTCTTGATATCACTTGATGTATTTTTTGTTGGATGGAGACGGATTGCACAAATGTCAGGGATGTTGGGTAACAATACGATGAATTGTTCACTACAATCTGCGATTAGCCTAGAATGGCTAAGCCTACATTGATACCTCTTTGCACTGCATGTTAAAGGCGTACTAGTGGAAGCATATACTTTTTGCCCTGGCCAGCTTTGTGTATAGAGAAGTAAAACGAGGATAGTGTTAAACAGGCTTTTGTTATTCCATCGGGGATGTCTGGAGCTTTCAAGACCCTGCCAACAGCTTAAATTACAGCTAGGATGCCAGTTTGTCCCTGAAGCTAGATAAACAGCTACTTTTCGACCTAAGTATATGTTAGAATAAGCGAGATTCGTTCCCTTCTTTGAATTACCTGGATAAGATTTTCACTCGGAGGTACATATGATCTACTGGGCTCAGTTACTGCATTTCTATCAGCCGCCGACCCAGGTGCCGTCGGTCCTAAAAAGGATATGTGACGAATCATACCGCCCTCTACTCCAAGTCTTTGAGGAGTATCCCAACGCTCGAGTAACCATAAACTTCAACGGCGTCCTGACTGACATGCTGATAGACTGTGGCCACGAAGATATAATTGATGGCTTGAGAAGCCTTGCTGAGAATGGCCAGCTTGAATTCACCGGAACCGGCAAATATCACCCTATCCTCCCCCTGATACCCAAGGAGGAGGTAAAGAGGCAGATAGACCTGAACACACAGACCAATCGCCGCTCCTTTGGAAAGGCATATGCACCCCAAGGATTCTTTCCCCCGGAGATGTGCTACAGCCAAGACATTCTGCAGCCTATTATCAAGTCAGGGTATCGCTGGATTATTCTGAGTGGTATTGCCTGTCCGACAGACTGGCCTATGGATATTATATACAAAGTGGAGCATGAGGGCCAGAACCTAATGCTCTTCTTCCGTGACGACGTGCTCAGCAATAGGATAAGCTTTCAGGACCTAGAAGCCAAGACATTCATTGCTCATTTGGAGGAGTGGCAGGGTAAACGCGAGAATATCTATGTAGTCACGGCCATGGATGCTGAAACCTACGGCCACCATATACAAGGATGGGAGAGGGCATTCCTGGCCAAGGTTTACAATGAGCTAGAACCACCTGCAGAGCCTCTTGAAGAGGTTAAACAAGCCAAGGCACTAGCCGGGCAGCATGCCGCCCTTTTGACAAATAACGAAGCTGCCGGCAAAATCCAGATGGTCACCATCAGCCAACTTCTCGACCTCTTTCCCCAAGGTCAAACGATAGAGCCACGGCCATCCTCCTGGAGCACCACGGCCGATGACATGAAAGCCGGTAACTATTATCCGTTGTGGCAAGACGAGAAGAACGAGGTGCACCGTCTTCAGTGGGAACACCTCGGCATATGCATTGAATTGGTGAATAAGGCACTGGAGTGCGCCGATAATGAGGAAAGCCGGCAATCTGCTACCATTGCTCGGGGACTTCTGGATCGGGCTGAATGTAGTTGCCAGATGTGGTGGGCCAGCAACCATCCTATGTGGGACATCAACCTCATCCACATAGGCTTGCTCGATCAACTCCGAACCGTGGTTAACGCTTACCGGGCTATAAACAAGAGCGGGGCCAGTGAGGAGACAAAACGAGAATATTATTACCGCACTGTTGCTGCCAGGAATATCAGAAACAAACTGGAAGATAGGCTATTTGTGCAATAGCAGTGGAAGAGCAGAACTATGTACTGGAGCAATTTCCTTCACATATATCAACCACCAACCCAGACCGAGGCAATAGTCCGCAAGGTCACCGATGAGAGCTATCGGACGCTGGTGCGTGTTTTGAGGAAGGCACCTGGAGGCAAAATCACCCTCAACATAAATGCTGTCCTCACAGAACAGCTTGCCAGATACGGGCTTGATGACGTGATTCGAGGTCTTCGTGAATTAGCCGAGCGGGGGCAGATCGAGTTCACCGGGAGTGCCATGTATCATCCTATTTTGCCTCTTATTCCCAAGGACGAGGTCATCAGGCAGGTCAAGCTCAATACTGATGTTAATCAGCGTTACTTTGGGGAAATCTACAGGCCTACGGGCTTTTTCCCCCCGGAGATGTGCTATAGTCAAGAAGTAGCCCAAACCGTGGCCGAGCTTGGCTTTCGCTGGATAATCGTGGACGAACTTTCCTTTAAGGGGAAGATTGGCTCCGTTAAATATGACCGACTTTATAAGGTAGAAGGGCTCGGAGATTTCCTGGTGTTCTTCAAGGAACGCCCCTTCAGCGCTGGCATTACCTATGGCACATATCCCTCAGCAGAACCTTTTCTGGCAGCTCTAAAAGGCGGGTTAGAGAAACATAGCTATCTTCTCACAGGCACCGATGGCGAAGTCTATGGGCACCATCGCCCAGGGCAGGAAAAACTGCTCTCCGAGCTATTTGCCCGGGGAACTCCCAAGACATACACCATCTCGGAACTTATAAAACACTTCGTTCAGGTGGACACTGTGAATCCGGTTTCTTCTTCCTGGAGCACCTGGGAGGATGAGATGGCACAGGGCATACCTTATCCTCAGTGGCAGTATCCGGGGCATGAACTGCACGAGTTGCAATGGCAGCTCACCAAGCTTGTGCTGCACACTGTCAAGGGGGCTCCAACAAAGTCGCCTGGATTTTCCGAGGCACGCAGACTTCTGGACGAGGGACTGCATAGCTGCCAGTACTGGTGGGCCAGTTGCCGGCCCTGGTGGAGTGTGGAGATGATTGAGTGGGGTGCCCAAAAATTATACCAGGCTGTAGAGTCGCTGGGGGATGCCATAGATAAGAAACGGAAAGAGGAAGCCAGCAGACTGTTTCAAGCAGTGGTGAGCAAGGCAAGGGAATGGCAGGAATCAGGTGAGGCCCAGCGTCTGAAGCAGAAATATAGAAAGGAGCACCCCGAGGTTTCCACCGAACTTACCTTTGGGGGTTAGGAATTATTATGAAGCGTGCTTACGTTATCCTTGCCTTTCATGCCCATGAGCCGCTGTGGGCCCTGCCCAACGAGCTTATTGCCCTGGCGGATGACCCCGAAATACGCGATGCCATTCGGGGAGAAAACTATGTTCTGAAAAGGGCGCGGGAGGAACGTGATATATACGCTCACTTAGTACAAACGGCGGAATCGTTGGAGGCTCCGGTAGCTCTGGATGCCACCAATGAACTACTGGTGCAGTTAGCTTGGTACGTACCGGAGACATTCCAGAACCTGTCGGCAGCTTACAAAAACGGTACCATATACCCCTTGTACACACACGCCCATCATACCCACACTGCCTTACTTACTTCCGATGAGATATCCGATGAGCTCCGCCTCAATGTAGAGCTGCTTCACAACGTTATGGGCGTGTCTGAGCCGAAGCATCGTGGCGCATTTCCCACCGAAGGGTCTGTGGATGCGGCTAAGTTAGCTGCCTATAAAGATAGCGGGATGGAGTACATCGTCTTTCCCCATCTGAGTGACCGCAAGGCACATTTCATCGTGGATGGCAAAGGTGATATCCAATACCGTGCCTTTGTGGTGGGGCCTGATATGCTGGCGCTGCCCCGCCATTTCCCAGTCTCTCAATACATCTGGCGACCGATAACCCGTTATGACCCCGAAGGTGTAAAAAATCAGGGATATATTCTGGGAAAGTACTGGGTCTTTGCCGAAGAATATCGCAATAAATCATACATTCCCTTTCCCATATCCTGGGAGGAGGCAGTAGCCGAGTATACTGCAGTACTGGAAAATGCACTGACAGAGTTGCCTGACAGGGGATTAATCTTCTACATTCAGGACCTGGAACTCATGGACTTCGGCGATATCGCCCTCCGGATACTGGAGCAAGCCTGGAAAAATGTGATCACCAAGAAGATTGCCGAAGTGCGCTTCGTGACTCCAGATGACTATCTGGAGAGCTTGGGCGATATGGCGGAGCTGCCTCGCGTCCGATTAAATCAGGTCTCCTGGGCTCCTGAGATACGCCTGGTACTCCGCTACGATGGCCATTATCCGCCACTTAATGCCGGAAAGTTCAGGGATGTGGACCTCGATACAGCGGTTTTTAAGCACTTACCATTCGTCTTCTGGGAACCCGGGCGTTTCCTCATAAATATTTACGGGGCAATCCTGGATGCCTTTGGTATGCCCAGGCGGCTAGCTACAGACGCAGCCTTGCTCCATGATACCAGATATGCTGTCCCACGCTTTGATTTAAAAGACCAGATAGCCTTGCACTACAGGCTAATGAAGCGAGCCTGCAACTGGGGCTGGCGACCCGAAGAGGGGCGCCAGAAGCGACCTTTTTTACATGGCTATCGCCTTTCGGAACTTCTTCTCGGAACTGCGCCTGAGGATATTGCCTTCGCCGGCACCAGATACGTGCACCCTGGTGATAGCACCTACCTGGGAGCGGAGCGCATCCTGGAATTCCTCCTTGACACTCGATTTGACTATCTGAGAACTGGCATTGAGGAGGGTGGTCTTGCTGGTGAGCAGAAAGAGGCAGCCCTGCTGGAAATTAAGAGGGGGCAGAGCCATCGCGTGGTCGCCACGGAATTCATTCAGCGCGCACTCGAAGCCAGCCGTTCCATTGAATCAGCAGCGACTCCCGATGGAAAGGGCGAAGCGTTAAATCGCCTTGTGCGAGAGTTGAAAGGATATTGCCGTGAGGTCTTTGTCGCCACCGACCACATACAGCGTGCCTGGGGTTATATAAGTGACCTGGATTCCATGGTCCTGGCTATGTACCAGCACCTGTACGAAATTTATCCCCCGAGGTTTCCGTCGATGTTCAGAGAGCTTTTACCCGAGGAGTGGAAAACGCGAGAAAACCCCAAGCTAATTTAAGTCTCCGACAAGACGTGCCTTCAGCGAAGTCCTCAAACTCTCTTATAGCTTACTCTCCAGAAAAGAAACTCTCTGTGCTACTGCCTTGCCAGCTTGGATACGGGACTTAGCCTTGCTCAGGTCATTCGCCAGCTTATTATCCCCCACCACATCCCTGACCCAGTTACTGAAATCGTTTCTCCCCTCACCAGCGTGGTAATGGAAAATATCGTCACTCGTGTCATTTAGAGCTTTTCCCAGCTCCTTGATATTCTTGACAACCTTGCCATCTTGACACCAGAAGCGTTTATCGTCCGGCACATCCCCTAAACGTCTGCTTGCTTCCTCCTTGCTAATCTTGACAATCTTAGCCATGCTCACACACCTCCTAATTCGATATTACACTCACATTATACTACAAAATTACCGACTAAAATCAAAGGGAATCACAAATCTTAGAGACAATATACGCTACCGAGTCTGCGGTGTAGTCCCCTATTCCAGCTTTGTAGAAGTTGGGTGGCAAGGAAAGAATGTAGTTATTCATATAATAGCATATGTCATGTTCTGCTATAATACAATATTTATCTGGCCTTAAAAGGAATCGCCCTATATCTCCTTGGTGAGCCATAACAGGAATACCAGGTTGGCATAACGACAAAGATGACAACAACAATAGGTGAGCAGGGGAGAAATATGTATCCGAAAGGAAAACTACCCGAACGAATAAACAGACTGGAGGAGCTGGCCAATAATCTGTGGTGGAGCTGGCACCCCCGGGCACGTAACCTTTTCCGGGTCCTGGACTATCCCCTATGGCGATTGGGTGGGCATAACCCGGTCAAGCAATTATGCGAGATCAGCACCGACAAGTTAGCAGCGGCTGCCACCGACCCCACTTTTCTTAATCTATATGACTCTGTGATGTCGGCTTTCGACGCTGAAATATCAGACAAGGATAGCTGGTTTACTACCAAATATCCCAGTGTGTTGGATGGCCCCGTTGCCTACTTCTCAATGGAATTTGCCATACATAACTCCCTTCCTATATATGCCGGTGGACTGGGAGTTTTAGCCGGCGATTTGTGCAAGGAGGCAAGTGACCTGGGACTACCCCTGGTCGGAGTTGGCTTCATGTATCCCCAAGGCTATTTCCACCAGCATATTTCCGCCGAGGGCTGGCAAGAGGAAATTTATGAGCAATTAGATTTTGATGAGGCACCTATCAACCCAATCAATCCAGCCCCTCGTTCCAATTGGTGTGGCCCGTTGATTCAGATTAAACTGGGTGATAGACCTCTATATATTGGGGTGTGGCAGGTGCGGTTGGGCCGGGGCAATCTTTATCTGCTATGTTCTAATGTCGAAGGGAATATGCCCCAGGACCAACAGCTATGTGCTCGCCTCTATACCGCTGACCAAGAGCAGCGTATCCAGCAGGAGGTCGCGCTGGGAGTTGGTGGCGTGCGTGCCTTACGGGCCCTTGGCATCAAGCCCTCCGTGTGGCATGCCAATGAAGGCCACAGTGCCTTTATGATCCTGGAGCGTGTCAGGGAAGAGGTAGAAAAAGGCGCGACATTTACCGAAGCCCTCCAAAAGGTACAGGCGACTACCGTTTTCACCACTCACACTTCGGTCACCGCGGGGCATGACGTCTTTCCTATTTCACTTGTGGAGAAATACTTGCATAGTTATTGGGAATCCCTGGGAATCAGCCGGGAAACATTCCTGGAGTTGGGACGACAGGATGGCCCAAGCGACCAAAGCTTTAATATGACTGCGCTTGCCTTAAGGATGGCTGGCCATCGCAATGCCGTCAGCCAGCTTCATGAAAAAATTACCCGAAGGATGTGGCATGGACTCTGGCCCGAAGTTAAAGAGGATGAAACGCCTATCTCTTATATTACTAACGGGATTCACGTGCCCACCTGGGTTGCTCCGGAGATGAGCCGCCTCTACGAGAAGCACTTAGGTCAGGATGTGTCAAAAAGATACGATGATACCAACCTTCGGGAGCTTGTGCTAAATATCCCTGACGAGGAACTCTGGGCAGTGCGTCAAATTCTTAAACGTAAGCTTGTCGGCGCCATGACAGAGCGAGCATGGCAATGTTCCACTGAACGTGAATGCACAGCCCGACAGGTGCTGGCTATGGGCGCTTTGCTCGACCCGAATGCTCTGACCATCGGTTTCGTCCGCCGTTTTACCGCATATAAGCGGCCGGAGCTAATCTTCCATGACGTAGAACGTCTCAAACAAATTGTCACTGAGAGACGGCACCCAGTCCAGATAATCTTCGCTGGCAAGCCTCACCCCGCTGATTTTCCCTCAAAGCAACTACTTCAGCACATATACACTCTGGCTACGGACCGGGAATTCCAGGGGCGAATAGCTTTTGTTGAAGATTACGATATGCATATGGCTCACTATCTGGTCCAGGGAGTAGATATCTGGCTGAATACGCCTCGCCGCCTTCGAGAAGCTTCCGGCACTAGTGGTATGAAAGCTTCGGTAAATGGTGTCCTGCATCTCAGCGTCCGAGATGGCTGGTGGCATGAAGGCTATAATGGCACCAATGGCTGGGCCATCGGTGATGAGGTCGAAGCATATGACCCAGGGGAAGAAGATAAGTCAGATGCCGAGGCGCTCTACCGTCTTCTGGAAGAGGAAATTGTACCCCTCTACTACCAGCGGGACAGGGGTGGGGTGCCCCATGAGTGGATGCATATGGTCAAAGAGGCAATTGGCTCGATTGTACCTCACTTTTGCACACGGCGGATGTTGAAAGAATACGTCGAGCAAATGTATATACCGGCGGCTCGCAAGTAAAATCGACCTCGAAAGGGAACTCAATTGAATGGAATTAGACACGGCATTCCCGAGGGGTTAAAATAGCTATGAGGCTGTTCAAAAAATGTAGTTGCCTAATTTATTTTACCCCACAAAATCTATGATTTGGTTGGGTGAGGTAATGCGTAGATGAAAAAGGTATTGGCTCTAATTCTTGCGGGAGGAGAGGGGAGAAGATTAAGTGTGTTAGGAGAAAAGCGTGCCAAGCCAGCAGTCCCCTTCGGTGGTAAATATCGTATCATTGACTTTACCTTAAGCAATTGTGTTAACTCCGGGATCGACAAAGTGGCGGTCATACCACAATATAATCCTCGCTCATTGGCACGCCATATCGGTGTGGGTAAACCCTGGGACCTCGATCGTGTAGTCGGGGGGATGGCTTTACTCTCCCCCTTTGTAAGCACCAATGGAGAGATGCACTGGTATAGGGGCACTGCCGAGGCTGTTTATCACAACCTCGATTTTATACAGGACAGCCGTGTTGAGCAGGTTCTCATCCTCTCGGGAGACCATGTTTATATCATGCATTACGAGCAGATGATTGAGTTTCATCGCCGCCAGGGAGCTGACGTTACCCTCGCAGTCACAGAAGTGCCTTTAGCTGAAGCCAACCGCTTTGGCATCGTGACTCTGGAAAATAATAGGGTGGTTGCCTTTAAGGAAAAACCATCACAACCAAAAAGCAACTTAGCTTCCATGGGCGTTTACTCCTTTAATAAGAATATCCTCTTCAAGGTCTTAGAAGATGCTCATCGCCGCGGATTGCAAGATTTTGGCAGCCAGCTCATACCTGAGGCAATAGACAAATACAAGGCTTATGGCTATGAGTATCAGGGCTACTGGCGTGATGTCGGCACAATCGAAGCCTACTGGCAGGCCAATATGGACCTCATTATTGATTTGCCCCCATTTAATCTCTACGAACCTGGGAGTCAAGTAAGAACACCCTCGTCAGACATGCCCCCGGTGAAGCTGGGGCCAAAGGCCCAGGTAGGCAGAAGCCTTGTCAGCAATGGTTGCATCGTAAACGGCAGCGTATTTAATTCGGTGCTTTCTCCCCATGTTTATGTGGAGGCAGGAGCTCAAGTGATAGACTCCATTGTTTTTGATGATACCATTATTGCCAAAGATGCTGTTGTCCACCGCTCCATCATTGACAAGGGATGCTATATCGCCCAAGGCTGCTGCATTGGCTATGGCGATGACTATGTTCCGAATAAGGACGAACCCGTATACCTAAATTGTGGCATCACTGTAGTGGGCAAAGGAGCAAGGTTGCCCCCAGGGTTGAAAGTCGGGCGAAACTGCAAGATCGATTCCGAGGTACAGGAGAGCAACTTCTCTACCCTCTTTATTCCCAGTGGTAGTTCCGTCGCAGGCGGAGGAAACATTCTCCAAGCCCGATTTCAATAATGAGAATTTTGTTTATCGCCTCTGAGGCTTTCCCTTTAGCTAAGGTAGGCGGACTGGCAGATGTCACAAGCTCCCTAGCCACAGCCCTCCAAGACATAGGACACGAACTGTGTTTTATACTGCCTAAATACAGGAGCATAAAGACCTCTGTCCAAGATATTCAGGGAAAGAATCCCGACAAAGTCGGGACTGTCAGCTTTATGGGGTATTCTGAACCAGTAACCTTGAAAAAGACCATGCTAAAAGGGAAAATTCCCGTGTACTTGGTGGAGAACCAACGTTACTTCGGGGTGGAGGAAATTTATGCCCAGGGTGAATTAGAGCGCTTTCTTTTTTTCTCGCTAAGCATACCAGATGTCATTTCCCAGCTTGAGCTTCGTCCCGATATTGTTCATTGCCATGACTGGCATACAGCCTTGGTCCCTTTGAGGCTTAAAAAAGCAGAGATAACGCTGCCCAGTATATTTACCATCCACAATCTGGCTTACCAAGGTCCCTTCGACCAGCAATTTTTCCAGCGCTCGGGACTTTCTTCTGTATGGCAAGAATATATTCCAACTGATGCTCCCAGGCCATCGCTAAACTTCATGAGCCAGGGAATCCTTCTGGCTGATATTGTGACCACGGTCAGCCCTACCTACGCCTCAGAGATATTGACACCACAATATGGTGAGGGCCTGGAGCAACTATTAAACTATCGGCGCAATGAGTTTTACGGCATAGTTAATGGTATTGATTATGATGAATACAACCCGGCTACCGACCCCTATCTGGAAAGGAACTATGATTCTAATACGATAGAAAGAAGAGTTGATAATAAACTCGCCTTGCAAAGAAAGAGTGGGCTGCCACAAAGCTCTGATATCCCTTTGTTTGGCATGGTGTCTCGTCTCGATGAACAAAAGGGGATTGACTTGCTGCTCCAGGCTATAGATCCGTTTATTACAGAAACAAGAGCACAACTGGTTATCCTTGGTGAAGGAAGGGATCATTATCATAAATTGCTTACCGAGGCGGCGCTAAAGTATCCCGATCGTTTCTCGGTATTCATCGCTTACGATGAACGATTTGCCCGCCTTATCTATGGCGGCTGTGACATATTTCTCATGCCCTCGCATTTTGAGCCCTGTGGATTGGGGCAACTAATAGCCATGCGATATGGTGCTATCCCTGTGGTGCGAAATACTGGTGGGCTGGCTGATACAGTGAAGGATGTGGCTGAAGGAAACGGGAATGGCTTTGTGTTTCAAAATTATAATGCCCTGGAAATGATGGAGGCGATAAAAAGAGCCGAGACGAGCTTTTATCATGGGGCTGAATGGCAAAACCTGATGAGCTATAATATGAATCTAGATTTCTCCTGGAAAACCTCGGCTAGAAAATACGAAGAGGTTTATCTGCGAGCACGGAATCTATCTCAGACTTAGCAGCCACGACCGTCAGCTTGCAGACTACCTTTTTTGCTTGAGCCTGTTCTCAAGTTTGTCTTTTTCTCTTTCCCATCGTGATAAGTAGAAATTCAATGCCTGAAGTTGACCATCTTTGCATATGTTCGTTGACAACGATGCCCCAATAAGGCACAATTTTTCTTTGAAATAGAATGGTGACGGAGCAATAAGGCAAGGCTACAGGACCATGGCAGAGGCGACAGGCCAAATACGGGTGATCATTGAAGGGTTAAAGCCTGAAATCGACGGCGGCCGCTTTCCCATCAAGCGAGTTGTCGGCGAGAGAGTAGTCGTGGAGGCCGACATTTTTGCCGACGGCCATGATGCCATATCGGCTCTGCTCCTTTATCGTAAGGAAAACGACCCTGGATGGGCCGAAACTCCTATGGAACCACTAATCAATGACCACTGGCGCGGCTCGTTTGTGGTCGCCGAGCTTGGGCGCTATCGTTACACTGTTTTAGCCTGGGTTGACCAGTTCAAGTCATGGAGGCGGGACTTAACAAAGAAGTTCCAGGCGGACCAAGAAGTTTCGGTTGAGCTTCTGGTAGGGGCCCAGTTGATTACAGAAGCAAGCCAGCGTGCTCCTAAACGTGAGAGACAAAAGATGGGAGAATGGGTAAGCACCTTGCAATCTACACAGATAGCAGAGCAGGCGAAGGTCCAGCTAGCCCTAAGCGAGGAGTTATCAGAGTTCATGGATAAGTATCCTGACAGGCGATTTGCCACCACTTATCCTAAAGAGCTTGTAGTGGTGGTTAACAGGGAAAAAACTCGCTTCAGCACCTGGTACGAGATGTTTCCCCGTTCTTGTATTCTTCAGCCCGGACGCCACGGAACTCTCCAGGCCTGCGAGGCTCGCCTTCCTTATATTGCAGCTATGGGCTTCGACGTACTCTATTTCCCCCCCATCCACCCTATTGGCCACACGCACCGTAAAGGGAGAAATAATACTCCTCTAGCCAACCCGGATGACCCCGGAACCCCCTGGGCCATCGGTTCCGAAGAAGGAGGGCACAAGTCCATTCACCCCCAACTCGGCACATTGGAGGATTTCCAGAGCTTTGTAACCAAGGCTCGCGAATATGATATTGAAATCGCCATGGATATCTCCTTCCAGTGCAGCCCTGACCACCCTTATGTAAAGGAACATCCAGAATGGTTCCGCTGGCGCCCTGATAACACTGTGCAGTATGCGGAAAACCCACCCAAAAAATACGAGGATATCTACCCCTTCGAGTTCGAGACCGGGAATTGGCAAGAGCTCTGGGAAGAGCTCAAGAGTATCGTGCTCTTCTGGATCGAACAGGGCATCCGCATCTTCCGCGTGGACAACCCTCATAACAAGCCCTTCCGCTTCTGGGAATGGTTGATTACCGATATTAAAATGTCATACCCCGATGTCATTTTCCTCTCCGAAGCATTCACCCGTCCCAAGGTGATGTACCAATTGGCCAAGCTAGGCTTTACTCAGTCCTATACCTATTTTGCCTGGCGCAACACCAAGTTGGAGCTGACTCAATACTTCACCGAGTTGACTCAAACGGAAGTACGGGAATATTTCCGTCCCAACCTCTGGCCAAACACGCCGGACATTTTGACCGAGTATCTGCAGTTTGGCGGACGGCCAGCGTTTATGGCACGATTGGTCCTGGCAGCTACCTTGGGAGCCAGCTATGGCATCTACGGCCCAGCTTTTGAGTTCTGTGAGAATCATCCCAGGGAACCAGGGAGCGAAGAGTATCTCGACTCGGAAAAATACGAGATCAAAAACTGGGATATTGCCAGGCTCGACAGCCTGAAGGACTTCATCGCCCGAGTCAATCGGATTCGGCGAGAGAACCCTGCCCTTCACAGCGACTGGAGCCTTCGTTTCCATGAAGTAGACAACGAGCAGCTAATTTGCTACAGCAAGCGCACCGATGACCTCTCCAATGTTGTCCTGGTGGTGGTGAACCTGGATCCGCACCATACCCAGTCCGGCTGGGTAGAGTTTCCCTTGGAGGAACTGGGCATCGACCCCCAAAAGCCTTACCAGATGCACGACCTCTTGAGCGATGCCCGCTATCTCTGGCAGGGGTCGCGAAACTACGTTGAACTCAACTCGCAAGTCGTCCCCGCTCACGTCTTCCGTATGCGTCGGCGGGTGCGCACGGAGCGAGACTTTGATTACTATATGTAGAGGGGAAAATTATATTTAACTGCTGTATCATTGCCGGTAAACAATCTGATTGAACAATGAGTGCTGAATCAATAATTTTGGTAGTGGATAGCAACCGCAGTAACCTGGAATTCTTGTCGCAGCAACTCGGACAAGCAGGTTACCAGCCACTCACTGCTGTCAGCCTGGAGGAACTGGACCAGGCTATTCAGGGAAAGGAGAAAATCACACTTTCCCTGATAGATATCTCCGGGTTTGACCGGCGTATCTGGGAACGCTGCGAAGAGTTGCACAAAGCCAAGACACCTTTCATCGTGATCTCGGCCCGGCGCAGCCCGACTATTCAACGGCACAGCATGAAACACGGGGCCAGCGGGCTGTTGGTCAAGCCGCTTGACTTTAAGGATTTGCTGGAATATATACACACAGTGCTTGGTGACTAGGATATGAAGAAACGAAGTCATACAGGACCATCGTCATTCAGTGATGAGCCTCTTTGGTATAAGGACGCTATTATCTATGAGCTTCACATTCGTGCCTTCTCAGACAGCCAAGGGGATGGTGTGGGCGACTTTTTAGGTCTTACAGAGAAGCTTGATTACCTTGAAGATTTAGGGGTTACAGCCCTCTGGTTGCTCCCGTTTTATCCTTCACCCTTGAAGGATGATGGTTATGACATCTCCGACTACACCAGCATCCAACCCGTCTATGGCAACATGCACGATTTTAGGACTTTTGTGGATGAAGCACACCAGCGCGGTCTGCGTGTCATCATAGAGCTAGTCCTTAACCACACTTCTGACCAGCACCCCTGGTTCCAGCGAGCCCGACGGGCAGCAGCGGGAAGCCGCTGGCGTGACTTTTACGTTTGGAGTGACACGCCAGAAAAGTACCAAGACGCCCGCATCATTTTTAAGGACTCCGAATACTCTAACTGGACATGGGATTATGTAGCCAAGGCATATTACTGGCACCGCTTTTATTCACACCAGCCAGACCTGAACTATGACAACCCCACCGTTAGGCGGGCTATCTTCAGAATTATGGATTTCTGGCTGAGGCTTGGAGTCGATGGGCTCCGGGCTGATGCAGTGCCTTACCTCTACGAGCGAGAAGGTACCAATTGTGAGAACTTACCCGAAACACACGTTTTCTTGAAGGAGCTGCGCAAGCACATCGATGGAAAATTCGTGAATCGCCTGCTTTTGGCAGAAGCCAACCAGTGGCCAGAAGATGCAGTGGCCTATCTTGGCGATGGGGATGAGTTCCATATGGCTTTTCACTTTCCCCTTATGCCACGTATGTTTATGGCCATCCGCATGGAGGACCGCTTCCCCCTCATTGACATCCTCCAGGAGACACCAGCGATTCCGGAGGCCTGTCAGTGGGCTATTTTTCTCCGCAACCACGATGAGCTAACTCTTGAGATGGTCACTGATGAAGAGCGGGATTACATGTACCGGACGTATGCCAGCGACCCTGCTGCCCGGCTCAACCTCGGCATCCGCCGGCGCCTGGCACCACTCTTGAATAACGACCGCAAAAAAATTGAACTGATGAACGGCTTGCTCTTTTCCCTGCCAGGGACGCCGGTGATTTACTACGGTGACGAAATCGGCATGGGGGACAACTTCTATCTCGGCGACCGCAATGGGGTGCGTACCCCGATGCAGTGGAGCCCTGACCGAAACGCAGGATTCTCTAACGCCAATCCCCAGAAACTTTACCTCCCCCCAATTATCGACCCCGAGTATAACTACGAGTCCATCAATGTAGAGAACCAGCAAAATAATCCCGACTCTCTTCTCTGGTGGATGAAGCGCACCATTGCTCTCAGGAAGCGGTTTAAGGCTTTTGGACGAGGGAGCCTTGAGTTCCTGCAACCGAAAAATCGCAAGATTCTAGCTTTCCTTCGCCGCTACCAAGATGAGGCCATCCTGGTCGTGGCCAACCTTTCGCGTGCCGCCCAGCAAACTCGACTTGACCTTACCGAATTTCAAGGAAGGGTGCCAGTTGAGCTCTTCGGACGGGCGGAGTTCGCTCC
>CAYYUO010000013.1:0-19242 GCA_964474965.1 uncultured Dehalococcoidales bacterium
ATATATCCTAGAAAATCAGTACCTTTTACAAACTACCATTTTCCCCTTTCTTCTCCCACAAAAACAGCCCAAACCACGTATGGTCTTCACGCAACGGATTCCAGGGACACCATATCAATTAGGCATACTACAAGTTGGGATTATGTGCCCAGGATACCAAAGGATATGTTAAGATAGGCGAAGTGGACCTCCCACTGCGGCGTGATTTCAACGACATCTTGCTCGAGGAATGAGCATGTCTCTAACAAGATTCATCAAGGATTTACTGAGGAAGCCTGAAGCAATCCCAACCCCTGGTGCCATATTCTACAATGCGACGGTGGCAAAAGTCCTTCGAAAGCCTGAAACAAAGGTCGCTAGTTATATAGTGGAAAAGATGGGAAACGGGACTATTCTTGATTTGGGTTCGGGAACGGGCTATTTGTCAATAGAGATTGCTAAGAGGTCACCCAGCCTGCAGGTCTGCGGCATCGACCTCGGCAGGCAGATGGTCAAGATTGCCAGACGCCACGCCAAAGGCGTTGATAATGCTCGATTTGTGCTCGGCAATGCGGCCAAACTCCCTTTCAAGGATAACTCGATAGACCTTGTTGTTAGTACGGGCGCTTCGCACCACTGGAAGACACCACGCCTGGTGTTCGATGAGTGCTATCGTGTTCTAAAAACCGGCAGGGAAGCCTGGATATACGATGGGTGTCCTGAGGTTTTCAAAAACCGGGCTGATAGAAGAAAAATGAGTAAGAAATACGGGTTCCTGGTTAGCCGACTTGGACGCGGAGTCTCTACGCTACATGGTTTCAGCCTGGAAGAATACCAGACCGTAATTAAGGACATGCTAGAGCAAACGGCATTCAAAGGCAGCTACCAGATGGCGCTAACAGATATTTGGATGAAGATTACACTTAAGAAACGCGAGTGAGCACGTTTGCTGTTTCACGGCTTTTTCGTGCCACAGAGCATACAGAAATTCATAAAAGCACTATACGCCCAGCCTGCTGCGAATGTTGACGAAGTTGAGCAGATTCTCACGGCTTACCATGCCCACAATTTCGCTATTCTGGACTACAGGCACCTGATTGATATTATCCTCAGTTAAGGTTCGGAGTACGGAGGAAAGTTCTTCATCCGGCCGCACCCACTTGAGTTTGTCAAACGGTATCATCGCTTCTTTGACGGTCTCCGTGCTCCATTGCTCTCGAGGTACCGCCTTTATGTTATGCAATGTCATCATGCCTATGATTTGTGAGCCAGAAACTACGGGGAAACAACGGCGCCCGGAGGTCAGGATATTGCCATTCACAAGGTGGTCAATAGTCATATCAGGGGGAACTACGGCACAGTCACGGGACATTACTTCGCTGGCTACGTGGCCTTTGAGCATTTCCTGCATGAGAAGCTGCTGGTAGCTACCAACAGCAGCGCTCTCCACAAACCAGCCAATCAACGCCAGCAAGATACCGTTAATCCAGTTACCTGTAAAGATGAACCAGATACCTATGAAGATGAAAATAAAGCCTACCGCCCTTCCAATATTTGAAGCTATTCTCGTGGCCCTTTTCAGGTTACCGCTACGCCACCATATTAATGACCTTAAGACGCGCCCGCCATCGAGAGGGAAACCGGGAATAAGATTGAAGACGCCCAGAAACAGATTAATGATTCCCAGCCAGTACGCAATACCTGTTACAAACTGGGCTGCAAAGGTGTCTGCACTGCGCAATTGGAAGTAAATGCCGAGAAATATACCTCCGATTACCAGACTGCTTAAAGGGCCGACGACGGCCATACGGAATTCATCCCTGGGTTGCTTGGGTTCGCTGGTAATTTGAGAAACGCCGCCAAAAATGAACAGGGTTATGGACTGGACTGGTATGCCCTGCCGTTGAGAGACTATGCTGTGCATCAGTTCATGGACCAGGACCGAGGCAAAGAATAAGACACTGGTTATCAAACCGGCGCCTATTCTGGCAGACAAGCTCCAGGTCGGATAGTCAGTCGGGTTGAAGTAGATGGCCGCCAGGATCCAGGTCACCAGTGCGAAAATGAAGAACCAGGAATAGTGAAGCCTTAGTTGAATGCCAAACGCCTTGCCGATAGGTATTCCGCCTCTTAACATCTTACTCGCCTCCTTTTAATCTACTCTCGCATTTACTAGCAGTAGAGGTATCTCTGAATAACGTAGGACTCTTTCAGCAACGCTACCAAGAGCCCAGAGGCCTAAGCCAGACCGACCATGTGTAGACATGACTATAAGGTCGGCGTCAACCTTTTTACCTGCTTGAATAATTTCGTCGGCAGCATTAAATCCAGACGTGATAATATGTGTTATGGTGAGCCCTTTCTCCCTTAACTTCTTCTCCAACGCATTAATTTCAACACGGACTACTTTCTCCTCATCCTTGATCCATTTTGGATAATTAATAAATGGTGTACCCACCATAGCATCAGCATAGGGGATAATTATGCGTGCCATCTGGAAAAGGGTAATTGGAACCTTCAGCATAGCAGACATTTCCTCTCCTACAGGTAGTGCTAATCTGCTGAGGTCAGAACCATCCAGAGGCAATAGTATCCGGTTAATCAGTCGCTTTTTGCTTTCAATTCGCTGCACATCCTGGGGCCTGATAAGCATTACTGGTATGGGCACTGTGCGGCAGACATGGTCAGTTACGCTTCCCAGCATTTTGGCGATTTTAAGACCAGAGGCACTGACACTAACCATAATTATAAGGTCTATATCGTCTTTATCGACGAGGTTACAGATATTCTCATGAGGCTCTCCGGCTTCGACTTTTGTAGTTACTTTAACTTGTGTACCCTTTTGCTGCCCTCTTTTAATGTTGTGCTTCACAGTTTCAGCCAACCTGTCTAGATACATCTTATGCATGCGTTCATATTGCTGGTGCTCTGACCCAGGTACATGAAGCAGTATTACCTCGGAACCCAACCTTCTAGCCAACTCTTCTCCATAAGGGAGAGCTATCTCGGCTGCTTCTGACCCGTCTAGTGGTATCATTATTCTTTCAAACATGTTCCCTCCTTATTTATCAGGATATCTAGGTCTAGTTACTATCTTTGTATCATTTCTTGGCGTTACCAGTGATTTTGCTCATCCTTCACCAGCGATACGCTGCCATTCCCACCCGCGGCGAAGGCTTGAAGTTGGGTGGTAAAGCCTTCGCCGCAATACCATTTTGTCTACGAAACTATCTGGTTATCACCTGCCCACGCCGGGCCAAAAACATTCGATATACTTGACCCAACTAATTATCTTAAGCCTCCTTCTATTTGTATTTTCCCCTCTTGAATTATTGGCATTTATCATTATTTACACTTGTTGTATGTCGTCGAGTGAAGATAGTGCTAGCTAATGACCCTCTTGTGGAAGCCCTGGCAGCCGACCCAGAGGAATAAGAAACAGAATGCCACGAGCACGGGGTAGATAACATATAGTGGCATGTGTGGCGCCGTGGTCAACGCGGCACGAAAGCCCTCGGTCACATAGATAAGCGGGTTGACGCAGACAAGTGCCTGCAGCCAGGGGAAGCCGCCGACCTTGATGGCTGACAGCGTTGTCCAGGGGTAGTAAGTGCCGCCGAGGAAGGTTAGGGGCAGGACAATAAACCCGAACATAACGCCGATGTTGCGTGGTGAGATACGGGTTCCCAAAACTAAGCCGAAACTGGAGGTCATGATGCTGGTGAGAGGAATCAGTGTGAGCAGGAGTAGCCAGTGCACCGAAAGGTTGGGTTGCACACCCTGGGCGTGGACAACTGCGGCGATGGGGAACACGACTGCCGCGGCGATAAGGCCCTGGATGGCTCCCGCAACAACCTTGCCGATGGCCACGAGTGATACCGGGAGAGGTGCCAGCACCCGGTCTTCAATCTCTTTGGTATAGCCGAATTCGTTGGCCAGGGGCAACGCCACGGCCTGAATTCCCTGGAACATAATGGAGAGGCCCACGACGCCGGCCACCAGTATGGTAGCGAATGATGATTCGCCGCTGGCGCCTGAACTTCCTCCAATGCCCTGGCCGATCTGGGGAAACACATATAGGAAAACAAATACCAGGAGAAAGGGCTGGATAAGAGTGCGGGCGATGAAGATACCCAGATTCTTCCTCAGCACCGTCAGGTCACGCAGCAGCAGGGCATTGAAAGCAGCACGACTGGCGGCTCCTGCTGACCGAGCTGGCCTCGGTGTTTGAACACTTGATATAGCAGCCATGGCACTTATCAGTCGCGTAGCTCCTTTCCGGTCAAATTGATGAAGACAGTTTCGAGGGAGGGCTCGGCCACAGACAAGTCAGTGATATTGAAGCCTCCCTGTTCAGCGACGGCGACTACCTTGGGCAGTGTGCCCTTTGTGCCTTTGATGTGGAGCTGGATAGTATTGTCGAGTAGTCGGCTTGTGGTCGCTCCTTCGACTCGGTCCCGAAGGAGCCGGGCGAAGGCGTCTAAGTCGCCTGTTGCTGATATGGTTACGATATGGTCAGCGCCGACCGATTCCTTTAAATTCTTCGGTGTGTCCATGGCGAGAATACGGCCATAGTCCATAATAGCTATCCGGTCGCAGACCGAATCTGCCTCCTCCATATAGTGCGTGGTCAACAGGATAGTCTGACCTTCAGTGTGCAGCTTACCGAGGATATCCCACAGGGCAAGACGACTCTGTGGGTCAAGGCCGGCCGTGGGCTCATCGAGAAAGAGTACCGATGGGTGATGTAACAGGGCACGAGCCACCTGGAGCCGTTTCGCCATACCGCCGGAAATGGCTGTCACATCCGCCTTGGCACGTTCCATGAGGTGAAAGTCCACCAGGAACTTGTCCGCTGCCTCACGGCTTTCTCTAGCGCTCATCCCGAAAAAACGGCCATGATAATAGAGGTTTTCCCAGACGGTCAGTGCCCGATCAAGGTTATTCGTCTGAGCCACAACACCGATCACCTGCTTAACTTGCGCAGGATAAGCGACGACGTCGATACTGGCCACTATAGCTTTGCCGCTTGTCGGGACTACCAGCGTGGTAAGCATCCCCACAGTCGTGGTCTTGCCAGCACCATTAGGGCCAAGCAACCCAAAGATTTCCCCGCTGTGTACCTTCAAATCGAGCCGGTCCACGGCCAGAATATTGCCATCTGGGTAGTGCTTGGTCAGTTGCTCGCAGCGAATGACCTCGTCGACGTTGGCCTTGCTGCCGACTATATTGATGCCATCAGTCTGTG
The DNA here is from genome assembly GCA_964474965.1 of uncultured Dehalococcoidales bacterium. Taxonomy (GTDB): domain Bacteria; phylum Chloroflexota; class Dehalococcoidia; order GIF9; family AB-539-J10; genus RBG-13-51-36. Next base: position 5,228 of record CAYYUO010000013.1, read on the forward strand.
CATTCATATTAACAGTTCCACTACAATGACCCTATCCGATCAGTATACGTGCCACCCTTAACTTCGGATGAATTACCAGAAGTTGAACGAAATTTAGCAGATAGGAGCTTAAATAGTCATAAAATCGACTTACAAATAATTACAAAATTATGACATTTCGGAGGTGGTTCCACTTCGCATTACCTGATGGAGTTGATAATATGCGCTCATGTGCCGCTCTACAGCACAAAAGCTTTCATTTTCTCACACCTCTTTATTGGTAATATTAAATACGCTTGAGCACAGAGCATGCTGGTTCATGCTACTTTCAGCCTTTTTGCCCAGGCAACTAGGTTATCAAGTAGCTCTCCAATCAGTTCCTTTGTTTTTTCGTCAAGTAACCTCCCTTTACCATCAAACTTTTGAGAAGCAAAGTTGACAAACACCTCCGGCTTATTCACCGGGTGCATATTGAGAAAGACAAATGACTGCCTGAGGTGATATTGCGCTCGGGCTCCTCCCAGCATACCTGTTGATGCGCTCATCATAGCAACGGGTTTACCTTCGAACGCATTATCTCCGTAGGGTCTTGAAGCCCAGTCAATGGCATTCTTCAAAACCCCCGGTACAGAATAATTATATTCAGGCGTTACGATTAATAATGCATCAGCCGCCTTTATTTTTCTCTTAAATTCCTTCACCTTTTCCGGTGGCGAAGACTCCAAATCCTGATTAAAGGGAGGAATGCCATCGAGTTCGAATACTTCGAGTTTTGCGCTATTCGGCACGAGTTCAAGAGCCATGCGCAGCAGTGCCCGGTTATAGGAAGCCGGGCGCAGACTCCCGGCAAAGCCAAGGATACTTATTTGCTCATTCATGTTTACCTCCGATCATACAATCTATGATGGAGAAATCAATATCGTAGTGTGACGCAGGAGGTTACTCTATGCCATTCCGAAGGATGCCGTATCGACCTCCACCATGACTTTGCCTCCCTCGAGCTTTACTTTGTATATATTGATCGGCTTGGGTGATTTGACCATTTTAGCCATGGAGAGTTTGATGCCGGACCAATCCGTCCACCTGACCACATGACCGTCAATGAGGTCAAACTGAGAATGATGGCGCGGGCAGGTGACAATGGTCTTTTCCAGCTTCCCTTCGGATAGGCTCCCACCCATATGAGGACAACGGTTGTCAGCAGCATAGAAGTTGTCGTCGGCCCTCGCCAGAAGAATCTCGCGTTTACCTAAGTTGAACATTTTCATTTGCCCGCTTTGGAGTTCGTTACCTCCAGGAACTTCTACGAATTCAGTCATTTTGCACCTCCTTATTTTCCCCTTCTTTAACTATTTAATTTACAGAGATTTTGGCTTGAATCCATCTCCCTCCTCCGTACAAAAGCTTACTGAAAAATCAATCAAAAAGTCATAACACTTAATAAAAAGTAATTAAATATTTATGACATTTTGGAGGCTATAAACATGAGATGGAAGTGGCCATTACCTGGCTGATTCTCGCGATCCATTTATGAGTTTTGGCTGCTCAGGTGGCCTGACCGTCTTGGCACTGTGGGTCTTTTACGGCTTTCTCTCCGCCATTATTTTCCAGGGGACCTACTGCTATGGGGACCGGGTACCGAATTGTAAAAAGAAGAAGCGTTCTGCCCACTTTGGCGCAGCAGATGTAATTTGCTGCTGGGAATGACCCAGAACCTTGAACTATTGATTCTTATACTGCTTCAGGTTAAAGTGATATAATTACAGTATTACAGAACTCTAGCCTAGCTTGAATACGTTTGAGAGAGGTGTACTATGAAGGTCAGTGCGCGTAACGTTATAAGAGGAAAAGTGAAAAAGGTCACTACCGGAGTCGTAAATGATGAGATAATCGTTGAGTTGCCGGGGGGAACTGAGGTAGTATCCATAATCACCAAGACATCCGCCGAAAGACTGGGGCTAAAACCAGGTCAAGATGTTTATGCCATCATTAAGGCATCTAACGTGATGATAGGGGTTGACTGAGATTAAGCTCTCTGAATTCTTCGTGCGGCTGTGTCTATCTGTGCAACAAGTGCACCGATGACGGTGGGAATATAAGTTAAACCTGGTGACCTATGGTTAGCCTATTTCTTCAAGGAATGGCAGATAAGCAAGTCATAGAGAGCGGCAAGTTAGCCGCAAACCCCAGGCAGTCAAGCTGGACACGCCATTTACCGTGCTTTATGATTTCATCGTGTATTCTCAGCAATGGTAGTCTTATCACTGGTTAGTGCCATCGTTTCACCAATTGTATTGTGTCCTCTATTAAAACGCTGGCATCCAGGAGAGGAATGATAGCAAAAATGGATAAACTGCAAATTAGTCCAAAAGAGATCGATGCCGTGGTTTTCGACATGGACGGTGTGATAACCGACACCGCCAATATTCATGCCGCTGCCTGGAAGCAGATGTTTGACGAATACCTCAGGAAACGCGCTGAACGACAGGGGGAGCAGTTTCAGCCGTTTGATGCTGATTTGGACTACCGCCGCCATGTTGATGGCAAGCCCCGATATGATGGGGTTAAGGGTTTTCTGGAGTCTCGTGGCGTCTCGCTTCCATACGGAAACCCAGAGGATAAGCCGGACAAAGAGACTATATACGGACTCGGCAATCGGAAGAATCGGTATTTCCTCCAGCGTCTAAAAAAGCAAGGTGTAAATCTCTACGAATCCTCCATTACATTCATAAAGCAGCTAAAGTCAAGCGGTATCCGTACAGCGATTATATCGGCAAGCCGCAATGCTGAAGCCGTGCTGGAGGCTGCCGGTATTCAGGACCTATTCAGCGTCAAAGTGGACGGCGTTGATTCCGTTAAACTCCAACTTAAGGGTAAGCCCGACCCGGCAATTTTTCTTGAAGCGGCAAAACTGCTTAAAGTAAAGCCTGAAAAGACAGCCATTGTCGAAGACTCACTCGCCGGTGTCGAGGCTGGGCGCCGGGGAAAATTCAAGCTCGTTATCGGTTTGGATCGGGCTAACCAGGGGAAAGACCTGAGGAAGCGAGGCGCCGACATTGTAGTGCAGGATTTGTCCAGGATTGAAATTCGCCAAACCAGTTCTCGTCGATCAGCCAGGACACATCAAACCGTGGACAGCTTGCCCTCCGCCCTTGAGAGGAAGGATGAGATCTTTGAGCAGCTGCACGAAAGAATACCCGCTATTTTCCTCGATTATGATGGTACGCTAACACCTATTGTTGAAGACCCGAAGGATGCAACCCTTCCCGATAAGGCCAAGAAGGTGATCAAACGACTGACAAAGCATTATTCGGTGGCCATCATCAGCGGCCGCGACCTGGGTGACGTGCAGAATATGGTTGGGATTGGCGATATCGCCTATGCCGGCAGTCACGGCTTTGATATCGTTGGACCAGGCGGGAGATACCGGAACCAGGAAATGGGCAAAAGTTTCTTGCCTATGCTTAAGCGTGCTGAAGCGGAATTACGTAAGGCCATACGAGACATACCGGGAGCCAGGGTCGAACACAAGCGATTTGCCATCGCAGTTCACTACCGTCAAGTTGATAGTGCTGACATCAATATGGTGAAGCAGCGATTCGATGACATATCGTCACATTATCCGGAACTGCGAAAGTCAACTGGGAAGAAAGTCATTGAGCTAAGGCCGAATATCGACTGGGACAAAGGCAAAGCCTTATTTTATTTACTTGAGACGCTCTATACTAACAGTGGCAGGATTCTCCCCTTGTACATTGGAGATGATATTACCGATGAAGATGCATTTCGAGCCATCGGCGAACAGGGCATTGCCATAGCTGTGGGCAGCGAAAAACGCCAAACCGCAGCTCACTATATGCTACGGGACCCCGAAGAGGTGGTGAAATTTCTCCAAGAACTGACAAAGCGCGCCGAAAGAGAGGTTTCAGAAGGCATCTGGATGATGGCTTACGACGATTTCAACCCAGAACAGGAGGGGCTGCGCGAGGCACTGTGTACACTGGGCAATGGCTACTTTGCCACGAGAGGTGCTGCTCCTGAATCAATCGCTGATGGCATTCATTACCCCGGAACTTATGTAACAGGCTGCTATAACCGCCTAAAGAGTAACATTGCCGGCCAGACTGTCGAGAATGAAAGCCTGGTAAACCTTCCCAACTGGCTGCCCGTTAAATTCCGATTCCGGAATGGAGATTGGTTTGATGTAGAGAAGGTAAATCTCCTGGAATATCACCAGGAACTAAACATGCGCCAGTGTGTGCTGAGCCGCCTGGTTCGTTTTGCTGACGAGAAGGGCCGCCAGACACGGATATTCCAGCGACGTTTTGTCAGCATGGCCAACCCGCACCTGGCCGGGCTTGAGACGACTATCGTAGCTGAGAACTGGTCGGGCCCCATTCATGTTCATTCCGCGCTTGACGGGCGGGTGGCCAACAGTGGTGTAAAGCGTTACCAGCAGCTAAATAGCCGACATCTCACTCCGGTAGAAACTCAATCAATCGATAATGAAACGATTTACCTCCAGGTGGAGACGAACCAATCGCATATCCGCATCGCTGAGGCGGCTAGAACAAAGATATTCCGCGATGATGAACAAATTCCAGTGAAGCCTGATGTCGTAGAAGAACCAGCCTACATTGCTCATGAGTTCTCAATTGGGCTGGAGAAGGGTAAGGCAATAACGATTGAGAAAGTTGTGGCCTTGTACACCTCCAGAGACCACGCTATCTCCGAAAGCGGCATCGAGGCATGTAAGCAAGTTGAGCGCGCCTCCAGCTTTGACGAATTGCTGGAACATCATATCCTCAGGTGGGACCATCTGTGGAGGCGCTGCCGTATTGCCATCAAGGATAGTGAACGTGTGGCATTGGTTCTTCACCTGCATATTTTTCATCTGCTGCAAACAGTGTCGCCGCATACCATTGACCGTGATGCCGGCGTGCCCCCCCGTGGGCTGCATGGAGAGGCATATCGGGGGCATATCCTATGGGATGAACTATTTATCTTTCCCTTCTTGAACTTTAGTATTCCGGATATCACCCGGGCCTTGCTGATGTACCGGTATCGTCGGCTTCCTGAAGCCCGCTGGGCAGCCAAGCAGGCAGGCTTCGAGGGAGCAGTGTATCCCTGGCAGAGCGGCAGTGATGGGCGGGAGGAGAGCCAGGAACTGCACCTGAACCCACGCTCCGGAAGCTGGATACCGGACAACTCGCAACTGCAGCGGCATATCAATATTGCCATTGCCTATAATGTGTGGCACTACTATCAGGTTAGCGGTGATATCGAATTCCTTTCCTTCTATGGAGCGGAGATGCTTGTCGAGATTGCTCGTTTTTGGGCAAGCATTGCCCGGTACAACCGCTCTCTGGGACGGTATGAGATCCACAAAGTTATGGGACCAGATGAGTTCCATGATGCCTATCCCGGGGCCGATGAGCCGGGCATTAACAATAATGCCTACACGAATATCATGGTGGTCTGGGTATTGTGTCGTGCTCTGGAGGCAATGGACCTTCCAGATATACGGCGTCAAGCCCTGATGGAAAAGTTGGCGTTGAAGCCGGAGGAACTGAAGCGGTGGGAGGACATCAGTCGCAAGATGCGTGTGGTTTTCCATGACGATGGCATCATCAGCCAGTTTGAGGGCTATGGCGAACTTGAGGAGTTTGACTGGGAAGGCTACCAGAAAAAATACGGAAATATCCACCGCCTGGACCGCATTCTTGACGCCGAAGGGGATACTCCTAATCGTTACAAGTTATCCAAACAGGCCGACGTGCTCATGTTATTCTACCTGCTTTCAGCTGATGAGCTGGGGGAGCTATTTCACCGTCTCAATTATCCGTTCGAGTATGAAACTATTCCCAGAAATATTGAGTATTATCTCAAACGTACTTCTCACGGCTCCACCCTGAGCCGGGTGGTGCATGCCTGGGTTCTGGCCCGCTCCAAGCGTGAGCTGTCGTGGCATCTCTTCAAGGAGGCCCTTGAGAGTGATGTTTCCGATATTCAGGGTGGTACTACTCCAGAGGGTATTCACCTCGGCGCTATGGCAGGCACAGTTGACCTCGTCCAAAGGTGCTACTCGGGCATTGAAACTCGCCAGAATAAGCTGCAGCTTAATCCATATTTGCCAAACGACCTGAAAGAGATACAGTTCGATATTATGTATCGCCAGCACTGGGTTAACCTCCTTATCACATCTAAACGGCTGATAGTTAGGACACGACCCCACGCTGCGGCGCCAATCACGATAGGCTTTCGAGAGGATACATTTGAACTGAAACCGGGGGATAAGCTGCAGTTTAAGTTGTAGGAGAGGATGAACAAAAATCTAGCGGAGTGTTGAGAAAAGGTCACTATAAGTAACCAAATTGCTTATGCCTATAGCAGCGCTGTGGTATTTGGGTCTAGCGGTAAGGTCTTTTTCAGGGAGTTGGCTACCCTTATCGATGTGATGTTGCTGGTGGGGCACTGGTTTGAGATGAAATCGATTATGGCTGCCTCGTCTGCTCTGGAAGAGATGGCTAAGCTTCCAATTCAAAGTCGGGGTGAGAGGATTTGAACCTCCGACCACCTGAACCCCATTGAGCCTCGAAAAAAGGCAGAGACCGCTCGCCTCCTTTCAAGCTCTAATATTACTTCTCTATCTTATGTCTTGTCAATACTTGAATGGAAGTGCGGGCTCTGGTTGTTAGGTTTTCTGAATCTCAGTCTGTAGATTACCAGCAGTAAGCATCCCTGAATATCGCATTAGAGCCCTACAGTTATGAGTAACTGGAGCCGCTGAATAAAAATTAGGCCGAAAGTACCCCTGAAAACGTTACCAATGGGTGATTTACTTCATGTTTCACGCATATTAGACTTTACTTAAATACTCGTTAGAGTGGGAGAATATATATAGGAGGGAGAGAATATGCCTGTAACGATAAAAGGACAAACTTATTATAGAACTTCCGAAGTCTCTAGAATGGTTGGCATATGCAGAACTACCCTATATCGTTGGGCCCAGTCAGGGGTCCTGGGGCAAACCGAATACAGGGATAAGAGGGGATGGAGGCTGTTCACTAAAGATGATGTAGATAGACTCAGCGCTGAGGCCGAAGAGGTGATCAGTGTCAATCGTCTGGTGAAGGGAAATGAAAAGCGCTGACAAAATCTTTGACAAATAAGGAGGGGTTAAAAAGAGGAGAAAAATGGAAAACGCAAAGAACGTTGGTAAGCCCGGTCATCGATTATTTTTCAGAAATAAAAAAGACGGAGATGTCCAAAAACAGCACAATAGTGTGGCGGTGCTCGAAGATGAGAATGTCGACCTGGACACTGAGAATAAAGCCCAACTGACATCATTGTTAAATGCACTGAAGGCTGCTAGAGAAGGTGATTTTTCGATTAGACTACCGGTCCAAAAGGATGGTGTGATGGGCGGAACTTCAATCACCGAGACACACATTTCCACCATTACCGACTCCATTATCCTGCTGCGTTATGTGGAGATGTACGGGGAAATGCGCCGGGGGCTAACCGTGCTCAAGATGCAGGGCTCCATGCATGACAAGGACATCCGCGAGTTTACCATTGACGGTAGTGGGATGCACATTGGCAAACCCTTCCGTGATGTTACCGGCATCATTGAGGGCAGTCCTAGACATGTTGCCGCCAGGGAAGCGGAACGAATTAGTAGTCTATTTGCTGAGGAAAAGATAGCCTAACAGAGGTAAAGCGGGATGACAAAAATGCCAATCAAGGCGAACAGAAGGGCATCGAATCCGCCCAGGAGGAAAGCGGGTAGCAAGTTGCTTTCTCCTACCTTGGGTTGTTCCCCCCAGAGCGAGCTGGCGGAAGAGTTGCTCCACACCATATGCGATAGCTCGCCAGTTGGCGTCTATGTTTTACAGGATAGGAAATTTCAATATGCCAATCCGAAGTTCGTGGAACTTACCGGATACAGTAAGGATGAATTATTAGGCATGGATGCCATGGGACTTGTCCTTCCAGAGGATAGAAATATGGTCAGGGAAAGCGCAATAGAGATGTTGAAGGGGAAGCGATTTTACCCGTATGAATTCAGGGCTATTAACAAAGCCGGGGAACCCCGGTGGATAATAGCAACTGTTAGCTCAATCCACTATCGGGGAAGCCGAGCAGTCCTGGGGAATTATATGGATATCAGCGAGCGCAAGCAGGCGGAGGAGGCGCTTCAGGAGAGTGAGGAAAAATACAGAATGCTGGTTGAAGACGCTCTCGTTGGCATAATGAATGTGGATATCACCGGCAAAATCACCTATGTTAATAAAACTATCCTGGAGGTTACCGGTTATTCATGGGAGGAGATGGTTGGCAAGAATGCGTTCAGCCTTGGTCTAATTTCCAGCGAAATGGTAAAGACCCTGAGAAAGCGGCTGAAGGAAAAACTGATGGGGCAACCCTCCGGACTTTTGGAGATACAGTATAAGCGTAAGGACGGAGAGTGGATATGGCTGCAAATAAGAGGCCAGGTACTCCGAAAAGGCAATGTGCCGGTCGGCATCCAGATAATCGGAGATGACATCACCGAGCGCAAAAAGGCGGAGCAAGCACTGGAGGAGAGCCGGGGAAAGTTCCAGGAAATGTTTGAGTCTATCACTGATGGGATTTCAGTTGTTGATTTTAACGGCATCATTATCGAGACAAACCAGAGAGCGGTGGAGATACACGGCTTTAGTTCCAAGGATGAGCTGGTGGGGAGAAACGCCCAGGAACTGATTGCCCCCCGCGACCGCGAGAGGATAGCTGCCAACATGCGGAAAACGGTAAAAGAAGGAGCAGTTAGAGGTGAGGAATACACCATGCTTAAGGCTGATGGCACTGAGTTTCCCGGCGAGTTAAGCACCAGTGTGTTTAGGGATGCTTCGGGCAAGCCGATTGGTCACATCACAATTGTCCGGGACATCACCAAGCGCAAACTAGCCGAGGAAGTACTGCGGGAATCGGAAGAAAAATATAAAACCCTGGCTGAGGATATTCCTGTAGGTATTTATTTCAATGATTTTGGGGGAACGTTCCTTTACGGAAATAAGAAGGCTGAGGAAATTGCGGGCTATAGACGTGAAGAGTTGTTAGGAAAAAGTTTCCTTAGACTAAAACTGCTTGAGCCTGAAGGGCTCGGCAAGGCTATCAAATTGCTTGCCCTAAACAGGCTTGGAAAAGCAACAGGTCCTGATGAGTTCGTACTGAACAGGAAGGACGGCTCTAAAAGAATTGTGGAAATTAGCACAAGGATAATCACTGTTGGCGGCAAAAAAGTAGTTCTAGGAATGGTTGAGGATATCACCACGCGCAAGCGGGCAGAGAAGGCGCTAGAGGCAAGCCGGGCAAGCTTCCACAATATAGTAGAAATGAGTGCTGATGGCGTCGTTGTTACGGATAGTAACGGTGTAATACGCTTTGTTAACCAAGCTCTGGAATCCCTTCTTAACCACAAGGCAGATGAACTGCTGGGTGAAATGTTTGACTTTCCTGTAGTAGCAGGCGAAGCGACTGAAATTGATATTGTTCGCAGAGATGGGAAACCAGGTGTGGCCGAAATGCGAGTGGTGGAAACAAAGTGGGATGGAGAAACCGCCTACCTGGCATCCGTTCGCGACATTACCGGGCGCAAGCAGGTAGAGGAGAAGTTGCGCGAACTCGACCACATGAAATCCGAATTAATCTCCAACATCTCACATGAGTTGCGCAGTCCGCTTCACTCCACTCAGGGCTTTACTAAACTGATGCTTCAGAAAAAGGTGCCTGACCCCGAGACGCAAGAGGAATTTCTAGCCATCATAGATGAACAGATTGAGCGACTTGGCAATCTAATCGACGATTTGCTTGATATGTCGCGCTTTGAAGCAGGACGGTTCTCTATCCAAAAGCGACGCACCTTGGTAAGAGATGTGATCCATGATGCGGTAGGCTCCTTCGATTGTCTGGCTAAGGAGAATAGTCTCGCAATCAATGAAGATATCCCGGCATCACTGCCCGAAGTAGAGGTCGATGAGGAACGGCTGAAGCAAGTGATGGTCAATCTACTCAGCAACGCCATCAAGTTCAGGCAGGACAGCAGCCCTATCATGGTGAAGGTTGAGAATAGGGGTAGTGAGCTGCTGGTCCAAGTCATCGACCACGGTATAGGTATCCCAACGGAGGCTATGCCCCACCTCTTTGAGAAGTTCTACCGAGCCAGGGACACGATGGCCAGAGGTGGGACAGGACTGGGGCTTTATATTTCAAAGCAGATTATTGAGGCACACGGTGGGCGTATCTGGGCTGAATCTAAGCCTGGCAAAGGCTCTACTTTCTACTTTACAATACCTAAGCTCAAGCAAAAGAGGAAAAAGATCGGCGAGATACTTGTTGCTGACGGTCTTATTACCCGGCAACAGTTAGAGGAAAAGCTCAGGAAGCAGCAGGATGGGGAATATAGGCCGTGAAGACCGTAATAAAGTTTCAAAGGGGTGATTAATATGAATGAGAAGATTTTAGTTATAGAGGATGACCCAAATGCTTTGAGGTTCATAGAGTATACCTTGAAACTGGAGGGTTATCAGGTGCTCTCAGCGAAAGACGGGTTGGAAGGCATCAAGAAAGCACGAGATGAGCATCCCAGCCTTATTGTCCTCGACATCATGCTGCCTGGCTTGGATGGATATGCTCTCTGTCAGCAGCTTCGTCAGAAACCCGAAACTAGCCTCTTGCCTATACTCATGCTCTCAGCTAAAGCACGCCAAGAGGATAAGGATATTGGGCTCAGAATGGGAGCAGATGACTACCTGACTAAACCGGCAGACCCAGCGGTGATAATAGCTAAGGTAAAGGCCTTGCTTGCTGGCACAAGCCAAATCATCTCCAAGAATCCTGACATAGAAAAATCACAGAGCTAGGCGTACCGAACGTTCACGGTGTCAAGATAGACTGGAGTGTAGGGTGTAAAGAAGGATGAAGACAGCTAGGAATTATTTAACGAAAGAGAGCCTCGAGGAAGTACTGGTAAGAACTGGGATGATTGCTGAGGGCCAGATGCAAGATGTTTTGCAAATTGCAAACAAGGAGGGCAAGACTATTGAGCAAGTTCTCGTTGAAGAAGGTCTCCTTTCCACTCGAGACTTATCAGCAGCTCTGAGTATTCAATTGAAGGTGCCGCTAATCGACCTCAAGAAACACAGCATTAGCCCAGAAATCCTCAGACTTGTCCCAGAGGAGCTAGCTAGGAAGTTTAATGTTATTCCACTGGAAGTTATAGGTCGGTCTCTAGTATTAGTGATGGAAGACCCGATGAATGTAGAGGCTATAGACACTATCGCTGCTGTGTCAAAGATGCCGGTTGAGCCCATGATGGGGTTTCGAGATGAAATCCGCAAGACAATTGACCGGATTTATGTAACTAAATACGAACCCGGGGAGGAGTTCGTTGTGACGACACCTCCGCTTGAAGAGGAGGCACCAGCACCAGAGGAATTACTCTCTGAGGAGTCTCAAGTACCAGTGATACGCATTCTTAACCAGCTTATTCCTCAAGCCGTGAAGAGTCGAGCTTCAGATATTCACATAGAGCCTCAAGAAGACAAGCTCCAGATTCGGTTCCGTATCGATGGCGTGTTGCAAAATATAAAGTCATTGAACCGAAGTATGCACGGTGCCCTTATCTCAAGGCTAAAGATCATGGCTGGCATGAACATCGCAGAACGAAGGCGACCTCAAGATGGCCAGTGTTCAGTGAAGGTAGATGGTAAGGATATAGATATACGTGTGGCCTGTGGCAATACTATATATGGAGAAATGATGGTGCTACGCATCCTGTCAAAATCGGCTTCTCTATTGGAGCTGTCGGACTTGGGCTTTTTGCCAGAGACTATCGAGAGATACCAACAGATGCTAAAGCTTCCCTTTGGGATGATACTGATTGGTGGCCCCACTGGTTCCGGAAAAACTACCACCCTATACGCTTCCGTTAACCAACTCAACCGAACAGAGCGCAATATCCTGACAATCGAGGACCCCATAGAATACCATCTTGGCGGCATTAATCAGTTCCAGGTTAATCCTAAGTCCGACGTTAGCTTTGCTAACAGTCTTAGGGCCTTCATGCGGCTGGATCCAGATGTTATTTTAGTAGGAGAGATACGGGACACCGAAACAGCAAAGATAGCCACTCAAGCAGCCCTTACTGGTCATCTCGTGCTTTCCTCAGTCCACGCCAATGATGCTGTCGGCATTATGTTCCGCCTACTAGACCTGGGAGTCGAGCCCTTCTTAATCTGTTCAGCTCTTGCTGGTACCGTTGCTCAACGAATTGTGCGTCGTACTTGTCCAAGCTGCCGTGCGCCCTATGAACCACCTGTGGAAGAAAAAACGGCTTATCAAGAAGAAATGGGCGAACTACCAGACCAGTTCTACAAGGGAAAAGGATGCAATCTGTGCAATGGCACTGGTTATCTGGGACAATGTGGGGTATTTGAGCTTTTCACTTTGACTGATGAGGTGAAGCGGTTGTTCCTAAGTGGTAGCACTGCATCTCAAATACGCGCCCAAGCAATCAGGGATGGTATGGTACCTCTCAAGCACGATGCAATGCTCAAAGTGAAGCAGGACATCACCATAGTCCCAGAAGTGCTCCGCAACGTATTCTCCACTGATGAACAGTATGTCAGACAGCAGGTAGGGGGCACTCCCGACATAGACTCCGGCACTTTAATAACCACCAACCATGAAGAGGCAACAAGCATGGCTCGTAGCCAAAGCCCTGAGTCAAAATCCGAGAGTGCTTACATAAAAGTGGAGAAACTTCTTAAACTAATGGTAGATAAACATGCGTCTGATTTGCATCTCAAGGTGTCAAGCCCACCGGTACTCCGTATCGATGGCGCACTTGTAACACAAGATGATTTACCGCCGCTTACAGTCCCAGATATTGAATCAGCATTTAAACAAGTTACTACTGAGGATCAAAGGATTGCTTTCGCTGGAGAACGTTATCTAGACCTTGCTTATAGTATCCCTGGGTTAGCACGATTCCGGCTTAATACACTGCAGCAAAGAGGTACATTGAGCCTTGCTTTTCGTCTCATACCATTCACAATCCCCTCTATTGATGAACTAGAACTGCCCCAAATTTGCAAGGAGCTTGTTATGAAGCCAAGAGGTCTTATCTTGGTAACAGGTCCTGCCGGTAGTGGCAAGTCGACTACTCTGGCAGCGATGATCAGTCATCTTAATGAGAATGAGAAACGAAATGTTATTAGCATTGAAGACCCTATTGAATTTTTATACCCTGACAAGAAATGCCTCATCTCACAGCTTGAGCTAGGAGATGATACCAAATCTTTCGCTGCTGCCTTAAAACATGCTTTACGCCATGACCCGAATGTAATTGTCATTGGAGAGATGCGTGACTTAGACACGATAAGCACAGCTATCACGGCAGCTGAGACGGGGCATCTGATTCTTGGCACGCTACACACAATTGACGCTGTCCAGTCTGTTGATCGTTTAATTGATATGTTTCCAGATGGTCAGCAACGGCAAGTCAGGCTACAGCTGTCACACGTAATAGAGGCAGTATTATCACAGAGGCTCGTAACCCGTATTGAAGGAGGTCAAATGGCTGCCTTTGAAATTATGATTGCCAATAATGTGATCACAAGACTCATCCGTGAAGACCAGGCCTTCGAAATACCGGCTAATATAGAGATGAGTGTCAGAGAGGGCATGCAAACCCTGGACCAGGCCTTAGCCGACTTGGTGAGAAGGAACATAATTACTACTGAAGAAGCCATGATGAAAAGTAGTGACCCGGGAAGATTAAGTAAGTTGCTCCAACACTGAGAAGAGAGCAGGATGCGTTAAGGCCACTGAATTACCTAAAATGCACTTGCATGCATTTCTGTGTATCAAGTTAGCTGGCACTGCCACCTTTAGCTTTTTGGACTACTCAAGTGGTCTGACCACTTTATTTCCAATTCAAAGTCGGGGTGAGAGGATTTGAACCTCCGACCACCTGAACCCCATTCAGGTGC
>CAYYUO010000014.1:0-17552 GCA_964474965.1 uncultured Dehalococcoidales bacterium
GGGCACCGCTAGCTCCCCGCCTAGCACGGCTCAGTTCATGATGTTACCAATAAGCATTAACTACGTCAACCTCAGGACGGCTCTTTGTCAAATTGTGCGTCCCCTGTTTGGCAGTCTTTAAGCCCAAGCAGCATTGTGGTACTATCTGGTTTGACTAACTACTGGATAAGCCAGTAACATAAATGAATCCGGGAGGTAAAGATGATTAGAAGCTTCAATGGAAAGACACCCAAGATAGCTGATTCAGCCTTTATCAGTGAAGCAGCTTATGTTATTGGCGATGTAGAGATTGGTGAACACTCCAGCGTGTGGCCCGGAGCAGTAATCAGGGGGGATATCGGCGAGATAAAAATTGGCAAGAATAGCGTTGTTGAGGATAACTGCGTTATTCATTCGGGATCACCAACCCTGCCTCCTATAGGGCATGCTACCATCGGGGATAATGTAATCATTGGTCACGGCGCTGTTTCTAATGGCCGTAAAATCGGAAACAATGTTATGATAGGCATGAATGCTACCGTCCTTCACGATGTCGAGATTGGCGACAATTCAATAATTGCTGCTGGCTGTGTGGTTAAAGAAAAGATGAAAATTCCCGACAATTCATTTGTTACCGGCGTGCCCGGACAAATTAAGGGAAAGGTCACCGCTGAGCAGCTATGGTGGACACAGAATAGCCCGTCAATTTATCAGGAACTAGCCCAGCGATATAAGAGCGAAGGACTCTAGCGGCACAAGCCGAAACCTGTGATTTTGGCCGGTTTTGACTATAAAATCGTGCCGACTGGAAAATTTTTTTAAGAAAACCACCAGAGGCTTGATAATTTCTGGGGGATAATATATAATCCACGCCGAGCTTTTGAGTAAACTAACCTACTACAGCAAAGTAACCAGCCCTGAAATAGAATCCTTCTCAGTAGAGAAGGTGTTTATGCGGTAAAGCATGAAGTTTCTAATTACAACGGTTGTCGCTTATGTGGTCTATCTCCTTTTCACCATTGGTAGCGGCACCGTTTTTTTATGGAGTACTGCCGAGCTCATAATCGGGGCGGTGCTCGCTGTGGTGGTCGGTGCCGTGCTCAGGAACCGGTTCATCGGCAAAGACCTGCGCATGCTGAACCCGGTGCGGTGGTTTACCTTCCTCGTTTACCTGTTCCCTTTTTTCTTTGCCATGGCCAAGGCCAATGTTGACGTGGCCTACCGCGTCATCACCGGGCGGATTAATCCTGCCATCGTGAAGATAAATCCCAACCTGAAGAACGACATGTCACTTACCATCCTGGCCAATTCCATCACCCTGACGCCGGGGACACTGAGCGTGGACGTTGACCAGAAAACCAACGAACTGTATGTGCACTGGATAAATATCGACCCTGAGGTGCTCAAGGACATGCCCAGAGACTACCATCCGATATGCGACAGCTTTCCTGACTGGGCGAGGAGAATCGCAGAATGAACTACTGGTTTCCAGCAGTCATAGCCATGGTGGTGTGTATTGTCATCGTCGTGGCACGTATCTTTATCGGGCCGGGGGCGCCGACGAGGCTGGTGGCTTTTGACACCACCAACACTCTGGTGGTGGCCAGTCTGGTCATTGTGGGAATGATGTTCAATCACGTGATTTTCATTGACGTGGCCATCGTGTACGCTTTGCTCTCGTTCACCATGACGCTGTATGTGGCCAAATACATTCAAGGGGACAAGTTTTAGTGGCTCCGCTGAACACAGTAAGTTATGTATTCATAGGAATTGGCCTTTTCTTCAATTTTGTCGGGGCCTTCGGTCTTCACCGCTTTCCCGACATGTACACCAGACTGCATGCCGCTACCAAATGCACCACCTTTGGCTCCATCTTCCTCATCCTGGCGGTAATTGTGCAGTCCGCTGGAATCTGGGCAGTGGAGGGAGCTCACTCTCCCCAATCTATAATGACCATACATTCGCTGCTGGCGCTGGTGGCGCTGGTGGTCACCAATGCCACCAGCGCTCATGCCATTGCCCGGGCGGCACATCGCAGCGGAGAAAAGCCCGCCAGGACGGTGGTGGATGACCTGGAGAAGAAAGAGAATGATTGAAGCTGGAGTTCTGCATATCATTATACCGCTGGCACTGGTTGTCTGTGCCATATTTGTCGCCGTATTTCGGGACCTCCTGTATGCAGTCGTGGCGTTAGCTGTGCTGAGTTTGTTATTAGCCTTCGAGTTTTATCTTCTGAAGGCTCCTGACGTAGCCATGGCCGAAGCAGGCATCGGGGCGGCTGTGACCGCAGCTATCTTTATCATCGCCATCAGAGCGACCAAGCGTATGGAGTGAATATGAGACAAGTTATAGGCTTGATCGTGTTGCTTGTTGTGATTGCCTTTCTGGTGAGCGGGATGCTGCAGTTCATCCACCCCTTTGGCTATCCCCCATCTGATATAGACGATTATATAATTGAGAAAGCCCAAGAAGAAACCGCGAGCAACAACGTGGTAGCGTCAGTAGTCTTTGACTACCGAGGGTTTGATACACTGGGGGAGGCCACGATACTGTTCACAGCGGTGACCGGGGTGTTGCTTCTGTTACGAACAGTGAAACGCAAGGAGAAGAATTCCTGATGCTGTCAAAGATTGTGCGCACCGCGGCCAACCAGCTTATCCTGTTTATCCTCATCTTCGGCCTGTATGTTATTGCACATGGACATCTTACCCCGGGTGGAGGATTTCAGGGCGGTGCTGTCATCGTTTCCGGTGTGGTCATGTTGCTGGTAGCCTTCAGTTCTAAGGAACTTAAAAAATCGCTGCGTGAGCGTACTTTATCGGTAATGGAAAGCAGCGGAGCTTTAATCTTTATCGGCCTGGCTTTTGCCGGGATAGGCATTGCCTTTTTCTACAACTTTCTAGTTGGCACGCCAATCTTCGGCAGGATTCCGGTCACTGGTCCTAACCCGGGTGACATTTGGACAGGCGGAGTAATTCCCCTGATGAACTTCGCCGTGGGCCTTAAAGTGGTAGCCGGCCTTTCGGCAGTGGTCCTGGCTATGGCGCTATTTTCCAGTGGTGAGGAGATAGAAGAATGATGGAGCACGTTCCTCTCAACTTTCCCTTTCTAGCGGCAGCGCTGCTGGTGGGGATATCTTTTTATATACTCATATTTAAAAGGAATTTGATTAAGCTCATTATGGGCATTGGCATGCTAGCGTCGGGGGTCAATTTGTTTCTGGTGGCGCTGGGCTACCGGGCAGGAGGGAACGCCCCTATTTATACCGACGTGCCGGAAGGGCCTATGGTCCTGCCGGTACCTCAGGCACTTACCCTGACCAGTATCGTCATCAACGTTGCGGTGTTGGCCTTGATGCTGACCATGGTGATACTCATTTACCGCCATACCGGAAATATTGACTCCAAGAAGTCCAGAATACTGAAAGGATGATAGATTGGATAAGCTGCTAACTTATTCTCCTATCCTGATAATAGCCATCCCCTTGGCGGTGGCTTTCTTAATTCCTTTGATTAGCAGGGCAGGCGGAAAAGCTAGAAATGCGTTAGTGATAGCCAGTCTGGCATTCGTAGAATTCCTGGTTATAATCCTAGCCAGGGATATTTACCTCAACGGAATACACATCTATACACTAGGAGCTATTGCTCCCGACCTTGCTCTTCCGGGGGGAGTAATGGTGCCTATCCGCATAATTCTGGAAGTCGATGCCATGTCCATATTCATGGGCATAATTTGGGCGACTGTTTCCTTAACCGCAGCTATATATTCCCTTTCCCATATGGCGAGGGAGACAGGACAGACCAGATTCTACACCCTTTCACTGCTTATGGTAGCGGGCTGTTTCGGAATGATATTCACTGGCGACTTATTTAATTTGTTCGTGTTTTTAGAAATAACTTCTATCTCCGGGGCAGCTCTGATAGCTTTTAGAACGAGATTTGCCGATGCGGTGGAGGGAGGATTCAAATATATAGTCATATCTGCAGTTGCGGGACTCATGTTTCTATTCGGTGTGGGTTTGCTCTATGCCCAATACAACTCGCTCAATATAGGGTTTCTAGCCAGCGTAATGCAATATAGTATGCTGGATAAGATAGCCTTAACCTTGTTTCTAATGTCATTGACTATAAAAACAGGTATGGTACCTCTACACATGTGGTATCCGGACTCATATACCGTTGCCCCGGCAAATATAACTGCTATGCTAGTAATAACAAGCCACGCTTGTATGTATGCTGTTTTCAGAGTTTGCTTTTCCTTATATGGGATTACGTTGGGTGTTGCTGCGTTGGGTTGGATAGTTGTAATCATTGGGCTGTTAACCATGTTTGTTGGGGTTACTATGGCTGTTTTCCAGACAGACGTGATGCGATTTATGTCCTATCATGCTATATCCCAGATGGGATATATGTGGCTCGGAGTAGGAGTTGGGTTAGCTGTTCTGGGCAATCCAGAAGCTTTAGCTACTTATGGGAGAGATGCCATAGGTGGAGGTATCTTCCATATATTAAATCATGCTATGTATAAGCCGCTTCTATTCTTGACTGCCGGAGCTCTATACCACCGCACCGCTACCCGGGACCTCAACAAGATGGGCGGCTTAGGCCATAATATGAAGTTCACCTTAATACTTTATATAATAGGGACTCTATCAATTGCGGGTATTCCTCCTTTGAACGGCTTTGCTTCAAAATTCTTGATATATGAGTCGGTGTATCAATTCAACCCGGTCCTGGCTGTAGTCGCCATGCTGGTATCCATCATAACCCTGGCTTCTTTCACCAAAGCTTTTCAATCGGCCTTCACGGGACCGCAGTTACCGGAATATAAGGATGTTAAGGAAGTTCCCAAACCAATGCTAATAGGCATGGGAATCTTGGCCGCGGGCATCATTTTCACCAGTATATTCCCGGGACTAGTTCTTGAACACATAGTGTATCCGGCTACAGATGCCTTAATAAACCAAGCAGCATACGTGAATGGGATTATGGGAGGCATTCCATGATAGAAAGCCCTTCAGGATTTTGGGAACCTGTAGTCTGGATTATTGCTGCTATCGTGGCTCTGCTTATAGCTTATTTCATTCAACGTAGAGGGGAAAAGACATATAAGAAGGGCGTGCAAAGTGAAACATTTCTCATGGGCAATCCTAAATTATCCGAGGGGGAAACACATGTCAGGGCTCATAACATATATTGGGGGTTTTTCGAAGGACTAAAAAAATACTATGTCCCTACTATAAATGCACACACAGGGATAATAAACGACCATCTCATCTGGTTAATAGCCGGCATAGCTATAGTTATGATCATACTCTTCGTTGCAGGAGGCATATAAATGGTTGAGCAAGCGACAAAGATGAAGAGATTAATAAACGCTATCTGGATATTCAACTGGTTTAATTCGTGTGGATTTTGTGAGTTGGTTCCGCTCGTCGGCTCGAGGTGGGACATGGAAAGGTTTGGCATGATTATCACCGGGACACCGAGACACGCCGACGTTCTATTTATCGCTGGTTACCAGACCCTGAAATCTATAAGAAGAGCTCAAGTGATATACGAGCAAATGCCTGATCCAAAGGCAGTCATCGCTCTAGGCGCATGCACCATGAGCGGCGGGATGTACTGGGACTCATATAATACCGTTAAGAGGTTGGCAGACTATATTCCGGTTAATATCTATATTCCTGGGTGTCCTCCCAGGCCTGAGGCGGTATTCGAAGCTTGTATGAAGATATTCCACCACGTGGGGGCTGTTCCTCCACATGGGAAGAAGTTTGCGAAGGCGCACAAGGGATGAAGGACAAGGGAAATGGCCGAGAGCTTACATAAAGAAAGCAAAGTAATAGAGGATATAAGCGCAAAATTCAAGATTACGGGCAAAGTGCAGAGGGAGCGCAGAGTCTGGGTGACGATTGATAAAGATAACCTAATAATGCTGTGCAATTTCGTCAAAGGACTGGGATTTGAGCATCTTTCGGCAATTTCTGTCACTGATTGGCCCGAGGAAGGGACATTTGAACTCACTTATCACCTCTGGTCGTACTCGGAGAAGATTCTCCTGACTATCAAGACAAAGTTGGATAGGACTGAGCCCATTGTTAACTCGGTCATTTCTATATGGGGAGAGAATGCTCAGATACATGAAAGGGAATTACATGAGCTTTTCGGAGTAGAATTTGAAGGCAACGAAGATTTGACTCCGCTTTTCCTGGAGGACTGGGATGGGCCGCCTCCATTCAAGAAAGATTTTGATTGGAAAGAATACGTGAGACAGCAATGTTATGACCAAGCAAATGAACGAGAAAGAGCTTATTACGATTGAGCACATAGAGCCAATTATCTCAGAAGACACCGATTATAACTTCTATTTTGGACCAGCACATTCTGGGTCTGGGAATTTCGGCGTGAAGCTAAGAATAGACGGGGAGAAGGTAACGTCTGCTCGTGCTGACCCCGGTTATCTGCATAGGGGATTTGAAAAGCTGATGGAGTACAGGGTTCCCATGCAGAATGCTGTGTTATCAGATAGAGTCTGTATCTTAGAGGCACTTAACTGGAATCTAGTGCATGCCGAGGCGGTGGACGAGTTGACAGGCGTTGAGGTTCCCCAACGAGCCAGATACATAAGAGTGTTAATGGCAGAGCTGTCGAGATTGCAGTCCCACCTCATTTGGTATGGTGTAATGAGCCTCGCCCTCGGTTTCGATACCGGATTTAAGATGGCTTTTGGCTACAGGGACTATATACTGGATATTTTCGAACTGATAACAGGAGGAAGAGTCTACCCAGCAGGTTACATATGTCCAGGAGGGGTGAGAAGAGACCTGCCTGATGGGTCTGAAGATAAGATAAAGAGAGTCTTGGATCAAACAGAAGAGATGATGCAGAAAATGAAAGACTTCGACAATATAGTGTTTTCCAGAAGGACGAAAGGTGTCGGTATTCTAAGGACGGAAGACGCAATCAGGCTAGGGGCAACAGGACCGGTGTTAAGAGCGTGTGGAGTGGAGACAGATGTAAGGAAGGATGATCCATATGAGATATACGACGAGCTAGATTTTGACATACCAGTTAGGGAGGAAGGAGATGCCTATGCCCGCTGTTTGATCAGGGAGAGGGAAATGGAGGAATCCATAAAAATTATAAAGCAAGTCCTGGATAGAATACCACAAGGGAACATTAGAGAACCGGCAAAAATAACGCCTCCATCCCGTGTCAAGATTCCTGAAGGTGAGGTGTATGTGCGTAATGAACTTGCTAGAGGGGAAGGATGTGTTTATATGAGGAGTGTCGGGGAAGGAGAACCCTACAGGGTCAAGCTCAGAGGTCCAGATTTTTTACATATGATACCGGTCCTCGAACATTTGCTAAAGGGGTCCCAAATAGCAGATATCCCGGCTATCTATTGGAGCCTAAACATTTGTCCTGCCGATATGGATAGGTGATTTACGATGAGCATGTTGAAAACGATAGAAGTGTTGTTTGAGACGTTATTTTCTAAGCCGATGACGGTTAAGTTTCCCTACGAAGCTATTGAAATTCCAGAAGGCTATCGCGGAGAACATGAGCTTGACATAGACAAATGTGTAGGCTGTGGGCTCTGTGCTGAGATATGTCCCAACAGGGCTGTAGAAATGGTGGAGTTACCTGAAGAACACAAAGAGAAATATCCCAAAACCTATCCTCGATTAGATCTTGGGAAATGCTGTTTCTGTGGTCTTTGCCAGGATATCTGCCCGAGAAAATGTCTCATACTGACGAAGAACGTGTTTCTTGCCACTCCTGACCCTTCTGCGGTGATTAAGAATCCTATGCCGAAAGGACCGCAATAATATGGTTGTTACCTCCGGGACTGCCCTAGGAGCAGTTATAGGCACGATAGGTCTTGCCTTTTTTGCGCTCTTCTGCGGTCTATTGTATAAGGGCTTTGATAGGAAAATAGGTGCTCATATGCAGAGCAGGATAGGGCCACCGATAATACAGCCTTTTCTGGATGTGAGCAAATTTATGATTAAGGATTCGGTTCAGCCTGAGAGAGCACTGACCTGGCTCTACAATGCGGCGCCAATCGTATCTTTGGCTTCCGTGATTACTGTGCTTCTCTACTTGCCTTTCGGTGGGCTGACCTTCACCCCTATACTTTCCGGATACGGAGACCTTATTCTGGTTGTATATCTGCTCATCCTTCCCGCGTTGGCTATGGTGGCCGGAGGATTTGCCTCTTCCTCTCCCTTTGCCACCGTCGGAGCGCAACGAAAAATGGTAACCATGATGTCCTATGAGTTCCCACTCGCTGTGGTTGCAATTGCCATTGCCTGGAAGCTAAATCAGCTTTACCCTGGCGAGAGCGTTTTTGGCCTCGCTTTTATCTACTCACACCCGCTGTGGGGCCATGTAGGCCCTGCCGGCATCATAGGTATGCTATTGCTTTTTTTCTCCATAATCGTGGTTACACCGGGGCAATTGGCCACGGTGCCGTTTGATATTGATGAGGCAAGTCCCGAAATTGCCGAAGGCTTGACAGCCGAGTATTCAGGACGAAATTTCGCTCTTTTCTATCTTGCCGATGCCGCAAAGATGGTGGCAGTAGGCACTCTAACTGTTGCCTTGTTCTTCCCTTATGACCTTTCTCCCCTCATTGGTATAAGCGGCCCTGTTGGCTCATTTATAGATTTTGTGTTTTTCTTGTTAAAGTTGTTCTTGGTCACAATGTTGACTGTGACCTTGATCAAAACGGCGGTGGCCAGGCTGAAGATATCTCAAGTTCCCACCAGCTTTTGGGGTTTTACCACAGCTATAGCCTTAGTTGGCCTTATATTACTCGTGGTACCGAACTAGCATAGCGAAGAACTAGTTTTCTTGATAGAATCTGGGTTGAAGATTCAGTATGAGTGAGGGCCACGAATGGTAAGTCTTCCTTTCTGGAATCCTGTCATTTGCATCATTGCATTTGCAATCTTGACAGCAATAGCCTGCCTTTTTACAAGTCGGGGGCAGAAAAAGTATAAGAAAGGGACTGCTCAAACAGAGGTTTTCCTGTCGGGCGAAGAGCCACCCGCTGTAGAGCAAAGACACATAAAGTCCCACAACATATATTGGGGGTTTTTCAAGACACTCAAGGAATACTATGACCCAACTGTAAGAGCGCATACGGGAATAGTAAATGACTTTATCATCTGGTTTATAGCCATTGCAGCCCTGACTGCGGTGATACTGCTTATTGCATCGTTGACTTAGATGGAAAGGAGAGAATATGGGCTTTAACTCGTTCAAAAGAGCGCTGTGGGCCTATCATCTTAATACAGGGTCGTGCAATGGATGCGATATTGAGATCCTGGCCACGCTTACCCCCAGGTATGATGTCGAGCGTTTTGGCATAGTCCTCGTTGGCTCACCACGACACGCAGATGTATTGCTGGTGACGGGTCCGGTAGCGAGGCAGATGGCTTCGAGAGTAAAGCGAGTATACGAACAGGTACCCGACCCTAAAATGGTCATCGTAGTTGGCAACTGCGGTATAGAAGGGGACGTGTTTCATGAATCCTACAATTTGGTGGGGCCAGTAGACCAGATTATTCCGGTGGATGTTTATGTCCCCGGTTGTCCACCCAGGCCTGAAGCAATTATAGAGGGAGTGGCCAAAGCGTGGGTAAAGCTGGAGCAGGCTGAGAAGCAGGGGGTAACATAAATGGAAATGCTGAGCCCGGAAGCGATAGTTGAGAGTTTCAAGACTGTTCTGGGGAATAGCCTTGTTGATTCAAGAATTTATGAAAGAGAGGTGGCGGTAAAAAAGAATCTCTTCAGAGCAATCTGGTTACATGTCCAGAGACAGGCGTTTAGAAGAGCAGTAGAGCATATCTGCGAACTCCAGGAATATCCCCACCTGGCCATAATATCATCCGCTGATCTCGGGGATAGAGTCGAGTTGATATATCACTTCACACTATACTACGGAAATCACCTTCAAGAGTTATCACTGGGGTTACGCGTCAGTCTAGCAAAAAACGACCTGAAGATACCAACTATTACCGACCTCATCCCCGGTGCTATATTTACCGAGCGCGAGACCCAGGAAATGATGGGAGTAGAAGTGGTCGGTATCCCAGATGGCAGGCGGTTGTTCCTGCCCGAAGATTTTCCCCAGGGAATCTACCCCTGGAGGACCGATGAGACAGGACCAAAGGACATGCTTAGAGTCCTGCCTGGGAGGCAGAAAAAATATGGCAGTGGATGAGACGAAAACAAGATACACCATACCCGTTGGGCCAATTCATCCCGCCCTGAAGGAACCGATTCGGCTTGACCTTAGCATTGATGGTGAGGAGATTGTGGATGTAGATGTCGTTGTAGGACAGGTCCACCGTGGCATTGAATGGCTTGGTATGAATAGAAATAACCCCATCCAGAACATATATCTGGCTGAGCGGGTATGCGGCATTTGCAATATATGCCATCCCTTCGCATATGTTATGGCTGTGGAGCAGGCTATGGGAATCACTCCCCCGGAGCGGGCTGAATATATAAGGGTCATTATCGCTGAGATGGAGCGAATACATTCTCACCTCTTATGGGCAGGTGTTGCTGCTCACGAGATTGGCTTTGACAGCGTGTTTTATCTTGTCTGGCGTGTCAGGGAAGAAATAATGGACCTGATAGAGTATGTGACAGGAAACCGGGTCACTAAAGCTATGTTTCAGATTGGCGGAGTGAGAAGAGATATTACTGAAGAACAATTCCCCAAGATTAGACAATCCTTGGATTACTACAAGAGCATATTTGAGAAGTTGAGAGCCGTGTTCTTGGATGATCGGACGATACGAATGCGGACAAAGAATGTAGGCGTCCTGAAGACCGAGGATGCGTTGAAGCTGCTTGCAGTGGGGCCCACCGGCAGGGCCAGCGGCGTCCCCAAAGATGTGAGACAGGATCAGCCTTATGGTGGATATGCTGATTTAGATATTAAAGCCATTACCCCTGATATGCTCACCGGAACAGTAGTCGGCGATGTATATGACAGAATAATTGTCCGATTGCTGGAGGTCAAGCAAGCCGTTGAAATCATAGAGCAGTGTTTGGAGAAGATGCCACCCGGTCCGATACTGGCACAACCAAAGATAGCGGTGCTTTTAAAAACGCTGACTCAAGCAGAAGGTGAAGGTATCGGACGAGCCGAAGCGCCTAGAGGCGAAGTTGTACATTATGTTCGGTTGGAAGCTGGCAGAGAGACCTTGTCCACCTGGAAGATAAGAGCCCCTACATATGTAAATCTGATGTCGATACCAGCGATACTCAAAGGCGGGCAGATTGCTGACGTTCCAATAGCCTTTGCCTCTATTGACCCCTGTATGTCATGCACTAATAGAGCTATCGTTGTGGACTCAAAAACGAAGAACACATCACTACTTAGTTACAGAGAGTTGCACGAGCTCTCTGTTGAAAAAACAAAAAGGTTGGAAGCCGAATTTGACAGCTAATAGTCCAGCAGACATTGCAGCAATCATTGGCGGCCCGGTCATCGTAGGAGTAGTTGGGACGCTATTTGCTCTGTTGTACCTCGGCATAGACCGCAAGCTGGTTGCCCACATGCAAGGCAGGATAGGACCGCCCATAGTGCAGCCTTTCCGCGACATCAGGAAGCTGCTCATGAAGGAAAGCATAATCCCCGATGGTTCCCTTAGCTGGCTGTTCAAGGCGGCCCCAATCCTCTGTCTGGTGGGGTCAGCTATACTATTCCTCTACATACCCATTTTCGGACAGAAGGCACTTTTTGAGGGCTTCGGTGATGCAATAGTGCTCCTATACTTGTTAGTAATACCTTCTCTGGCACTTGTGGTGGCCGGGTTCGCGTCGAGCTCGCCATATGCCACTGTGGGAGCACAACGCGAAATGGTTATTATGATGAGTTACGAATTCCCCCTGGCGATGGCGATAGTTGCTATTGGCTGGCGTACCAGCTATGTTACTGGTACCAATCCATTTGCGTTATCTACGATTGCTGCAAATCCGATATGGAATATAGCGGGCCCGGCTGGAGTTGTAGGAACACTAATGTTGCTCTTTGTTCTTCTAATGGTTACGCCGGGAGAAGTTGGCAAGATACCATTTGACGTGGCAGAAGCTGAAACTGAAATTGCTGGCGGAATACTGGTTGAATATTCTGGTAGAAACCTTGCCCTATTCTATATCGCAAGCGCAATACGAGCTTTTGCCATGTCGGCTTTGATAGTAGCTTTGTTTTTCCCGTACAATCCCTCGTCTGTAATTGGAAGCGGGGTACCTGCTCTTGCAACGGTTGTGGATGGGTTGTTCTTCCTGGTCAAAGTCTTTGTGGTGATGTTTGTTTGTATAATGTTGATACGCGCTGCCATGGCGCGTTTCAAGATTGACCAGGCGAGTAAAGTCTATGTTGTCGCGATGTCACTCATAAGTCTTGTCGGTCTGATATTGATATGGGCAGATACGGTAGTGTGAGGCGAAACATATGGAAATAGTAAAGATATTGCTAAAGCAACTAGTTCAAACTCCGGCGACAAATAAGTTCCCGGCAAAATACGCTCCGGCATCAACCATCAAATTCCTGAACATGGTTGCCAAAGGCAAAATGAAGATGATTCCGCCAGTGCCGGTGCCGCCCGGGTTTCGTGGCAAAATTGCCTATGACCGGGAGAACTGCATCGGTTGCCAGCTGTGCTACAAGATATGCCCCACCAAGGCCATCGAGTGGTTGCCTGAGGGAAAAAAGGTCAAGGTGTTTATCTCACGCTGCTGTTTCTGCGCCCAGTGTGTTGACATTTGCCCGGTGAATACGCTGGCCATGACGGAAGAGTTTCTGCTCTCCAACGATGATAAGTACGCCGACGAGCTGGTAATCGTTGACAGCGGCGAGCTACCGGGCTCGGTGAAGAGAAAGAAACCAGACGCCGGAGCCGCAGAGAAGCCAGCCGAGCAGAGCTAGCTCCTTTACTCCAGCAGCGGAATTTCAGTTGTCCGCCCTTCCAAAATAGCCTCAGCCAGCTTCTTCACGCTTTCGCGCACCGCTTTTGAAATGCCACTGCCTGTCTCTGTCCGCTCAGGCTGCACTCCGACAAGCAGGACTTTCCCACAAAATTCCTCTACATAAGATACAAACATGGGGAAGGGTATGTTGTGTGTGGAAAAGGACAAAATGCTGATTTTCTCCGGCGCAATTGTGCGCAGCGCACCGGGGGGTAAACCCATATCGGCGGCATCTACCAGTATCAACAAGTCAGGCCGGTGCTGGCGGATAACCGAGGTATAGCTTTCCGGAGCAGTGCCGGCGTCTATGGCCATAATCTCAAGGGGGAGGGGAGCCCTGGCTCCTTGCCCAGCACTCAGGGCGCTGAGTGCTGGGTTGAGCATGTCAATCACATAGTTGCCAACGGCGTCATCGCCGCCCAGTCGATTGCCGATGCCCAGGACTATCGTGCCGCCCATTTGTTGTCCATAGCTGATTACTTTCGACCACGCCTGCTTTGATGAGCATTCTATCCCCATTTCACGCCTCTTAGCAACAAGACGACGAGCGAGGACTACCAACTCTTTAGCCGTTGACGAGCCACTGCTGTGGGTGTTAACATTCCTTGTTTATACTGGTGCGTCGGTGTGTGGGCTGCGTAGCTGAAACTAGGTAGTGTAGCAATTTACTTCAATGAAGAAATCATGGCGCCGTTGAAAAATCTCAAAACAAGGAGGGTCTCATGGCTTACGAGAATATAATTGTAGAGCGGGAGGATAATATCGGCATAATCGCCCTGAATCGACCTCCGGCAAATCCCATAAATCTGGCTGTGCTCAATGAACTGAATGCGGTTCTGACCGAATGGGAAAAGGATAAAGCGGTGAGAGTCATAATCATCACCGGCGCCGGCGAGAAGGTATTTTCAGCCGGCCTTGACGTGAAAACAGTCGGAACGCCGGAGGGCGAGAAGGGTGCAGTCCGAGGGCGGGAAGTGTTCAGGCATATCGAGAGATATCCCAAGCCCGTAATAGCCGCCATTAACGGCGTTGCCCTCGGGGGTGGTTGCGAGCTGGCTATGTCCTGCCACTTCAGGATAATGGTCAACTCAGAGCGGGTTACAATAGGACAGCCCGAAATTGACCTGGGTATTATACCTGGCTGGGGCGGCAGCCAGCGATTGCCCAGGCTGGTGGGTAAGACTAAAGCGCTGGAAATGCTTCTGCTCGGCACCAGAATCAACGCCCCCGAGGCTTTGAACATCGGGCTTATAACCAGAATGTCTCAACCCGGGCAGTTGATGAATGATGCTAAAGAACTCGCCGAGACGCTGGCGAAAAAGGCACCGATTACCGTGCAAATAATCCTCGACATAGTAACCCGAGGACTCGAGTCCACTACCGAGCAAGGCTTGAAAATAGAAGAGGAAGGATGGCACCGGGTAGAAAAAACGAAGGACGCCGAGGAAGGAATCAAAGCGTTCATCGAGAAACGAGAGCCAGTCTTCACTGGTGAATAGCTTTCTGCGCGAGGAGCATCCCCGCTCTGTCATTGCGAGGAGCCCAGCACTCATGGCACTGAGTGCTAGGCGACGAGGCAATCTCAGGCAGAGACGGGGGATTGCCACACTTCGCTCGCAATAACAAAGGGCAAAAGCAAGAAGGTCAAAATTGGGGGTTAACATGAAGGCAGAAGACATCAAGAAAATTGCGGTCATGGGGGCCGGTGACATGGGACATGGCATCGCCGAGGTGGCGCTGCTTGCTGGCTATAAGGTGGCAATGCGAGACATCGAGCAGAGATTTATTGACAAGGGACTTTCCAGAATCAAGGAGAGCCTGGATAAGCTCGTGGAAAAACAGAAAGTCACCGAAGAGAACAAGAAGGCGATGCTGGCTAATATCCAGACCTTTATTGATATTGCCGAGTCTGTTAAAGACGCTGATCTTGTCATTGAGGCCGTCCCTGAGATTATGGACCTCAAGGAGCAGGTTTTCCAGACTTTGGATGCCGCCGCCCCCAAACATGCCATACTGGCTTCCAATACCTCCACTATGAGCATCACGGAGATCGCCTCGGCTACGAAAAGGCCGGAGCAGGTCGTCGGCATGCACTTCTTTAACCCACCTGTCCTGATGAAGCTCGTCGAGGTCATAAAGGGAGAAAAGACAAGCGAGACTACAATGCAGTTGACATATGACCTGGCGTTGAGGATGAACAAGTTGCCGGTCAGAGTCGAGAAGGATTCCCCTGGATTTATCTATAATCGAATCACCGCGCCGACTCAAATCCTGCTCGGCCTCATGCTAGAAAAGGGCGTTGCTACCCCGGAGGAAATCGATGCCAGGATGAAAAAAGCCGGTGCGCCTATGGGACCATACGAGCTGATGGACTACATAGGGCTGGATGTCAGCTATCACATCGCTCGTAATTTTTCTGACAGGCTCTCTCGCGACCACGAGCCAGCCACCTGGCTCAAAGCCAAGGTTGACGCCGGCGAGATGGGGAAGAAGACGGGGCAGGGCATTTACGACTGGTCTAAAGGCCGACCGGAGATAGACTTATCCAGAGCGAAAGAGGACTTCGACCCCAATGTCTTTACTGCCCTCCAGGTTAACGAGGCAACAAAACTGCTCGAAGAAGGGGTAGTAAAGAGTCCGGACGAAATTGACAAGGCGATGATTAATGGCGGCGGTGCGGTGCTTGGCCCTTTCCAGCTTGCCAGAGAGATAGGGTACGATAAATTAGCCAGAATATGCGACGAGCTTGCCAAAAAGTTTGGTGTCAAAGTGTTCGAACCGACTAAGACATTGAAGAAGGAGAGACTGCCTTAAAACCGGCCTGCATTATCACCAAACTTCATCCAGATATAAAAAGCGCCAGTGTTGAAAGCTGGCGCTTTTAAATTTTTCTTGGTGGAGGCGGGGGAGAGTTGAACTCCCCGTCCAAAAGAAGGTTGCCAGAATATCCTACAGGCTTAGTCAGCTCTTTTTATCTCGCCTAGCTTTAATCTGCTGACCGAATCCAGCTAGACCAGCCAATTTTTCTTAGCCAACCCCTATCGGCATCAGGATTGGAGCACCTCGATTTTTTCTGACACCTAATCCCAAACTTCGAGGAGAGTTCAGGTTAGATGTGACCCATTAAGCGTAAACAGGTTCGCCAGTTATTTTTTGCCACTTGTTTAATGAGGTGAGTGGCACCTCAGCCTGCAATTCTGTAGGCCTCCCCCTGTCGAACCCACGCGCCCCCATGTTTTAGCCTACCTTCCCATCACCTCCTTCTTTGCTTCAGCGCCCGCTCTATTTCCCTGTCCGCGTCCCGACGGGCGATAGCCTCCCTTTTATCGTAACCTCTCTTCCCTCTGGCCACCCCCAGCTCCACCTTAGCCACACCATGTTTAATATACAGCTTAAGGGGCACTAAAGTCAAACCCTTCTGCACTACCTTACTGGCAAGGATATCTATCTCTTTTCTATGCAGAAGAAGCTTGCGAGGTCTGATTGGCTCATGTGCGTTATAGCTGGCAGCATCGTAAGAGGCAATGTGGCTATTATAGAGCCAAAGCTCACCATTCTCTGGCCTGGCATAGGCATCACTTAGATTTATCTTGCCTGCCCTGATGGATTTAATCTCGGAACCTTTGAGAACAATACCTGCCTCAAGGCTTTCCTGAATATGATAGTCGTGGTAAGCCTTGCGATTAACGGTTATTACGCCGGAACCTTTTGCCATATGGCAATTTTAGCACCGAGACATAGGGCGAGCAATTGATGGTATACTTACTGGCAAACCCGATGCTGTCCGTGAGGTTGCCATGCGGAGTTTACCCTGAGTGAGGGGCTAGCACTGACGATTCGCGTTGCTAAACGACTGCAGTTATTCCTTTTTCTTCTCCAGTCCTTTTTCCTTAGCAAATGCCTTTGTGCGCTTACTTATCTCGTCAGCTTTACTGAGCAGGTAGATCATGCCACCTAAGCCCACAAGGAAAAATGCAAGCCCAAAAGGTGAGCCCCAATCCATTTGTCCTCCTTTAATTGCACATTTAGTTTTATTACCAGATTGTATGTGCAGGCTTATAGTGAAGTCAAGAGGGTGTGCTGTGCATCGTCAAAAACCTGTTTTCACAACAAGCTGGTTTACTAAAGGAAGAGGCTCTTTTAAAATGTAGTGGAAGGAAGGGGATGTTACAATTATGCAGAACACTGGTCATTGAGAAAGGAGCTATGCCATGAGCCGTGCTGATAGATTCTACCTACTCGTAACTGTTTTTTTGGTTGTCGCCGCAATAACTGGAGGCGTCATGCTGGCAGTGCAGCACAGCAGAAGCCAGCCCGTGGAAATCGTTCTATCTCAAACTGTGCCTCCAGAGCTGAGCGGGGAGCTTTACATCGGCGGTGCTGTGGCTAACCCCGGCATATACCCTTTACTGGAAGGTGATACCTTGCAGACGCTCCTTTCCGATGCCGGCATTGAACCCGATGCCGACCTCAGCTATATCGAGCTTTATATTCCACGGGAAGTCGAAGAACAATCTCCCCAGAAGATAGACATCAACCGGGCCGAGCCCTGGCTCCTCGAAGCCCTGCCGGGAA
>CAYYUO010000015.1:0-17419 GCA_964474965.1 uncultured Dehalococcoidales bacterium
GTTACGAAGTGAAAATAATGTGGGCAAAGCCAGGGATGGACTACAGAAAGATTAAGTGCAACTGTGTATGGTAAAGGCATTGTAATAGACATGTGCTATACTAAAAGTAGTAGTTAAAAGAGAGATATTATGAGAGAAGAGTTTACTGTTATCATCGAGCGCGACGAGGAGGGCCTCTTTGTGGGCACTGTACCTTCCCTTAGGGGGTGTCATACTCAGGCACGCTCTCTGGATGAACTTATGGAGCGCATAAAAGAAGCTATCCAATTGTGCCTGGAAGTAGAAGGCGATCTGGCTCCTGAACAACTACAACTTATAGGTGTCCAAAAGGTAGCTCTATGAGCCGATTACCTCACCTAACTGGCAGCGAAGTAGTTCGTACTCTACAAAAGGCAGATTTTGAAATAGTCCGTCAGCGAGGTAGCCATATTTATATGAGGCATGCTGATGGGAGAGCTACCGTAGTGCCAGTGCACAAAGGTGAGGATTTAGGCTCTGGTATTTTGTCTAAGATCCTACGAGATGCAGAGATGAGCCGTGAAGAATTTCGCCAGTTATTATAGAGTGCTTTAAAAGCAATTAAAGCAATGTGGGCAAAGCTAGGGATGGATTGTAGAAGAATTAAATGTAACTGTGTGTGGTAAAGCTTGATACGAGATTTTGGGAAATGAAAAAAGCGGCCCCTGCGCGCGACTAGCTTACAGTTAGTTTATGCCACTTTCCGGTGACACACTTAACACAGGACTTACCCGCTATCATAAACCTAGCATGATAGTGCCGATGCCATCAAGTTGTTTGCGACATAATATCTGCTTTCCCTTTTAGGAGTTGCGGTGATAAAATGATATAAAAGATAGCAATGTCAGGACATTCTAAGTGGTCACAGATTAAGCGGCAGAAGGGAGTGGCTGATGCCAAGCGCGGGCAGTTATTTACCAAGCTTGCCCGGGAAATCATAGTTGCAGTGCGACAAGGTGGAGCTAATTCAGAAAGTAATTTCCAGTTACGTTTAGCAGTACAGAAAGCCCGTGATAATAACATGCCTTTGGAGAATATCGAGAGAGCCATAAAGCGGGGTAGTGGTGAAGCCGGGGAAGCTGCCTTAATTGAGATGAAACTCGAAGGCTATGGGCCAAGCGGGATAGCAGTTTTGGTGGAAGCCTTGACCGATAACCGTAATCGCACCATTCAGGATGTGCGCCGTCTCTTCACCCGTCACGGTAGTAATCTTGGTGAGAGTGGTTGTGTCTCCTGGCTCTTTGAGAGTAGAGGAGTGATCACTGTAGAAAGCAATGCCTCAGATGCCGAAGAAATAGCGCTACGAGCTATCGATGCCGGGGCTGAAGATGTTAAGACCGAAAAGGATTATGTGGAAATTTACACGCAACCTCAGGATTTAGAAAAAGTAAGAAAGGTTATTGAAGAGAACGAACATGTGATTTCGGCGGAGCTCTCGCTAACGCCTCAAACTACAGTGTTGCTGGAGGAAAATAAAGCAGTTCAGGCCCTGAATTTCCTCGACGAGCTGGAAGGATTAGACGATGTACAGCATGTTTTCTCCAATATCGATTTTTCTGAGGCTACTTTAGAAAAGCTGCGCAGTTGAACCTAACATGTGCATTCTAGGCGTTGACCCTGGCACTATAAATTTAGGCTACGGTGTAGTAGATGGCGAGGAAGAAATGCATATGGTAGATTGCGGAGTAATCAATCTCCCATCCCGGCTTCCTATGGAGGAAAGACTGCGCTCTCTCTACAATGAATTAAGCAAAATTATCGCCAAGCATAAACCAAGCGAAGTAGCCATTGAAGAGCCCTTTATCGGCCACAACGTGAAGTCAGCGTTCGCTATTGGCAGAGCACAAGCTATAGCTATCCTGGCAGCGGTCAACCAGGGATTGCCCGTCTACTATTACTCACCAGCCAAGATAAAGCAGCAAATAACCAGCTATGGGCAAAGCGATAAACAACAGGTTCAAGAAATGGTAAGAGTCCAGCTCAGGCTCTCTGAGCTACCTCAGCCTAGCGATGCTGCTGATGCCCTGGCTGTAGCTATGTGCCACATTCAGCAGAGACGCCTTAACCAATGGCTCACTGAACATACGCCGAAATGATAGCTACGTTAGAAGGCATACTGGAATCTCGTGGTAACGACTCCATTATCATTAATGTCGGCGGAGTAGGTTTTCGGGTATATGTCTCCGGCTCAACTTTAAGCCAATTAGGAGCTGTTAAAGGCAAGGTCTCCCTCTATACCCATCTCCATGTGAGAGAGGATAATATTTCTCTTTACGGTTTTGCCTCAAGCGAGGAATTAGCTTTGTTCAAAAACCTTATTTCCGTCTCAGGAGTTGGCTCTAAGGTGGCTTTAGCCCTACTCTCGGCTTTGAATCCTGAGCAACTTGTCATGGCTATAACCAGCGGCGATAGCGACCTCATCAGCCAAGCGCCTGGCATCGGTAAAAAAATGGCCAGCCGCCTTGTCGTTGAACTCAGAGGCAAGTTGGAAAAGGAATGGAAAGAGGTAGCCCTGCCCTTAGCCCCGGAGAGTGCCGATGTCATAGCTGCTTTAACTGGCTTGGGCTACTCTTTAACGGAAGCCACCAAAGCTATCTCTAAGCTTCCAGATTCTGAGGAGCTAAGCTTAGAAGAGAAGATTAAAATTGCGCTGCAGCAGATGGCGGGAGGATAGGCTGACCGCAGTAGGGCCAGGCAGGAGAGGCAAAAATCTCTCTTGTTTTAGCCTTGCTGAAACATGATATAATTTGGCTTTGTTTTTTAGTTTAACTGCCTGTAAGCAAGGATGCAGATTTAGCTGAGATGGCATGTGTGAATATGACAATACTTTGTAAAGCGGAGGAAGAACTATGAAGTTTGTGAAATGGTTTGAGGAATTTGGAGCAAAGGATGTAGCTTTAGTCGGCGGTAAGAATGCCTCTCTTGGCGAAATGGTAAGAAATCTGGGCAAGAAAGGGGTAACCATTCCCCCCGGTTTTGCTATTACTGCTGAAGCATATAAGTATGTGGTAGAGAAAGCAGGCATAAGCCAAAAAATCAGAGACACTTTAGCGGACCTGGATACAAAAGATATGGAAAATTTGGCGAAGAGGGGCGAAAAGATAAGGAATTTGATAGCAAATTCTCCCTGCCCTAAAGAATTAGAAGAGGAGATAAGAATTTGCTATCGAAAGATGGAAGAGAGATTTGGAAAGAACGTCGATGTTGCTGTGAGAAGCAGTGCTACTGCCGAAGATTTGCCTACAGCCTCATTTGCGGGACAGCAAACGAGTTATTTGAACGTGCGTGGAGAAATTGACCTCTTGGAAAAGGTCATGGACTGCTTTGCATCTTTGTTCACGAACCGGGCGATCTCCTACCGGGTGGATAATGGTTTTGACCATCTCAGCGTTTACCTCTCCATAGGGGTGCAAAAGATGGTCCGCTCTGATTTAGCCTGCTCCGGTGTCATATTTTCCATAGACACAGAATCAGGCTTCAGGGATGTGGTCTACATAACTGCTGCCTATGGGCTGGGAGAGAATGTGGTACAGGGAATTGTTAATCCAGACCAGTTTTACGTTTTCAAGCCCACTCTAAAGGAAGGGTTCAGACCCATTGTGGAAAAGAAGCTGGGGACGAAGGAGAAGAAATTGGTCTACAAGAGAGATGGAGCTGGAACGGAGCAAAAAGAAGTCAAACTAGAGAACCAAAGGAAGTTTGTATTGGGTGACGATGAAATCTTGGTTCTTGCAAGGTGGGCCTGCATTATAGAAGACCACTATGGTAGGCCAGTGGATATCGAATGGGCAAAGGATGGAGTAACCGGGGAACTTTTCATAGTCCAGGCCAGGCCAGAGACAGTGCATTCACAAATGGACTTAGCTTCGCTCAGGACTTATGTGCTTGAAGAAAAGGGGAAGTTACTGCTCAGAGGGGAAGCAGTGGGTACAAAG
Source organism: uncultured Dehalococcoidales bacterium (assembly GCA_964474965.1). Taxonomy (GTDB): domain Bacteria; phylum Chloroflexota; class Dehalococcoidia; order GIF9; family AB-539-J10; genus RBG-13-51-36. The sequence continues at coordinate 3,954 of CAYYUO010000015.1, forward strand.
ATAGGGCAGGGCGAGGTGAATGTGATAGAAGATAGTAGTGAAATTAACAAATTCAAGAGGGGTCAAGTTTTGGTCACTGATATGACAGACCCCGACTGGCAGCCAATAATGAAGATTGCCAGTGGCATAGTTACAAACAAGGGTGGAAGGACATGCCATGCAGCTATCGTGAGTCGTGAGCTTGGGGTACCCTGTGTAATTAGCACCGGCAAGGGGACGGAGGTCTTGAAGGAGATAAAAGAGGTCACGATAGATTGTTCGCAAGGTGAGGGCAGGATATATGAAGGAAAATTGAAATACAGAGTCGATGAGGTAGAAGTAACTAAGATCCCCAGACCCGACACCAGGATAATGATGAACTTTGGCATTCCCGATGGTGCGTTTATTCAAAGTCAAATTCCCAATGACGGCGTGGGTTTGGCTCGGGAAGAGTTCATCATCAACTCTTACATCGGCATACATCCTATGGCGCTGATAGAATATGATGAGTTGAAAAAAGCAGCGAGTAATGACAAGAAATTGGCAAAGGTGATTGAAGAGATAGATAAGAAGAGCGCGTCATATGAGGATAAAAGGGAGTTTTTCATTGACAACTTGGCCATGGGGATAGCGAAAATAGCGGCGGGGTTTTATCCCAACGAGGTCATCGTTCGGTTTTCTGACTTTAAGACAAATGAATATGCCAATTTAATCGGGGGGTATCGTTACGAGCCGGAGGAAAGTAATCCCATGATAGGGTGGAGGGGGGCGTCTCGCTATTACGATGAGAAGTTTAAGCCTGCCTTTGGTTTAGAATGCGAAGCGATAAAGAAAGTAAGGGATGAGATGGGGTTGACCAATGTGAAGGTGATGGTTCCTTTTTGCCGGACGCCGGAAGAAGGGAGGAAGGTAATAAAAGCCATGGAAGAGTTTGGCTTAAGGCAAGGGGAAAATGGTTTGGAAGTGTATGTGATGTGCGAGATACCATCCAATGTGGTTTTGGCTGAGGAATTCGCCGGTGTTTTTGATGGGTTCAGCATAGGGTCGAACGATTTAACGCAATTAACTCTCGGTTTGGATAGAGATTCCGAGCTTGTGGCACACATATTTGATGAAAGGAATGAAGCGGTGAAGAGGTTGGTGAAGCAAGTCATAGATGCGGCACACAATCACAAACCAAGGAGAAAAGTAGGGATATGCGGTCAGGCGCCGAGTGATTTTCCGGAATTTGCCGACTTTTTAGTTGAGTGCGGCATAGATTCGATGTCTTTGAACCCGGATGTGGTGCTGTCGACGAGGTTAAATATCGCAGAGGTGGAAAACAGAATGAAGGCAAAAATCAAAAGAAAACGTGTGTGAGGACATGAAGGTGCTGCTGCGATAAATTAAGGATTTTTGCCTTGACTTACTATATTACAGTGATTCCATGGTTAACAAACCTAATATACGTGAGCAGACGGAGAAGAAGGAAGAAGCTCTTTCTCCTTATGCCGCTAAGAGTAAGTTCAGTCGTGGTCGGTTGAAGCGGGAAGAGCCATGCCCTATAAGGACCAGTTTCCAACGTGACCGTGACCGTATCATCTATTCTAAGGCCTTCCGTCGGCTAAAACACAAGACACAGGTTTTTATTGCTCCCCTGGGGGACCATTATGTCACCCGGCTTACTCACACTCTGGAAGTATCCCAGATAGCCAGGACTATAGCTCGAGCTCTAAATCTCAATGAAGACCTCGCGGAGGCTATCGCTCTCGGACATGATTTAGGGCATACGCCTTTCGGTCATATAGGCGAAGAGGTCCTGAACGAGTTGTACCACGGTGGCTTCAGGCATAATGAACAAAGCTTACGAGTGGTTGATTTGTTGGAAAAGGAAGGGCAGGGGCTAAATCTTACCTGGGAAGTGCGAGATGGTATCCTCAATCATTCCAAGGGACAAGCTGAGATCTTGGGAGAGGGATGGGGAGATGCCAATACTTTAGAGGGCCAAATATGCAAGATAGCCGATATCGTGGCCTATGTTAACCACGACGTCGAAGATGCCATAAGAGCTGGCATTATCTCCCAGAATGATTTGCCCAAGTCGGTAGTATCAACTCTGGGACATACGCATTCACAGCGAATTAATACCCTGGTTTGTGATATCATTGACTGCTCCTGGCCAGTTAGTGGCAATGGCGATTTACCCAAGCCAACTATAGGCATGAGCCCTGAAGTCCTCAGAGCAACTAACATACTCCGCCAGTTTCTATTTGACAAAGTATATTATCCCAGCTTAGCTGGAGAGGAGGCAGTAAAGGCGGGAGAGGTATTGCGTCTGTTATATTCTCATTTCCTGAAGCACGAGGATGGATTACCTCGAGAATTTGCCTCTTTGCCGGATAACAAGGAGCGCAAAGTCATTGATTACATTGCTGGAATGACCGATCAATATGCGCTAAGATTGGCTGAAGAAATATCTCAATGAGCGTGATCACGGAAGTAAAGCAGAGATTAGATATAGTAGAGATTGTCTCTGAGTATGTTACTCTGCAAAAAGCAGGGCGTAACTTCAAAGGCTTATGCCCATTCCACAGTGAGAAACACCCTTCGTTTTTTGTTTTTCCTGAGCAACAGAGCTGGCATTGCTTTGGCGCCTGTGGAACTGGCGGTGATATCTTCTCTTTCATTATGAAAAAGGAGGGCATTGATTTTGGCCAGGCTCTTCGTCTTTTAGCGCAAAGGGGGGGCATAATTTTAAGCCCTCGTGAGGCGTCAAGCAAGGTCGAGGATGAAAAGAAGGAGAAATTATTCCAGATTAATGAGGCAGCTACTGAATACTATCACCATCTACTTTCGAGCACTAAGGCAGGAGAAGCAGCGAGAGACTATCTGGCAAAAAGAAAGGTCACGACTGAGACTATCGAAGAGTTCCGTCTCGGTTTCAGTCCTGATGCCTGGGAAACCCTCAAGAATTACCTGCTGGGTAAAGGTTATACAGAAAAGGAGCTGGTAGAAGCTGGTCTAATAATCGAGAAAGAGGAAGGAGGTAGTTACGATCGATTTCGCAACCGCCTGATGTTTCCTATATGTGATATCCAGGGTCGAGTCACTGGTTTCGGAGCCAGAGTTCTGGATGACTCCCTGCCTAAATATATCAATTCCCCCCAGACATCGATTTTCGATAAGAGTAGCATCTTGTATGGCATTGATAAGGCTAAATCTGCCATTAAAAAGAAAAACTTGGTAATAATCGTGGAAGGCTACATGGATGTTCTCACTGCTCACCAACACGACTGGCAAAATGTAGTTGGCTCAATGGGAACTTCTTTAACCGAGAAGCAAGTAGAAGGCGTTAAAAGATTGACTAATAACATAAACCTGGCACTCGATGCCGATCTTGCCGGAGAAGAAGCTACCTTGCGAGGCAAAGCGATATTAGCTTACTCCAACGCTGAAGCAAATGTCATTTTATTACCTCCAGGCAAAGACCCGGATGAAGTAATAAGAGAGGACACTGCTCTCTGGCAGAAACTGGTGGAACAAGCTATGCCTATTATGGACTTCGCCTTTCAATCTGTGGTAAGCAAGGTTGATATCAATAAAGCCAGAGACAAGTCCCTGGCTGTGCAAAAACTCCTGCCATCAATTTATGAAATAAAAGACCCTGTACAACAATCCCACTACCTGAAGAAACTGGCACGTGAATTAAAAATCGAAGAGTCCGCTATAAAAGCCGCTTTATGGGAATCAAAAGCCGGTCGGAAAAGGCCTCAACTTGGCAAGCCAACAGAACAGTCTCGCCTTGCCCGCCAGTTTGTATCCAGCCCTGTTGAAGAGGATTGCCTGGCACTTCTCATGCAGTACCCAGAACTTCGTCCTTCGGCTCAGGAGCTATCACCGGAACACTTCGAATCCACGGAAAATCGGGAGGTCTTTGTCAAATGGCAGCATTACTCTGATACCTCGGAACTTGAAAGTAAACTTGACACTAGTCTATTAGAACATTTATACTACTTGGTTAATAAAATTTTCCCGCCAGCCATAGGGGAGAGCGAGCGAACACGACACTTTGCTTTAGCCGATTATATTCTTCGTCTACAAGAAAAGTTATCCCGGAGATTAGAAACCGAGAAAGAGGCGATGCTTGAGGTCGAGCGGGAAAAGGGTGGTATAGGCTCAGAGTTGTCCAAACTGGAGGAGCAAGGAATAAAATCCGGGCAACAACTTCAGGACATCTTTGTTAAAAAAGGAAAAAAACCATGGGTTCAATGAAAGAAGAAGACATCAACATGGATAGTGATGAGGAAGAGGCTGAAAGCTTACTTAGCGATGACGCTGAAACTGAGGATGTCAGTACCTTAGCCGAGGAAGTCGAAGAAAAAGAGGAAGGCGAAAAATTCCCTGCCGAAGAAACTGAAGAAATCAAGCCTCCGCCGCCACTAGGGGAATATGAGGTAATTGATGACTCAGCTCGTATGTATCTTCAGGAAATCGGCAGAGTACCACTTCTCAATGTCCATGAAGAGAAGTTACTATGCCGGAGGATAGAGCTGGGCAGAAATCTGGAAAGGATCGAAGACAACCATTTCAGGAGATATAAGAAATTCCCCTCATCCGTTGACATAGTTATTCACGTTCTTTCTCAATTATCCAAGTCATACCCTATTGTTCAGATTATAGAAGAGCATATTGGCATCAATCCCTCCAGCAATGTAGTGGAGACGATCAAGGATCCTAAATTTCGCTCCGCCATTGATGCTGTTATAGACCCATCGTTAATAGCGGCAATCGCTAAGGGAATAGACAAAGGAACCACTGCGGCTGAAGATGCTATAGTAAATCTTTCCATAAACAGTCAACTTCTGCCTCCGCAATTGCTGGAGCTCCTAGCCAGAGATAAAAATTCATGGCAAGAACTAAAGACTCTCCCGACTGACGATAGATTTTTGGCTCGAATCGATTCTCATAGCAATGAGTTCAAAGCTTACTTTGAGCAGATAAAGACTGAAGCAAAAGCATCAGAAAGGCACCTCACCGAAGCAAACCTACGTCTGGTGGTGAGCATAGCCAAGAAATACATCGGCCATGGTATGCCCCTACTTGAGCTTATTCAGGAGGGGAATATTGGCCTTATCCGAGCTGTAGATAAGTTCCAGTATAGAAAAGGCTATAAGTTCAGTACCTACGCCACCTGGTGGATCAGGCAAGGTATCACTCGATCTATAGCTGACCAATCTCGTGCCATTCGCATTCCGGTACACATGGTAGAAACAATTAACAAGCTATTGCGCACAACCCGGCAGTTAATTCAAGAACTTGGACGCGAACCAAGTTACGAAGAAATTGGCAACCGCCTAAATATATCCCCAGAAAAGGTAGAAGGGGTTATGGCTTTGTTTTTCCGTGAACCAATATCGTTGGACATGCCCATCGGCGAAGATGCCGATAGCCGTCTAGGTGACCTTGTTGAAGACCACGCCAGTTTAGCACCAACCGAAGCCACTTCACAACAGCTACTCAAAGAACAAATAGACAAAGTGCTTGATGAACTTACCGAGCGCGAAAAAAAGGTGCTGCAGCTTAGATTTGGCCTAAAAGATGGACATGCGCGAACTCTGGAAGAGGTGGGTAGAGAATTCGATGTAACTCGCGAAAGAATACGACAGATTGAAGGTAAGGCTCTACGCAAGTTACGTCACCCCACCCGCAGTCGAAAGCTCAAAGGCTATCTAGACTGACTTGCCTTCGCTGAAGCTTTAGCGCAAGCAGGTTTCACCTTAAGGGCATATCAAACATAGTACCAATTTTTTTAGGTACCCTGCCGCGCGTTATTGACTTAGTCAACTTTTGCATCTCGCGAAACTGATTAAGGAGTTGATTAACATCCTTGGGCGTGGTGCCACTTCCTCGTGCAATACGGCTTCGACGTCTGCCATCAATAATGGTTGGATTACGCCTTTCCTCGTAAGTCATAGACAGGATAATGGCTTCTATCTTTTTTAACTGTTTCTCCCCTTCGGCATCTGGCAAATGGGAAGCGAATTTGGAGAAACCCGGTATCATTTCCACCAGCCCCCCTAAAGAACCCATCTTGTGAATTTGACGCATTTGACTGAGGAGGTCCTCAAGGTCGAAACCCCCGGTGCGCATTTTTCTTTCCCATTTTTTGGTCTGTTGCTGGTCAAGGGTTGTCTCAGCTCGTTCGATGAAAGTGAGCATATCTCCCATACCTAAAATGCGAGACGCTAGACGGTCGGGATAAAATACTTCCAAGGCATCCATCTTCTCACCAGTGCCCAGGTATTTTATGGGCACCCCGGTGACAAATCTAATAGAAAGGGCAGCTCCACCTCGGGCATCTCCATCCATCTTGGTCAGGATGAGTCCCGTGAGCCCGATTCGGCCGTGGAATTCTTGAGCCACTCTCACGGCATCCTGCCCAATCATAGCGTCTACCGTAAGCAGTACCTCAGAAGGCTGTATCAGGGATTGAATATCAGCCAATTCTTTCATCAGGGCTTCGTCAATGTGTAGGCGTCCCTGAGTATCTACTATAACCCAGGTCGCTCCCCTTTCTTTAGCTTGCTTTAAAGCATGCTGGCAAATTGTTGTTGACGCTACCTTAGCATCCTCACTATATACTGGGATATCGTGTTGCTCACCCAGTAATTGGAGTTGTTCAATAGCAGCAGGTCGGCGAGTATCAGCAGCTACTAATAAAGGACGCTGCCCGAGATGTTTGAGCTGAAGAGCTAGCTTCACCGCCGTAGTGGTCTTACCGGAGCCCTGCAATCCTACAAGCAAGGCGACCGCAGGTAAGCCGGTAACCGAAGCTAAATGGCTGGGCTCTCCACCTAAGATAGCAATTAATTCTTCATTGACAATTTTGATAATCTGCTGGGCTGGTGTTAGGCTGCGCAATACTTCAGAGCCAAGAGCACGCTCTCGCACCTTGGACAAGAATTCCTTGACCACCTTAAAATTTACATCTGCTTCCAAAAGCGCCAGCCGTACCTGGCGTAAAGCATCGTCGATGTCCCCTTCGCTAAGCTTGCCTTTCCTGCCAAGCTTAGCGAATACACCGGTCAGCTTTTGGGTCAAGACTTCAAGCATATTAACCCCCTAGTATTTTATTCTTAGCTAAATACCATAGTCAACTCATTTTGCCATGTCCAGAATTTTTCATCTCAAACTAAGAATCCTATTGCACTTAACCCAGAATCAGCATACTATATAGGTTTAATGGAATATCTTTGGGCACCATGGCGAATAGAATATATACAAAGAGCCCCAGAAAGCGGCTGTATCTTATGCCAGAAACCCCGGGAAAACAACGATGAGGCAAATTTTATCCTTTATCGTGGTCAACACAATTTTATAATCCTGAACGCCTTCCCCTATAATCCAGGGCATTTAATGGTTGCCCCCTATCGGCATATAGCAAATTTACAGGATTTAACTGATGAGGAAGCAAAGGAGCACTTCGACATTATCAAGAAGAGCTTAGGATTTCTAAAAGAGGTAATGGAGCCAACTGGCTTCAATATCGGCTTAAATTTGGGCAAAGTTGCCGGAGCCGGGATAGCGAAGCACCTCCATACTCATATAGTCCCCAGGTGGCAAGGCGACACTAACTTTATGCCGGTGTTGTCTGATACCAAAGTCGTATCGGAAGCCGTGAGTGGCACATACCGGAAGCTAAGGGCAAAGTTATAGCACAGTTGCCAAATTTTATTGAGAACGTACAGCGCCTCTCCTTACAGCCAAAACAAGACAGTTGGGCAAACAGTAATTCAAAAATACAAAGAGATTTGTCGTGTATTTCATCATTCTCCTGGGGATTGTCAGTTTATTCGGGGATATAACCTACGAAGGGGCTAGAAGCGTTACCGGCCCTTATCTGGGGTATACGCTGGGGGCGAGTCCCAGTGTTGTTGGTTTGGTAGCTGGCATCGGCGAATTCGTTGGCTATGGTCTGCGCCTAGCTTCTGGCTATGTTGCCGATCGCACCAAGGCATATTGGCTTTTGACATTTGTCGGTTATGGACTGCTCCTTTCCATTCCCTTGCTGGCATTCGCTGGCTATTGGCAACTTGCTGCCGTGCTTATCATTTTGGAACGGATGGGGAAGGCAATAAGAAGTCCAGCAAGGGATACCATGCTTTCCTATGCCACAAAAGAGGTGGGGAGGGGCTGGGGGTTTGCCGTTCACGAGGCGTTGGACCAGATTGGCGCTGTCATTGGTCCCATTGTCTTTTCCCTTGTTCTCCTTTTCCACGGCGACTATCGTGAAGGCTTTACCCTGTTATGGATACCTGCTTTGCTAACCCTGGCTGTTCTAGCCATAGCCAGGAAGAAAGTCCCTTCACCACAGAAACTTGAAACTCCAGAGGAAGCAAGCAGACAAGACATCCAAGGTAAACTCCCCAGAGTTTTCTGGCTCTATACTGTTTTTACTTTGTTTTCTGTGGCCGGATTTGCCAATTTTCAGTTAATTTCCTACCATCTCCATGCCCAAGGTATCGTCCCGGATGCTCAAATCCCCATAATGTATGCGATTGCTATGGGTGTGGATGCCCTGGCAGCTCTTGTCGTGGGCAAAACATACGATAGAATTGGGCTTACATCGCTATTAGCGGTTCCTTTGTTGACCTTGCCCATTCCCTTCTTTGCCTTTTCCACCAGCTACAGCTCGGTGCTAATAGGCATGGTATTGTGGGGTGTGGTAATGGGGATTCAGGAAACGATTATGCGTGCCGCCGTCGCCGACCTGACGCCTATAGAACGAAGAGGATTTGCCTATGGAGTCTTCTATACGATGTACGGAGCCGGCTGGCTTTTGGGAGGCGCCCTGATGGGGCTGCTCTATGAGCTTTCTATCAACCACTTAATCCTGTTTGCCATCGTCATGGAGCTAATCTCAATTCCGCTATTCTTCGTGGTCAGAAAAGCAACTTAGCCTTTTACCAGAATGAGAACTGGAAGGGAATCTCCAGACTGAACAGGATTGAAAAAGGCAGATTACTTACCGATCACTACATGTTATTGCGAGGCATCTTGGCTGCAAGAGAGAGAACTCACGGAAGCAATCTCCTGAGATTGCCACGCTTCGCTCGCAATGACGATTCGGGTTGCTAGACGACTTTAGGTAGCTTGAGGATAGGAGCCAAGTATCTTAACGAAAGTAGCCTCTTTCTGTAACTCTCTTATAGCTTCCTGGTAAACTTTGCCATCTAAGTGGCCCTCGAAATCAGCGTAAAAAACATATTCCCAGGCCTTAGTCCGGCTTGGTCTGGACTCCAGTTTTGTTAGATTTATATTTCTGGTGGCGAAGATACCCAAAATCCTGTATAGAGCTCCAGGCTTGTGTTCAGAAGCAAAAACAATAGAGGTTTTATTTTTCTTCGCGGGTTTAGCTTTCTGCTTTGAGATAGCCGCGAATTTGGTGTAATTATTGACACTCGTCTCAATTTCCGGTGCCAGAATCTCCAGCCCATAAATAGAGGCAGCCTTTTTGCTAGCTATGGCAGCACAGTTCCTCAACTTTTTCTCTTTTATCATTTTGGCACTGCCCGCGGTATCATAGCTGGACATAATTTCGACATTCAGTTTGCTTAAAAATTCAGCACATTGAGCTAAAGCTTGGGGGTGGGAGTAAATCGTTGTTATACCAGCCAGTTTTTCCCCTGGCAAAGCCATCAGGCAATGGCTTACTTTGAGAATAACTTCAGCAAATATATTGAGAGGATACGCCAATAACAAATCGTAGGTCTCGTTGATACTGCCGGCTTGAGAGTTCTCCACGGGAACTACCCCAAATTCAACCTTATCCTGCGACACAAGTTCAAAAACCTCTTTCAGCCGGACACACGGCAAAAAATCAATGTCCCCACCAAAAAGCTTTGCCGCAGCATCCTCGCTGAAAGCGCCTCTTTCTCCTTGAAAAGCAACCTTGACCATAAACCTATTGAAAGTATAGCCCAAACCGCCTTTGAACTTCTACTGTAGCTTGATTAGCCTTTCCAGAAGCGAGGAGAAAATATCATAATAACTGTAAACAGTTCTAACCGCCCCAACCACATACAGATGATCAAGATGAACTTGGCTGCGCCAGGAAGCAGGGCATAGTTCGAACTGGGACCTACTCCACCTAAACCAGGCCCCACATTCCCCAAAGTAGCAGCTACTCCTGAAATTGCTGTCTCTAAATTAAGCCCCAGGAAACAAAGCACTAATGAAGCTACAACGGCAACAATAATATAGAGGAAGAGGAAAGAGATTATATCTCGGATTATTCCCTCCGGGAGGGGTTTTTGGTTTAGTTTCACTGGAATCACAGCTTTCGGGAAAATAGCCTTCCTCATCATTACCCTCACATGTTTTATCAGGGTTAAAAACCGTACTACTTTTATTGCCCCACCAGTAGAGCCACCACACGCTCCGATGAACATCAAAGCCAGAAGCACTATTCTGGCGCCAGAGTGCCAGGAACCGAAATCAGCAGTGACAAAGCCTGTGGTAGTCATGATTGAGATTGCCTGAAACATTCCCTCTCTATATGAGTTAAAGCCTTGCGAAAGTATTAATAGAAAGATAGCGACCGCCAGAATAATCAAGTAGAGCCTGAATTCCTCGTTTTTAATTGCTTTCCAGTTCCCTCGTAAAACCTGATAGTGAACTATGAAGTTCATGCCTGCTAAGAACATGAAGAACATAATAATATACTCAGCTAAGGGGTTAGCATAAGCTCCAATACTTGCCGTGGTGGGGGTAAATCCGCCAGTAGGCATAGTTGCGAAGGAGATGCAAATCGAGTCAAAGAGCTCGAGCCTGGCCAGAAAATGAAGTAGCGCTATCTGAGCAACAGTCAAACCCACGTAGATTGTCCAGAGAAGCCTTGCTGTAGTTCTGAATCTGGGGCGCAGCCTTTCGGGCAATGGTCCGGGAAACTCCCGGTCAAAGAGCTGGGAGCCTCCTACCCCCAGTCTGGGCAAGATAGAAATAAAGAGAAGAATAACCCCCATCCCACCCAACCATTGAGTAAGGCTACGCCATAAGAGAGCGCTCTTGGGTAATTCTTCTACCACCTTTAGTATAGTAGCCCCGGTGGTAGTGAAGCCTGACATGGTCTCGAAAAAGGCATCGAGAAAACCCAACCCCAGAAATACATAAGGGAGTGTGCCAAGGAGGGGGATTAGAAGCCAGGTGAAAGCCACTATGGTAAAACCATCGGCACGCTCTATTTCCTTGGTGGTTCTAAAACCAAATTCGAGAAGTAGCCCGATAGCTAAAGTGGCTAATAGCGAATATAAGAAAATCCACCAGTCCTCGCCATAGTAAAGAGCGATTACCAGAGGAACGATATAGGCTAAGGCGAAGTACTTTAGAAACGAGCCAATGATGTGTAGGGTTAATCTTACCCTTTGGCGAACCATCTATTCATGAATTCGGTCCCCTTTTTGGCAGATTCCCGATTCACAATGAGTGTCAGCCAATCTTCAGGCTGTATCTCTTTATCCTCATCCAGATATTTTCCCCCTCTTTGTACAACGAGGACCTTTATACCGTTCGGGGTTGCTAAATCAGAAACACTTCGCCCGACACATTTCATGCCCTCCTCAATCTCTATTTCGAAGATCTCTGCCCCTTCGAAAGAGAGAAAGTCCTTTACATAAGGATGTGAAATCAGGCGATGGATGTGCTTGGCTGCTACTATGTCTGGGTTAACTTGTAAATTAATCCCAGCCTGCCTGAAGGTTTCTGTATGCTCTGCATCGTCTACAATGGAAATCACCGTTTTTGTCCCAATTTCCTTGGCTATCATGCAAAGCATTAAATTTTCCGAGTCATCGCCGGCTGCAGCTACAAAGGCATGGGCATTTCTAACTCTTGCTTCTTCGAGGGTAGATTTCTGGCCAGCATCTCCTGTGATCACCATACACTCGGAACCCTCTGCTATTTCAACACATTTCGCAGGGTCCCGCTCTATAACCAGTACTTCATTCCCTTCTTTAATAAGGAGATCCGCCAAATTCTTCCCTATAGTACTTAGGCCTGCTATTACTATATACATTATCTTATCTTCGATACCGAGCCGATTTTGTTATCATTTCAATGAATCAATGGACTTAGGTTGAAAAAGGGGAGCTCCAGATCGAGGAGCAACTAAACTTGAAGGTTAACTTAGAATGCTAGGCACTCTCCATTCATATTACTTCGTTATCCCACCGCTGTTAAGCGTCCAGCGATTTTAATCCCCTCCGATATGATTGTCAAGTGCTGGGTTATACGGCAGCAATTCCCTTTTTTAACTCTTTTAGCCAGGTCAGTGATTTAAGCTCTCGCTGCAAAATGTATCTTATATACTCGTGTAATACTTGTTCTAACTCCCGGGACAAATCCGGTTTTACTCTGACCCGCTTTGCAGTAGCATAGTCACAGCTTTGCCACAAACGAAGAACCTTCAAAGCCCCGACCGAAAGGGGAAGAGAGGGTTTTAAGGAAATCGCTTCAATTTGCTCGTAACGGTGATTTTCTTCAGAATTACAATTGGGACACAGGAGCCCGCCCTTGCCGGGGCTGAAAAAATTGACTACCGGCTTGAGGGGCGAATCACAGTTAACACATCGGCGCAACTGGGGACGGTAACCAAGATGGTGAAGAAGGTGTAGCTCAAAATAACGCAATGTAGCCTCGTTGCTGTCCGGCTCGCTCAATTGGTTTAAGATCTCCAGTAATAAATCAAACAAAGGACGATTCTCACCGCCCTCAATAGTGAAAGAATCAATAAGCTCTAAGATGTAAAGGCCACAAGCCATGCGCCATAAATCACTTTTCAAAGCCAGGAAACCATTTATCGTTTGACTTTGGGTAACAATATCGAGATTACGCCCTTTAGCTAGCAACATCAAGCTATGCGTCAATGGTTCTACATTGCCACCCAATTTGCTCTTGGGGCGACAAGCTCCCTTAGCTACCGCTCTTAACTTGCCAAGTTCTGGAGTATAAATAGTTACAATCTTATCGAATTCGCCCAGCTTGGTTTGTTTTAAGATGACTCCTTCTGTTTGATAACTTCGAGGTGCACCCAACTTAAATCCTAAACAAATCTGAATACAATTTACCACATTTTATTAGTCTGTCAAATACAATTTTTAGGAAAACTTTTACTCGTTAGGGTGGCTGTTGGGTATGGGTAACTTCATTTTGGCCAACCAGGGCTTGGTCTTTCTAAATCGGGTGGCTTTATCGGGGCAGCAGGCTGAGGGATAAAAGAAGGCTGTATTATAGATTCTCCAGAAAATGGCATCGCAACCCTGCAGGGACTTAAAGATTATATTTGATGAAGGTAGAAATTGCTCTCAGGGATTAAAAATCCCTTTCAAAAGAACTCCCCGCCTCCTCGAAAAATGCGCCCCCGGCTGTGTGCATAATTTGGGATTGACAAACCCTGGGTATTGGCTGTTAGCAATCCTAATTACACTATTTCCAGCCTGACTCTGGTATCC
>CAYYUO010000016.1:0-17056 GCA_964474965.1 uncultured Dehalococcoidales bacterium
AAGCTCCCGAGAATGCTTCAGCAGCGCCAGTTATGATGCCGATGCCCAATACCGCCAGACCCAGACCGCCGCCGTCGGTCATAGTACCGAGTTTGTCAAGTACTGTCGTTAAGACAAGTATCAGTGTTATGAGGCCATAAAAGGTCTGTGTCATCGGCAGCGACGCCAGTAGGATGACATTTCTGAGCTGTCCCGGTTCCTCGGACAGCGTAGCTGCGCCGGCCGAACCAGCGATACCGATGCCTATTGAGGACCCTGCCAGGCCGCCGGCTAATGCTATGGCACCTCCGACGACTGCCAGGGCTTCGGCACTAATTAACATCTTACACCTCCGTTAGTTAAAAATATTCTTTCTGTGCTCATACTTTGACAGATACAGGTCGAGGCCTCAACCGAAATGGGCTGTATGCCCGGCCGCCTCCTTCAAAAAACTTGAACAAGAACTCCACGAAACACAGCCTGAGGGAGTGTACGAAACATGTTATGCCGCTGAGAGCCAAGTTGAGTACGTGTCCAGCAAGCAAGACCAGTACGAATATTAAGCTGCCGAGGATAATCTGGACTACTCCGGCAGGCATCATTCCGCGTAATAACTCTGCAATCAAGTTGAAGCAGTATGCCAGATAATATGTGGCCAGCCCCACACCTGCCAGCCTGGCATATGACATAACGTCGCCCAGTATGCCGGTGATATCGAATAGCCAGAAGATACTACCCAGGAAAGCACCCTTCTCCATAATGGAAGAGGCGACGATCAATACTACGCCCAGAATCGCAACATATAACAGGATGGGATACATTTGCTCAGTCAGCAAGGGAAGATTCATGCCCAGTATATGATGCATAATCCAGGGTATGGCGCCGATCTCAAGTAGAAATAGCCCGACTTTGTTGGGAACTATCGCCTTCTGTCTTTCCCTTCTTCCTTTAATAAGTGCGAGCACGTGAGCGATGTTCACATGGACCAGACCTATTATCAAAGCGAGTCCTATGAAGTGCACGGGGCTTGAAAGCCAAAACTTGACTAGTGTGACAAGTGTTAGGCTTTCGATTCCAAAGAACTCGTAGAAATTGCCCAGATAGTTTCCCGTAAGCAGACCAATGACCAAACCAACGCCGCCGCTTATATAAATTATCCTTTGGAATAGCTTGAAGCCTTCGGACTGGGGGTCATCAACTAGAAGTCGCAGGCCGAAGCGAGCAAACAACATGAGGAGGGCGGCATACACTACGTCTCCCATCATAATGCCGAAGAATAAGGCGAAGGAGTATGCTATTACCGGAGTGGGGTCCCATTCCTTGTACTTCGGGGTACCAAACAAGTTCACAATGACTTCGAACGGCCTGAGCGCGGTCGCATTCCTCATCTTTGTCGGTGGCTCCTCTACCTGTTCCGGCTTCCTTCTGTCAACAAACACGTAGCCTACCTTCTCCCTGAGTTCGGAAATTGTAGTTTCGACGTTACTCTCCGGAACCCAGCCCTCGATTAACGTCACGTATTTTGCTTCACTGGCTTTGGCCAAAACTGCTAACCTTTCTGTTTCGGCTGATAATGCCTCCCTGAAAAGGACGAGCTTTTCTAAATTCTCCCTGGTTTTACTTTCAATCTCGGTATGAAGCTTTGCCAGTTCCTCTTCAAGGCTGTGAATATTACCGTCGGCTGCTTCAAGAAATTCTCTTATTGTCAAATCTTCCCTTGGTATCGGTAAAATCCTGCCTCCCCCATCCTCGACTGCATACTCTATAGTTTCCCGATTTTCAGATTTGGCAATGGCATACAAGACAGTCTCGTTTTCTACCGTGCCCGAAAGGCTCTCAAGCATGTAGTCTCTAAGTTTAGGGTATGAAGTTTCAAATAACTCGTTTGGAAACACAAGGACCCGGGAGAAAAGATAACTTCCAGAAAAGTTTAAATCTCCTAACTTTACATCAGCCTGCTGTGCCAGAGAACGAAGATATTTACCTAATTCTGTTAGCTCCTTAATTTCTTCATCGAGTTTGGTTGCTCTTTGATGCATGTTGCTGAGCTTGGTGCATAGCAACCTTACTTCGCTGTCAATTTCGGAGAGAGGCCTGTTATAAATGACCTCCATGTCCTCACCAAGCAACACTCGTTCTCCCTTTGGAACATAGGCCAATACATCGTTAATGCTGGTTAATAATTCACCGACTTCCTTTCTCTCCTGCTCAATTGCTTCTTTGTCTACAGGCTTTAGCTCTTCGCTTTCCTCGACGTGAAGCACACCAGCTCTATGTAGAGTTTTGAGGGTCTTGGTGGAGTAATCCTTGGTAGTCACTACCCTGACTTTAACCATGGGGTCAGGCGTATTGACGATTACAGCCGGCATGTCAGCTTTTCCCCCTGACAATGTTCACAAGGAGCTCCGTAATCTCTTTTACTTTTTTATCAGCATTGATGCCGATTTCAGCAGCTTTCTTCTCAGAGTCCTTGATTTTTTCATCGGCCTCTGCCCTAGCCTCAATCACAATCCTGTCACATTCAGTTTGTACCGCATCGAGGGGCAACGGAGAAGAAAGCATTTTCTTAGCTTCTTCCCTGGCTTCGAGGAGGATTTCGCTGGCTCTGGTCTTTGCCTCTTCGAGTATCTTTTCGGCTTCGACCTCAAGGGCTTCTACGCTATTGGTGATTTCTTTGGCCATAACACGTCTTCTTGATAGTTCCCTGGGCTACTACTAGACAACATCTGCGCATAAGCTGTGTCTGTAATCGGGCGAATAATCATTTCAGCAACTGGTGATTGATTGCGCCCGTGATTATAACAAGGAGGTTCATTTTTAGCAAACTGGTACTCTTGGTAAGAAATCCATGCTCCTTATATATCGGCAACTTCAAAGTTTGTTATTAAAGTGGAATGCTTTATAATTCAAGATATGAGGGTGCAGGCATTACATGGGTGGGATGTGAGCATTGCCCGGGCAAGGGAAATACAATTGAACCTGGCGAAAAAGGTGGTAACTGAAAACGAAGTTATCGACCCACGCCTTGTTGCCGGTATTGACATATCTGCTCCTGATGCTCAGGGCATAGCAAGAGGAGCAGTGGTAGTTCTCCGTTATCCTGAGTTGAACATAGTCGAGGTAGAGGTAGCTCGAGGTAAGCTTACGTTGCCCTATATTCCTGGCCTATTGTCTTTTCGAGAAAGCCCCTTGATTCTGGCTGCTTGTGAAAAACTGTGTAATACCCCCGATCTTATTCTGATTGATGGTCAAGGGATTGCTCATCCCAGGAGGGTTGGGCTTGCCTCGCATGTGGGACTTTTTCTTGATTTGTCTACTATAGGCTGTGCAAAATCTATCCTTTGTGGCCAGCATCGGCCTTTAGGAGAAGAAGCTGGCTCTCATGCCGAACTGCTTGACAATGGGGAGCTTATTGGAGCAGCATTAAGGACTAAATCTGGAGTAAGGCCAATATATGTTTCCGTGGGCCATAAAATTGACCTGGCATCGGCTTTACAGTGGGTGATAAACTGCTGCCGTGGGTATAGACTTCCTGAACCTACCCGCTTGGCTCACCTCGCTGCCGGAGGAATGTTGACCTCCGAACCAAGCTGTCAAGGGAAGTTATTCGATTAAGGAGTATTTCAGATGCAAGAAGAGAAGGAAAACCTAGAAGCCCTGCTTCGCCAAATCTCAGACATTATGGTGCATCTTTGACATCCCTGGCAAGGAAAAGGAAATTGCCAGGATAGAGGCAGAGTCGGCCCAACCTGGTTTTTGGCATGACCCGGCTAAAGCTCAAACTATCATGCGTGAGCTCAGGGGCAAGAAAAATCTGGTCAATGCTTGGCGCGAACTGGAGAAGAAGGCTGCCGATCTTCAGGAAATGATTGGTCTGGCTATTGAGGAAGAAGATTACTCTCTCAAGGGAGAGATACGACTGGAGCTAAAAAAGCTGAGGTCTCGGTTTGAACAGTTGGAGAGCCAACAGCTTTTTACTGGCGATTACGATAGTAGAAATGCCATGCTCGCCCTTCATGCTGGTGCTGGTGGCACGGAGTCTCAGGATTGGGCAAACATGTTGCTCAGGATGTACTTGAGGTGGGCAGAGCGGCATGATTATAAAGCCGAGGTCTTAGATGTCTCCCCGGGAGAAGAGGCTGGTATCAAAAGCGCTATCCTGGAGATTAAGGGGGATTATGTCTATGGCTATCTCAAAGGTGAGCACGGAGTGCACAGGTTAGTGCGGCTTTCCCCCTTTGATGCTGACCATGCCCGCCATACATCTTTTGTCCTGGTGGAAGTCCTCCCTGAAGCAGAAGGGACGGTGGATGTCACAATAGCCCCGGAGGACTTGAGAGTAGATACCTTCAGGTCCAGTGGTCCTGGCGGGCAGCATATGCAAAAGACAAGCAGCGCTGTCAGGATAACTCACTTACCCACAGGGCTGATAGCTACTTGCCAGGGCCAGAGGTCTCAGCACCAAAACAAGGAAGCTGCTTTGAGAGTGCTTTATTCTCGCCTTCTTGAGCTGGAGCGTGGGAAGAAAGAGGAAGAAAGAGCCAGGCTAAAAGGCGAGCGTATCGAAGCGGGTTGGGGAAATCAAATTAGAAGTTATGTTCTTCACCCCTACAAAATGGTGAAGGATCACCGCACCGATTACGAGGTCCACGATGCTGAAGCTGTGTTGGATGGGGAACTAGATGGATTTATAACTGACTACCTTCGTTCTAAAGTAGGAAAATGATTAAACGCATCGCCTTAATAACTTCGGTGCCTCTCTTGCTTTTGAGCCCTTCCCTCGTCGCAGCTGGGGATGATATTGCAGTTATAGCCAGCGATGTAGAAGTAAATTTCCCGAGCCAGGCTGTGTTCACTCTTGAGGCTGAAAGCAGCGCTAATATTGTTGATGTTCGTCTTTATTACCAGGTGGATAAGATGAACTACGCTGAAATTGTCAGTGAGGGTTGGGCTGACTTTACTCCAGCAAGCAAGATAGAGGCTGATTGGGTATGGGATATGAGTAATGCGAGCTTGCCCCCTGGCGCTGAAGTCACATATTGGTGGATGATTGAGGATAACGACGGGAACAGATTTGAGACGTCCCCCGAGGTAATGCAGTTCGATGACAAGCGCTATCTTTGGCAAAGCTTGGCTAGCACCGTACCTCAGGGTAGTGAGTTGACCCTTTTCTGGTATGAAGGCGGGGATTCTTTCGCCCGAGAGTTGATGGATGTCTGTGAGGAAGGGCTTGCCAGGTTGACCCAGGATATTGGTACATATCCGGAAAGGCCCATCAAGATATATATTTATGCCTCCACTAGTGATTTACAGGGGGCTATGATTTTTCCTCAGGAATGGACTGGCGGCGTTGCCTTTACTGAGTTTAGTACGATTGCGATCGGTATTTCACCAAGCGAACTTGATTGGGGCAAGAGGGCCTTGCTTCACGAGTTGACACATCTCGTTGTTCATCAGGCAACTTTTAGCCCCTATGGACAGCTTCCTCTCTGGCTTGACGAAGGGTTAGCTATGTATAATGAGGGTGAGCTTGAGCCTGTTTTTCGCTCCTACCTAGAAGAGGCTATTTTGGAAGATGAGCTTATTTCGGTGCGCAGCCTGTGTAGCCCCTTTTCCGCTGACTATGAAATAGCTTGCCTTTCCTATGCTCAAAGCTATAGCCTTGTCGGGTACCTTCTGGATAATTATGGACAAGACAGGATGCTCGAATTATTGGCTATTTTGAAGCAGGGTAGTACCTATGATGAAGCTTTGACTGAGGTTTATAGTTTTGATATAGATGGTCTTGATGCTCTTTGGCGAGGAGCACTGTCGAATCCGGTAACTCAAGCTCAGAAGAGGACATGGCTACATCCTGCCTTAATTGGCGTGTTGGCGGCATTAGCTACAGCACTGGCTTTGTGGGGTGCTCTGGCTCTGAAAGAGCGAGGCCGGCGAAAGGCATCTGGGAAATCAACAATATAAGATAAGCCATGAGAGACTCTTTTACTGTTCACGATTTACCTCTTGGTGAACGTCCCAGGGAGAGGTTATTTAAGCTGGGCAGCGAAGCTCTTTCCGCCCCGGAAATTTTAGCCTTAATCCTGGGTCGAGGAATTAAAGGTGAATCCGTCATGATGACTAGCCAGAAGCTGTTAAGCAGGTTTGGTAGTCTCAAAGGCGTTGCTAATGCCTCTGTGGAGGAGTTGACTCAGACGAGAGGTATTGGGCCAGCCAAGGCGGCTCAGATTAAAGCTGCCCTTGAATTGAGCAAGAGGCTGGACGTCGATGTCGGTGAGAAACCAAAGCGGGTGCTCAAGTCCCCGGAGGATGTGGTTGCTGAGGTGAGGAGCCGGTTGAAAGGCAAGAAGAAGGAGCATTTTTGGGTAATTTGTTTAGATACTAGAAACAGGTTAATAAATTGCAAGCCTGTTTCTATAGGCAGCCTGGATACGAGCATCGTTCACCCTCGTGAAGTGTTTAAGGAAGCGGTCTCTTCCTCCGCTGCTTCGGTAATCTTTGTGCACAATCATCCTTCGGGTGACCCCGAGCCATCCAAAGAAGATATTGAGCTAACCAAGCGGTTGGCTAAAGCTGGAGAAATCGTAGGCATTGATGTCCTTGACCATATCATAGTCTGCGATAAAAGTTACTTAAGCCTGAAGGCAAAGAATTTGTTTTAATGGGCAAGTGAGTATCATGAGGACTGGCGAAAAGAGCGAGGTTTTCTTTTTCCCCTATGATACGGATAGGGCTTTCCTCAGAGGGTTGAGGACTCTTTTCTCCAGAGTAGCCAACGTTGTCTCGGTGGGTGATTCAGTAGCGGTGAAGGTTCATATGGGGGAATATGGCGGTAGCGCTTACCTTCGCCCGCCGATAGTACGCCGGGTATGTGATTTGATTAAAGAAGCTGGAGCTAAGCCATTCGTCACGGATACCACTACTCTTTATCCCGCGGGGAGATTCACTGCCAGCCAATACCTGGCGACAGCAGCCTTCAATGGCTTCACTGAGGAATCGTTGGGAGCGCCTGTCATTATCGCTGATGGGGAGCAGGGCTATGATGGCGAGTGGGTGGATACCCCCAGGCGGGTTTCTGATTGCTCTTTAGATAAAGTAAAGATAGCCAGGGAGGTTTTCGATGCCGACTCTATGATAGTGCTTTCTCATCTGAAGGGGCATGAACTATCTGGCTTTGGCGGCTCTATCAAGAATGTGGCTATGGGCTGTGTTACCAAGGAGTCGAAGGCTGCTCAGCATAGGGTAAATCGTGGTGTCATCGATCTCTCTAAGTGCACGGGTTGTGGACAATGCGTTGAAGCTTGTGCCTTCGAAGCCTTGTCTTTACTTGAGGAGAAAATGGTGCGTGATGAGGAAAAATGCATGAATTGCAATAATTGTCTTTATACTTGTTCAGAGGGTGTTTTCTCCTTGCCTCCCCAGGCTAAAGAGGTGTTTCAGGTTTATCTGGCTCACGCTGCCGCCGGGGTGCTAAGCCGATTTCACTCCAAAGTAGTTTTCATCAATTTCGTCCAGGATGTAACGCCGTTGTGTGACTGCGCTACGCCGTCGGGTTTGTCAGTAGTCCCCGATATTGGCATCCTCGCCTCCACAGACGTGGTAGCTATTGACAAGGCATCGTTGGACTTGGTTGCTCAGAGCAAGCCCGTAGGGAAATTTGCCAGCGTCAGCTCTCCCGATATACTGGGCAAGATCAATGGTACGGACAGTCTGATTCAAATAAGAACTGCCCAAAAACTTGACTTAGGCAACACGAAATACCAGCTAAAAGTGCAAAAATAAAAATACGAAATGACAAGGCAAAGGTTAAAAATTTTGCGTTTTGAGTTGTCATTTTGATTTTCGAAATTCGATATTGTTTAGGATTTCGTGCTTAGAATTTAGGATTTAATCTCGAGTGTTTATGCGCAATTATTTACAACGCTATATGGAGTAACATGGAAGATATTGAGTTGGCTCGCTCTCTTTTGGAGGAGGAGAAATGGAATCTCGTTATAGTGAAGGGAGGGCAAGTTCTTTTCAACTCCAGAGAGCGGGGAGTAGCCCCCTTTTTCCAGGCTGTCCAAAGTATGGGGATAAGTTTACATAATGCTGCACTAGCTGACCGCATCGTGGGCTTGGCTGTAGCTATGCTTTGCCTTCAGGCCCGGATAATCTCGGTGTATGCTGGCATAGTAAGCCGGGGAGCGCTTGATATGCTGGAAGGGAATGGGTTGACCATTAGTAGTAAGAGCACAGTTCCTTATATCTCTAACTATGATGGCACAGACTTGTGCCCTTTCGAGAAGCTGGCAGGGAGTTGTCAAGGGCCTTCTCAATTGTTTGCAGCGTTACAGTCTCTTTTTGCGGAAGGTGACCAGTGAAAAGAATTTGGCAGCTTGCTTTATTATCTCTTCTTTTGTCGGCTTTATTGGTTTCACCTTCGACTGGTTGTTATTCTTGGTGGGATGGCGAAGGCGTCCTCCGCCTCTGGGATGTCGGTCCCATAACGCTTGACCCGGCGATTTCTGCCGACATGTCTTCTCATACCTACGTCATGCAAATCTTCTCTGGCTTGGTTCGCCTTGACCATGAGCTGAATATAGTGCCTGATATTGCTGAGAACTGGGAGACAAGCCCCGATGGCAAAACGTATACCTTTTACCTGCGGCAGGGAGTGAAATTTCATGACGGTGGAGAGGTCAAAGCTGCCGATTTCAAATACTCTTGGGAGCGAGCTTGCGACCCTGACACCGAATCTGGCACAGCAGCTACGTATTTGGGTGATATCGTTGGCGCCAAGGATATGCTGGCGGGAGAAACGGGAGAAATCTCAGGGGTCGAAGTTATTGGTGACTATACTCTTCGGGTTACCATTGATGCTCCCAAGGCTTACTTCTTGAGCAAGCTGGCTTATCCCACCGCCTTTGTGGTTGATAGGGCTAATGTGGAATCCGAGAAAAACTGGTGGCAGGAGCCAAACGGGACAGGACCATTTAAGCTAAAGGAATGGCAAGAAGGGCAGCGGTTGATTTTGGAGCGCAGCCAAATTTATTACGGCGAGCCGGCTAAACTGGAACAGGTCGTCTATCTTCTGTCTGATGTGCCCATGACCCTGTATGAGACAGGGCAAATTGATGTCGTTTCTGTTTACTTGGCCTACATTGACCGAGTGAGTGATGAGACTGGCCCGTTTTATACCGAGTTAGCCGTAACCCCCGAGCTTAGTCTTTATTATATTGGCTTCAACACTGCCCAACCTCCCTTCGACGACGTTAACGTCCGTCTTGCTTTCTGTCATGCTGTGGATAAAGAGCATATTGCCGAGGTGATATTGAGGGACATGGTAAATATAGCTGATGGTATTTTACCGCCGGGCATGCCCGGCTATAACGAAGCTCTCGAAGGACTGGACTACGATGTGGAAAAGGCGAAAGAGTTCATCGCCGCTTCGAGATATGGGGATGCCTCGAACTTGCCCCCTATCACCCTGACTGTTGATGGCTATGGCAATAGCATTCCCAGTTATCTAGGCGCCATCATCCAGGAATGGCAACAAAACCTCGGCGTGGAAATCTCGGTGCGGCAACTGGAACCAGAGAACTTCATTTATAACCTGAAGCAAGAGAAGGATGATATGTTTGTAATGGGTTGGATAGCTGACTACCCCGACCCGCATAATTTTCTGGACATTCTGTTCTATACCGGAAGCGAAGTTAATATCTCCGAATACAGCAACCCCACCCTGGACGCTTTACTTGATCAAGCAGCTATAGAACAGGATGGGGCTATCCGCCTGGCTATGTACCAACAAGCTGAGCAACTGGTAGTTGATGATGCCCCTTGCCTCCCCCTGTTCCATGGCACCAACTATATCTTGGTGGAGCCCTATGTCAAAGACTATGAACTCAGTCCCCTGGGTATTCCCGACCTGAGCAAGGTGTATCGGGAGCAGTCCTAGGTTGTGGGCGGGGATTTATTCCCCGCCAAGAGCTAAATTCCAAATCCCACAATCCAAGCTCTAAACAAATCCAAATATCAAAATTCAAATCTCTAAACTGTTTTGTTCATTGGTATTTTGGGCTTTGATATTGTTTAGGATTTGGTGCTTGGGATTTAGGATTTTCACTAATGTGGGGTCGGGGCTTGTCCCTTATCACACCGCTGGTAGATAGTCTCGGAGCTATATCGGGGTAGTCCTTGGTGGTATAATGATAAGGGATGGAAAGGGAGGCGATGCTCTATGAGACACTCCCTGGTGGTAGGGTGAGGTGTCGTGTTTGCCAGTGGAGGTGCCTTATTAATCCCGGTAAGCTTGGAGTCTGTCGTATGCGCATCAACCGGGATGGCAAGCTGTATAGTATGAATTATGCTGAGGTATCTTCAATGGCAGCCGACCATATTGAGAAAAAACCTCTATTTCATTTCTTTCCTGGTACCTATGCCCTCTCTTTAGGCACCTGGGGATGCAATTTCCACTGCAAGGGATGCCAGAACTGGGAGATTTCCTGCGTGGATATCCCGCGAGGTTCCCAACAAGTGCTCCCGGAAAGGGAGATAGAGCTAGCCAAGAGATATAATTGCCAGGGCATTGCCTGGACTTACAATGAGCCCACTATTTGGTTTGAATACACCCTGGATTCAGCCAGGCTGGCTAAAGAAAATAATCTGTACACTGTGTATGTGACCAATGGCTATGCCACGCCTGAGGCTCTGGATACCATAGGGCCCTGGCTCGATGCCTGGAGGGTGGATGTCAAGGGCTTCACAGACGGGTTCTATCGGCAGCTAGCCAAGATTCCTCGGTGGCAGGGCATTCTGGACGTCGCCAGGCGGGCTAAAGAGAAATGGCATATGCATGTTGAGGTGGTGACCAATGTCATTCCTACGATGAACGATGACGAGGAGCAGCTCAGGAACATTGCTACCTGGATTCGAGATAACCTGGGCGAGCTTACTCCCTGGCACGTGACTCGTTTCTATCCCCTGCGCGAATTTAACCATCTGTCGGCTACCTCGATATCCACTTTAGAGAGGGCATATAAGATTGGGAAAGAAGCGGGGCTGAAATTCGTCTATCTGGGCAATGTGCCAGGGCACGATTACGAAAATACTGTGTGTTATTCGTGTGGCAAAACAGTCGTTCATCGCATTGGCTATGATACTCAGGTAGTGGGGTTAGATGGCTCGAGGTGTAAATTCTGCGGAGCTGAGCTTAATTTCCGGACGTGAGGGAGGTGCTTTATGGCAAGGGAACTTCATCCTGTGGTAGAACTGGCTAAGAATACTGTGGAAAGCTATATCCGGGAGGGTAAAACGCCCGAGCCAGGGGAATTAACGCCGGAAATGAGAGAGAGTGCGGGAGTTTTTGTTTCTCTTCATAAGCAGGGGCAATTAAGAGGATGTATTGGCACCTTTGAGCCAACTAAGGATAATGTGGCTGAGGAAATCATTGCCAGTGCTATTAGCTCATCTACCAGAGACCCTCGCTTTCCCCCGGTGACTGCTTCTGAGCTTGATGACCTGGAATATAGCGTAGATATCCTTACTAGGCCTGAGCCAGTCACGGATACCAGCCAACTTGACCACAAGAAATATGGCGTTATCGTGGAGAGTGATTGGAAAAAGGGACTTTTGCTGCCTGACCTGGAAGGCGTAGACAGCGTTGAGGAACAAATTGCTATTTGTCGGCTCAAGGCGGGGATATCAGCCGGCGAGCCGATTAAGCTCTATCGCTTTCAGGTGAGAAGGTTCAAGTAACGGCGTTGGGGCCAAAACACAAAATCACATGAGTGAGTACAGGGCACAGTAGAAATTCCTTATGGTATGCTATAATGCGGGACGTAGCTGAAGAAAACTTTGGGACGGGAAGTATGTATTGACCAGTGTCGAAATAAGAAGAGCTGGGTTTTGCATTCCTGCATTGTTTCTCATATTGTTGCTATCACGAATAGATTGATTCTGCTGATATTGCTTTCTCCAAGCAAAGAGGGTCTAGAGGAATACTCTCGCTTGCCTATCCCCTTATCTGGTACGGCAGAGGAGGTGCACTTTGGCTAAGTTTTCATTCATCCCTAGAGATATGGAGTTCTACGACATGTTCGAACAAGAGACGGCTAATCTAGTCACTGCTGCAGAAAAGCTGGTTGACCTCTTTGACAACTACGAAAACGTGGAGGCAAAAGCAAAAGAGCTTAAGGAGTTAGAACATGGAGGCGACGTCATAACGCACGAAATAATAGCCCGACTGCATCGCACCTTTGTGACACCCATTGACAGAGAGGATATTACGCAGCTCGTCCATAGCCTGGACGATGTAATGGATTTCATCGAGGCTGCGGGCAGAACAACCTTTCTTTATGGTATTACTCAACCCACGGAGAGGGCCCGAGAACTAGCCCGAATCGTGCTTAAGATGGCCCGCAAATTGAACGAAGTAATACCTCGTTTGCGCCGCCGCGACCAGTATACATGGATTTTAAAGCAGTGTGTGCAAATCAATACCCTGGAAAACGAAGCCGACGACGTGCAACATGCTGCCCTGGCTGAGCTATTCGAAGTCTGCCATCTTAACGCATGCGATGTAATTAAATGGCGTGAAATCTATGAGCACCTGGAAAACGCCACCGACCGGGGCGAAGATGTCGCCAATGTCCTTGAGGGTATAGTATTGAAGCATGCCTGAGCTCGTTCTGCTGATTGTAGTAATTGCGGCAGCCATCGGCTTCGGTGTGGTTAATGGTTTTAACGATGCTGCCAATAGTGTTGCTGCTTCCATTGGTTCTCGGGCTATATCTCCTCGAAACGCTATAATACTGGCTGCCTTTTGTAATTTCGCCGGTGCCGCTACTGGCAAAGCAGTAGCTATAACCATCGGGAAGGAAATTTTAGACCCCGCAACAATCTTATCTTTACCACCGGTTACTGCTTTCTTGATACTGATTGCTGCTTTGGCTACGGTTATCATCTGGGGAAGCATAGCTACTCGCCTGGGTCTGCCGGTGAGCGTCAGCCATAGCTTTGTGACCGGATTGGCAGCGTCGGGAATAACAGTGATGGGCTGGGGGGTAGTAAAATGGGATGTCCTGGAACGGATCGGGGCATCAGTGGCTATTGCTCCTGCCCTGGGTTTCATCGGTGGCTTTGCTCTTATGGTTGTCCTGCTCTGGGCATTTCGCCGAAGCGCCCCTGCCAGGATGAGGGTTATATTCAGCCGTCTGCAATGGCTTACTACCGCTTTCCTGGCTTACAGCCACGGCAAAAATGACGGTCAGATGCCCATAGGTATTATCACCTTCGCCCTGGTGATTTATACCGGGCAGGGTGGTCTATGGGATAATATCCCGTGGTGGGTAATAATCATATCCGCTTTATCTATTAGCTCGGGCATCGCTCTGGGCGGCTGGCGAGTCATTCAAACCGTGGGGGTAAAGATAACTGCTTTACAACCTATTCATGGTTTTGCTACGCAGGCCTCAGCGGCTACGGTTATTGAGATAGCTTCGCGCTTGGGCATTCCCGTAAGCACCACTCATTGTGCCACTGCAGCTACAATGGGTGTGGGCGCCACGAAACGTCTTTCCGCAGTAAGGTGGGGGGTAACCAGAAATATCGTATTGGCCTGGGTTTTAACCTTTCCGATATGTGCTGCTCTCGGCTGGATAATAGCGTCATTTCTGAAGATTGCCTTTTGAGGTGACAAAACCCCTTTGCCCCCTTAGAACACCTGTGCTACAATTCAGCTTCGTTAAATAGGCGATAAGGGTTCAATAAGGAAAGTAGGTTGAGTTTGAAGCTATTGCCGGCGGCCCTTCAGAAGCAGGATTACAACTTAGCAGCTCATGTCCTCGTCTATGGCTTGGTCAAAGCATCGGCAGAAAACCCAAAAAAATCTGCGAATTTTCGGAGGCCCCGTACGTGTTATGGCAACAGAAGGAAAAGGCAAGAGAAAGGGTAGCCCACGGGGTTTCTATAGCCGGGCTCTGGATGAGGCGGAAAAGCTGGAGATGGAGGAAGCTTCTCATGTCGAAGGAATCGACGAGGAGATTGCCCTTCTCAGAGTAAAGCTCAGGGAACTTCTGGAAGAGCAGCCGGAGCGAATTGACCTGCACTTCGAGGCAGCCAATATCATAGCTCGTCTGGTAAGGACCCGGTATCAAATTACCAAAGAGCAGAAGAAGTCTCTCAAGGAAGCCATCCAGAAAGTCTTGACCGAAGTCGCTGTGCCATTAGGGATAGGTATCGGAATTAAAGCAGCCAGTAAGTGAGCACGCTACAGCTTAAATCCTAAGCACTAAATTCAAGAAATAGTAGCCAGTATTCAGAAGATTCTCCTACTGGCTACTGGATTCTGTATTCTTGTTACTACCACTATTCTTATGAAGCTAAGACCTTATCAACTGGAAGTGGCCCGGGCGGCTATGGACTCTATCCAGAAAGGAATGGGACTAACCTTTTCTGTGGAGATTGCCAGGCAAGGGGGCAAAAACGAGCTTTCAGCGCATCTGGAAGTTCTGCTGTTAACGCTATATATGGCCAGGGGAGGCAATCTTATAAAATGCTCCCCAACCTTTAAGCCTCAAACCATTATATCTATAGAAAGGTTGAAACAGAGGCTGGATGATTTTGGTTTTGATGGCATTTATCATCTCCAGATGGGCTATATCGTTCAGCTCGGCAACGCCGAAGCCATCTTTCTGTCGGCTGAGGGCTCGTCTTCAGTGGTGGGACACAGCGCTGACATACTTCTGGAGATTGATGAATCGCAAGATGTCAGCAAGGAAAAGTACAACAAGGAATTCCGCCCCATGGGTTCGGCTACCAACGTGACTACGATTCTTTATGGCACTACATGGGATGATAGCACCTTGCTGGAAGAGGTAAAGCAAGCTAACCTGGAATTGGAAAGAAAGGACGGCATTAAGCGCCACTTTAGATACGATTGGCAGGAGGTCGGCCAGTACAATTCTGACTATGTCAAGTTCGTCCAGACAGAGCGGCAAAGATTAGGCGAAGAGCATCCCCTGTTCAGGACTCAATATGCTTTATTAGCTATCACCCAAGGCGGGGGCTTCCTATCACGACAGCAGATAGCTCTGTTGCTGGGAGAGCACCATAGGCAAGCGTGTCCTGAAGGGAAGAGGACGTATATCGCTGGCGTAGATTTGGCCGGGGAACATGAGCAGGAAATGACAGGAAGGGATGCTCCTGTCAATAATAGGGGAAGAGGATGTGATTCCACAGTAATCACCATTGCCGAGGTGGATGTCACTAACCCAGCGCAGCCACTTTTGAAAGTTGTAGAACAATACCAGTGGACGGGAACGCCACACAGCCAGCTTTATACCCAGATGACGGATATCCTTAGGAATGTCTGGAACTGCCACAGGATAGTGGTGGACGCCACCGGCATTGGTCAGCCTGTAGCTGGCTTTCTCAGAAAGGAACTGGGAAGCAGGGTCATCCCATTCGT
The DNA here is from genome assembly GCA_964474965.1 of uncultured Dehalococcoidales bacterium. Taxonomy (GTDB): domain Bacteria; phylum Chloroflexota; class Dehalococcoidia; order GIF9; family AB-539-J10; genus RBG-13-51-36. The sequence continues at coordinate 15,431 of CAYYUO010000016.1, forward strand.
CATTACCTCAAGGAGCAAATCCGACATGGGCTTTGAGCTATTGTCCCTTGTCAATTCCGGGAGGCTTAAACTCTATAAGCAGGATGGCTCCCGAGAGTATAAAGAGACCCTCTTTGAGTTGGAAAGAGCTAGGGCGCAATATCGCCCGAACCAAACGATGAATTTTTACGTTAACCCTCAGGAGGGACATGATGATTTTCTCGTGAGTCTGGCTCTGGTGGTTCAGGCTGCTAGAGGTCTTAGCCCCAGGGAAGCAAAAGGTTGGCTCAGGGAAAGCTAGGCAGGTTCTGAAATGCAAAAGTAAAAATAAAAATGCGAAATGACAGAGCAACGGTAAATAAAAAATGCCCCGATTTAATTGAACAAGGGTGCAAGCAAAGGTATAAGTATTTTTGGATTTTGCATTTTAATTTTTTTCGAGGCGTGAAGGAATCCTTTCCTTCACAATTGAAGAAAGAGGCGGCATATGAAATGCTGCCCTCGCTTTGTTCACCATCACCCACACCCTCTCCCGTCGAGGGAGAGGGAACGATGGTAGGGGCTTGTGCCCCGACTTCATTCCAAGCTAGGCAAGTCTTTGCTTAACTCAGCCAGGGATTCAATCCGCTTCTTAGTTTGCTCTAGCTGTCCCTTATACTCTTTGGCATACTGCGTGGCTTGCTCGTAGAAGTCTTTTATCCTGGGCACAAAGGATAACTGGGACAATATCAAGGTAACGTCGACAAAGTGTTTTTCTCCGGGAAAATCGCCGCCTCGAATCAGGGCGTTGGATGCCAGCTCCTTGATGTAATCGCTAACGCTCTTGACCATGTCCATATTTAGCTCTCTTTCCGGACCAGATATGATATATATAGCTTTGCTGGCATCCTGAGGGTCACAAGTGATGGAAAGGTCGGAGATAGTGGCGTCTAAGGCTTGCGTCCCTCTGAAGCTTTCCAGAGCTTTCTCACGAAAACCTTTCTTCCTTATCTCCCAGGGGAAACGGAATGAAGGAAGCTCAGTTCTCCCCAGGCCAATAGTGGTCCATCCCTCCAGGCTGGCGATTATGTCCCCGGCATCTATCGTCCGCGAACCTACGTATTTGGCCTTAGTTACCTCACCAGCACACATCAAATCATAGAAGGGCTCGGCGATCATCCTGTTTATTCTATCCATATTACTGATGAGGCTGGCATCTTTTCTCACATACCTCTGGTTATCAGCGAGAAAGACGGCATCCACTGTATCATAAGTGGATTTCAGGCAAGTAGCGGTGTTGAATACGGCTCTGGACTCTGTAGTCTGCTCATGCTCAAAAGGCAAGATTGCCAGGGCATAAACTGGCTTGCTGAGATACCTATCCTTAACTGCCCTGGCTATTATAGGCAGTGCTCCCGACCCCGTGCCGCCGGCAGTGCCAGCAATGAGAAGAAAGGCATGTGTCTCGTAAAACTGTGGGGTAGCTTTCACGGCATCCAGTACCTTATCACCATCCTCCTTGGCCAATTGAGCTCCCAGCTCGTTTATCTTACCTACCCCGTGTCCCAGGGTTTGGCGCAACCCCAGGAGTACCCGGTGCGTGTAGTCGTCTCTGATAAACCTTAGCCCGGTCAGGTCTGCCTGGTCTGTATTCACGGCAATGACGGT
>CAYYUO010000017.1:0-16742 GCA_964474965.1 uncultured Dehalococcoidales bacterium
TTTTCCTTGGGCTTCTTCTCTGGAGCCTGGGCTTTGCCCTTTTCCTTGGGCTTCTTCTCTGGAGCCTGGGCTTTGCCCTTTTCCTTGGGCTTCTGCTCTGGAGCCTGGGCCTTGCCCTTTTCCTTGAGCTTCTGCTCTGGAGCCTGGGCCTTGCTCTTTTCCTTGAGCTCCTTCTCTGGAGCCTGCTCTGGAGCCTGGGCCTTTCTCTTTTCCTCGAGCTTCTTCTGGCGCCGGCGGTGCTTCAAGGCAGCCACTTTCTTCTTCTTGTACATCTCTCCTGCGCTAAATCTAAGTTGCTGGAATTATTCTACCATATTGTGGTGTTTAAGGGTGGGAACAGGCCCTGAAGGGAAACACTAAACTCTAATATCTAAATCCTAAACAATATCGAATGACCAGAACGGTTTATAGATTTGAATTTCGATATTTGGATTTGTTTAGAGCTTGGAACTCAGGATTTAGGATTTAATTGCGTGGCAATGGGCGTGAAGGAAGGGATTCCTTCACGCCTCGGGACTGGAGGAGGACAGATATTTGAGTGGGGAATACCTAAGTGTTAGAATTCTGTCGGGATTTATGGAGATGCGGCAATTTTGCAGTGAGCCGGGGGTAGTAGAAGGTTAGATGCGAAGAATATATCTTGACCATGCTGCCACCACGCCAACCCGTCCCGACGTGGTGGAGGCAATGCTGCCTTATTTTACCGATGCCTTTGGCAATCCTTCGAGCATCTATTCTTACGGACAGGAGGCAAGGGGGGCAGTAGAAGAGGCTAGGGCTAAGGTGGCGGAACTCATCGGCGCCCGGAGCGAGGAGATTATTTTTACCAGCGGAGGAACGGAGGCGGATAACTATGCCCTGAAGGGCGTTGCCTATGCTAGTGAGCGTAAAGGGAACCACATCATCACTTCCTCCATTGAGCACCGTGCAGTGCTGGAGGTGTGCAAGTTTCTGGGGAGCAGAGGATTTAAGATAACTTACCTCCCGGTAGACGAGTATGGACTGGTTGACCCTGACGATGTCAAAAGGGCTATCACCGGTAAAACAATCCTTATCTCAGTCATGCATGCCAACAACGAAGTAGGCACGATAGAGCCCGTGGAAGAAATAGGTAAAATTGCCAGAGAGGCAGGGGTCTATTTTCATACCGACGCCGTGCAAACGGCGGGGCATATCCCTGTGAATGTGGATGAGCTTAAGGTGGACTTGCTCGCCATTTCAGCGCATAAGTTCTATGGACCTAAAGGAGTGGGAGCGCTGTATGTCAGGGAAGGTACCAGCTTGGTTTCTTTTATGCACGGGGGAGGGCAGGAAAAGAAATGCAGGGCCGGTACAGAAAATGTTCCTGCTATCGTGGGGTTGGGCAAGGCTGTGGAATTTGCCGGACAGGATATGGACAAGGAAGCGGAACGGCAGGCTTATCTTCGGGATAAACTAATTAAAGGTCTCGTGGGAAAGATCGACCACGTCCGCTTAAACGGTCATCCCACGAAAAGGCTGCCCAATAATGTCAATGTATGCGTTGATTTTGTGGAAGGGGAATCCCTGCTTTTAAGTCTCGATTCAGAGGGTGTCTGTGCTTCTACCGGCTCCGCCTGCGGCATGGCAAGCCCTGAACCGTCCCATGTCCTTCTGGCTCTGGGAGTCCCCCCCGAGCAGGCTCATGGCTCGCTCAGGTTTACCCTGGGGCGAGAAAACACGGAGACAGACGTGGAGCGGGTGCTGGAGGTCCTGCCTGGAATTGTCGCCAGGTTGAGAGCCATGTCCCCTCTTTTGAAAACTCAAAAATAGGAGTGGAACAAATGACTGATCCCTGGTCACTGTACAACGAGAAGGTAATGGAGCACTTCAAGAACCCCCGCAATGTCGGGGAGATGGAGGACCCCGATGGTGTGGGGCGTGTCGGGGATCCTATATGCGGTGATGTCATGGAGCTTTACATTAAGGTAAAGGACGGCATCATTGTTGACGCTAAGTTCAAGACTTTTGGCTGTGCAGCGGCCATTGCCACCAGCTCCATGGTCACCGAGATGGTGAAGGGGAAGAGAGTAGAAGAGGCGCTGAAAATCTCCAACAAAGCAGTGGTCGAAGCTCTAGACGGACTGCCGCCGGCCAAGGTGCATTGCTCGGTCCTGGCTGAGGATGCGCTTAAATCAGCTATCGAGAACTACTTAGGACACCAGAAACTGAAGAAATAGACCTAGCACCGGAATTTCACGATAATCCCCCAAGTATACTCCCTTCGCTTTTCTGTCATTTTATGCGTTCTGCCGGACATAGCGCACTATCCCATTTGAGACTTTTGACTTCCGTTTATATATGAACTATAATTCATATAAACGGAGGTTCATATGACGATAGAAGAAGACCAGGCCAGATTTTTGAGGTGCATTGGGGAGCCGACAAGGCTTGGGATACTTAAGCTGCTGGCTGAAGACGAGAGGTGTGTCGGTGAACTCGCCAGCACTCTGAATAAGGAGCAATCCCTCATTTCGCACCACCTTAGAGCCCTTAAGGAATGCAACATTGTGAAAGACGAACAGGAAGCTCAGAAAGTTTACTACAAGCTTATGGATGTTAGATTAGCCAGGTTAATCATTGATAGCGAAGCTCTAATGAAGGAGCTATCGCTGTGCGAATGTCAGGAGGTGAACTATGGAAGAGAAGAAAATCAAAGAAGTTGTGAAAGGTAGATATGCCCAACTAGCCAAGCAAGGCCAAGAGAGCTGCTGCTCAAGTTGTGGGGGTGGGGTCAGTCCGTTGGTCCGAGCTGAAGCCGTGGGATATTTGAGGAGGGATTTAGCAAATATCCCGGAAGAGACAATTATGGGTTTGGGGTGTGGCAATCCCACTGCTTTAGCGGAGCTCAAAGCAGGTGAGGTTGTTCTGGATTTAGGGTCAGGAGCCGGAGTAGATGTATTTTTGGCAGCTAACAAGGTTGGTTTGGCTGGCAAGGCTATCGGGGTTGATATGACGAAGGAGATGGTAGATAAGGCAAAAGGAATCGCGAGAAGTTATGGCTACCATAATGTGGAATTTCGCCTGGGAGAAATGGAGAGGCTTCCTGTCCGGGATGAATCTGTGGATGTCATTATCAGTAACTGTGTCATCAATCTTTCCCCGGATAAATCTAGGGCCTTCCAGGAGGCTTATCGAGTCTTGAAGCCAAAGGGCAGGCTAATTGTCTCCGATATAGTTTCCGAGGGAGCACTCCCCGATGAAATAAAGGAGGACCCCGATGCCTGGGCGGGATGTATCGCTGGGGCTTTGGAGCAACATGAATACCTGGAAAAGATAAAGAAAGCTGGCTTTGAGGATGTAGAGGTAGTATCGAGCCGGGAATTTTATATAGAGAACAAAGCAGATCAGACAAAAGAAAAACTTCTGAGCATTACGGTGAAGGCATATAAGTGAGAAACTAGGCCGCAATATAGTCGACCACGGCTTCAATATGCCGGAGGTAAATAGTTGGTTGGTCCGATTATCAGGTTGGGCACTATCCTGGTCCTGAGAAAGGAATACCACATGCCAATTGTGTATAATAAGACATGTGATTGCGGGGTTGGAAGATAAAGACGGGCACATGTTAACGAAGGACGATTTGACCAGATACGAGCGCCAGATTTTGTATACAGACTTTGGTGAGGAGGGGCAAAAAAGACTTAAACAGTCCCATGTAGTGGTAGCCGGACTTGGCGGGTTGGGATGCTCCGCCTCTCTACATCTAACGTGTGCCGGCATAGGCCATGTCACCCTGATAGACTGTGACCGTGTAGAACTCTCTAACTTAAACCGGCAGATTCTTCATTACGAGGAAGATATCGGAGAGGGAAAGCCCTTTTCCGTAGCACGGAAGCTGGCTAAGTTAAATTCTTCGATAGAGGTTACTCCTGTTTTCAAGGAGATTACTGAACGTAATGCCAGAGAGATTATCAAAGGAGCCAATCTGGTAATAGACGGGATGGATAATTTCAAGACCAGATTTATTGTTAACAAGGCGTGTGTTGCCGAAGGAATACCATTCATCCATGGGGGTGTCCATGGGCTCTTCGGCGAGGTTACTACTATAATCCCAGGGAGGACGCCCTGTCTGGCCTGTATTTTCCCCGAAGTCCCCCACAGGAAGGGAGCATTGCCTGTTTTCGGTGTAACGCCGGCATTAATTGCCATCTTGCAGGTGACAGAAGCGATTAAACTCTTGGCCGGGTTCGGGTCTTTGCTAACAGGGAAGATGTTATATTTCAATGGCGAAACGATGGATTTCACATTCCGTAACCTGGTAAAAAATCAAAATTGCAAGGTCTGCGGGACAAAAGATGTCTAAAAATGAGCATCAAGGTAAGGCTTCATCCGATTCTGCAAAAACTTACTGGAGGGCAAGAAGTGGTTGAAGTGACAGGTCATACCACTGGTGAATGTCTCGAGAACCTGGAAAGTCGTTTCCCTGTTATTAAACAAATGATTCGTGATAATCGAGGGCAGCTACGTCGTTATTGTTCCATCCTTGTTAACTCCGAGTCCACTCATCCTGAGGAGCTAACTACCCCGGTGAAAGATGGAGACCAGATTGACATTGAAGTTTTTTTTGGTGGAGGATAGCCACGGATGGAAAATAGGGATGCTGAAATAATAGATAAAATCTCGGCCCTTAAGAAGAGAAGGAATGCCGTTATCCTTGCCCATAACTATCAGCCGGGTGAGGTCCAGGATATAGCCGACTTCGTCGGCGATTCCCTGGATCTGAGTCAGAAGGCTGCTGAAACCAGTGCCGGTGTAATTGTTTTTTGCGGAGTCCGGTTCATGGCGGAAACAGCCTCCATCCTCTGCCCTGATAAGGTGGTCCTGCTTCCTGATATGAACGCGGGCTGCCTACTGGCAGATATGATTACCGCCGAACAATTACGGGCGAAGAAAAAGGAACATCCCCAAGCAGTGGTGGTCTGCTATGTCAATTCTCCAGCCGAAGTTAAGGCGGAATCAGATATCTGCTGTACTTCCGCCAATGCGGTCAAGGTCGTAGAAAGCCTGGATGCTCGAGAGGTATTATTTGTCCCCGACCAGAATCTCGGGGATTACGTCTCGACCAAGACGGGCAAAAAGATGATTCTCTGGCCCGGCTTCTGCCCCACCCATGCCGTGATGATAAGGCCTGAGAGGATAAGAGAATTGAGGCAAGAGTATCCTCAAGCTAAGGTAGTAGTGCACCCGGAGTGCACGCCAGAAGTAATCGCCCTGGCCGACGAAGTGCTCAGTACCGGCGGGATGTGTAGATATGCTCAGCGAGATGAAGTCAGAGAGATGATCGTTGGTACGGAGGTGGGGATAATACATCGACTTAAAAAAGAGAATCCCGGCAAGAGGTTTATTCCTGTTTCCGAGCAGGCAATCTGTCCCGACATGAAGCTGATTACCCTAGAGAAAGTTTTGCGGTCTCTGGAGGAGATGGGTCCTGAGGTGAAGGTCCCCGAGGAAATTCGGCTCAGGGCAAAAGCTGCCGTGGACAAGATGCTCAAGATAGGCTGAGAATCGTGAAGAAAACGGACAGGTTAATTGTCCTTATCACTACCGGCAGCGGATACTACCTCAAGTGGCTAGACATTGCCTGTCGATAGAGGTATACTGGCTAGCACGTCTTCAAAGCCACCGCTCCAGTAGCCAAAGAGAGGCTGACTAAGGATGGATGAAGTTATTATTTCCCGTGCCATTGTTGAAAGCTACATGAAGGACTTCATGGAGGCGATGGAGGTGGATGTTGCTGTAGCTGGGGCAGGGCCGGCGGGGCTTGTCACTGCCTACTCCCTGGCGAAAGAGGGAGTAAAGGTGGTGGTGTTTGAGAGGCAGCTTCGTATTGGCGGCGGCATGTCCGGGGGAGGCATGATGTTTAACCGCATCGTCGTTCAGGAGGAAGGAAAGAAGATATTGGATGAGTTTGAAGTTCCATCTAAAGAATATAAAAAGGGGTACTATGTCGCTGATTCGGTGGAGGCTATTTCAACTATCTGTTCAAGGGCTATTAAAGCCGGGGCGAAGATTTTCAATTTGATTAACGTTGAAGATGTCATGATTCGAGAAGATGACAGGATAACCGGGCTTGTTTTGAACTGGAGCGCTGTTTCCTGGTCGAAGCTGCATGTGGACCCTCTAACTGCAAGGTGCAAGGTGGCTGTAGATGCCACCGGGCATGACGCTGAAGTATGCCGTATCGTGGCAGAGAAGGTAGGTCCGAAGTTAAGGACGAAGACGGGGGAAGTGATGGGGGAGAAGTCCATGTGGGCTGAGAGAGGAGAAAGAGAAATACTGGAAAACACCAGGGAAGTCTATCCCGGACTGGTGGTCGCTGGTATGACAGCGAATGCCGTTTTCGGTTCCCCGAGGATGGGAGCAATTTTTGGCGGCATGCTTCTATCCGGTAAAAAAGCTGCCCGGGTAGCTGTGGAATTAATTAAGCAAGGCTAAATTTGCTATGGCAAAGACAATAGCTGAAATCAACGAGAAGATCAGAAAAGGTAAGGCTGTCGTGGTGACTGCCGAGGAAGTGATCGGCATCGCTAAGGAAAAGGGCGTAAGCAGGGCGGCCGAGGAAATCGATGTAGTCACCACCGGTACCTTCGGTCCCATGTGCGGGTCTGGCGCCTTTTTCAATGTCGGACATTCCAGGCCGAGGATAAAACTGGGCGGCGGCAAGGTTTACCTTAATGATGTTCCGGTCTATACCGGGATGGCTGCTGTGGATATTTTCCTTGGTGCAACTGCCCTTCCCGATGACGACCCCAAGAACAAGTTCTACCCCGGGGAGTTTAATTATGGCGGCGGACATGTAATCGAGGAGATGGTAGCGGGGAAAGACGTAAGGCTTACCGCCACTGCTTTTGGAACAGATTGCTACCCCCGGAAAAAGCTGGAGACCTTGATTAACATTAAGGACATAAACGAGGCAATTCTATTTAACATCAGAAATGCCTACCAGAACTATAATGTGGCGGTGAACCTCTCCGATAAAGTTATCTATACCTATATGGGGGTGCTTAAGCAGAATTTGGGGAACGCTCACTATGCTACAGCAGGGCAGCTCTCGCCGCTGTTTAACGACCCCTACTATAAGACCATAGGTGTCGGGACGAAGATTTTCCTGGGCGGCGGAACAGGTTATGTAGCCTGGCATGGTACGCAGCATAACCCGGCTGCTCTCAGGGGAGACAATGGCGTGCCAAAGGAGGGAGCAGGGACACTGGCCGTGATTGGAGATTTGAAGCAGATGAAGCCGGAGTGGTTAGTAGGGACAAGCATGCTCGGTTACGGCTGCACATTAACTGTGGGCATAGGCGTCCCGATACCCATACTTTCCGAGGAAATTCTCCGCTACACTACAGTAAGCGATGCTGGCATCCTGGCACCCGTCGTGGATTATTCCGAGGCCTATCCCCAGATGAAGCCGGATATCCTGGGAGAGGTTAGCTACGCTGAGCTCAGGAGCGGTCGTATAAAGGTTCAGGGTAAGGATGTCCCGACCGGTTCTTTATCCAGTTATCCTAAAGCGGTGGAAATTGCCAGTATCTTGAAAAAATGGATAGAAAAGGGTGAGTTTTTGCTTACCGAGCCCGTGGCTCCGTTGCCCGGAGTGGAGTCGGGCATAACCTTTAAGCCACTTAAGGAAAGGCCGATAGGGGAGTAATTAAGAAAATGAATGTCTCCAGGAGGATAGTGCTTCACTTCCCGCCCAACATAACGGAGCAGCCGGTCGTTTACCGCCTGGTTAAGGATTTTGGCCTCACCTTTAATATCCTCAAAGCTTCAGTATCGCCGGGAGAGGAAGGATTGCTGGTCATGGAGCTGAGCGGTGAGCAGAAAAACTACGATAAGGGCGTCAAATACCTCACCGAGGCCGGGGTAGAAATCCAATCCTTGAGCCAGGATGTCGTCCGCGATGAATCCCGGTGCACTCATTGTGGAGCCTGTATCACCATTTGCCCCACCGAGGCTTTTTCTCTGGAGCCGAAAACAAGGAAAGTGCTCTTTGACCACAATAAGTGTGTTGTCTGCGGACTATGTGTCAAGGCTTGTCCTCCTCGAGCGATGATATTGCATTTCTGACCCTGAACGAAGTGAAAGGGATCCATGCATGAGCCACGTTTCTACCGCCACTGGATTAAGGACAGCGGGTTAATTTCCTTCAATGTAGTGGTAGAGCAGACAGACCTGTACATCCGCTCTCAGCGTAATCTGAAGGATAAAGCCCTTAATTCCGTGCTAAAGCACCGGGGCTCTCTAGAAGCATATATTGGGCGTCATCCTATTTTCCTGACTACATTGGACAGTTATGATGCTGAAGCTGAGGCCCCGGCCATCGTCAAAGAAATGGCCAGGGTATCTCAACGAACGGATGTCGGTCCTATGGCAGCGGTAGCTGGCGCCATTGCTGAAGCGGTAGGCAGGGATTTACTCGCTTTCTCGCCGGAGGTAATTGTGGAGAATGGTGGCGATATTTTTCTGAAAATATCTAAGAGGAGGCTGGTGGGCATTTACGCCGGGCAATCATCTTTTACCAAAAAGATTGCCTTGGAAATTACGCCCAGGGAAACACCACTGGGCATAGGTACGTCTTCAGGGACCGTAGGACATTCTTTAAGCCTGGGCAGCGCCGATGCCGTTATTGCCCTTTCATCCTCGGCGGCCTTAGCCGATGCCGCAGCCACAGCGCTGGGCAATATCGTCAAGGCCGTAGATGATATTTCTAAGGCAACTGAAAAAGCCCGGAGTATCGAGGGGCTAAGTGGTGTGGTTATTATCGTGGGCGACGAAATGGGCGTCTGGGGCAGGGTGAAAATAGTGCCTCTTGATTAGTCCTTTCTTTTTTGCCCCGAGCAGTGATAAAGTTTTAAGCAATGAGAAACTCGCCCGACCTCCATGTGCAATTAGCCCCCCGGCATCCTGAGGGACTAATCCTGTCCAATCCTGTGATGATAGCCTCCGGCATAGCTGGCTATTGCGGGGAGTATGCCGAAATTACCGATATACAAAAGTTGGGCGCCATTGTCTGTAAAGGGACAACCCTTATGCCTAAAGGGGGTAATGCCCAACCACGGCTGGTGGAAACCGCTGGTGGTTTGCTTAACTCGATAGGCCTGGAGAATATCGGTGTTGACGCCCTGATTGAAGAAAAGGCGCCTGTATGGGCAGGATGGCGGGTCCCTGTTATCGTTAACATCGCCGGGGAAACAATAGACGAATATGTGGCTGTGACCAGCAAGTTGGAAGGCGTGCCCGGGATCAGCGGCATCGAGCTAAATATTAGCTGCCCCAATGTTTCCGCAGGAGGGATAGAGTTTGGTGTCGACCCCGAGCTTGCCGCCCGGGTAACTTCAGCGGTTAAAGCTGTCACCAGCTTACCGGTTATCGTTAAGTTGAGCCCCAATGTAACCGACATTAAGAAAATCGCTTTAGCCGTGGAAGAAGCTGGAGCCGATGCCATATCCCTGGTTAACACGCTGAAGGGCATGGCAATCGACATAGACCAGAGAAAGCCTTGCCTGGGGAATGTTGTGGGCGGACTTTCCGGTCCCGCTATCAAGCCTGTGGCTCTTTACATGGTATTCGAGGCAGCCAGGATGGTCCGTATTCCAGTGATAGGATGTGGCGGCATTGCTTGTGCCGAGGATGCCCTGGAGTTTATTATGGCTGGAGCTACCGCTGTGCAGATTGGCACAGCCATTTTGACTGACCCTCAACTTGGTCTCAATGTATTAGAGGGAATAGAAAGTTACCTGAAGCAGCATGGGATCCAAAATCTAAGCGAGCTTGTTGGTATCGCTCTTGCTTAGTTTTATATTGGTTATAGCTGCCCCCTGAGTTAAGAAAATTTGCCCCTCGGAGTCTCTTGGACTCCCGGGATGACATTACTAAACGCTCTCGCTATGCGCTATTTACACGGATTATGCCATACTATTTACTTTTCTCTGACCCAATAACCTTGCCCAAAAGGGGAGCTATTAGATCCATGGGCAAAGGAAACAGAATGACGTTGCTTCTCTCTGTGGCAATGCCTGCCAATGTCTGCAAATAGCGAAGCTGTAGAGCTGAAGGCTGACTGGAAATAATTTTGGCAGCCTCGGCCAATTTCTCTGCCGCCTGGGCTTCACCCTCGGCATGAACCACCTTGGCTCTCCTATCTCGCTCAGCCTCAGCTTGGGCTGCCATAGCCCTCTGCATTGTTTGCGGCAGGTGCACATCCTTAACCTCTACCATGCTCACTTTTATACCCCAGGGATTAGTACCTTCATCAACCACCCACTGTATCTTTTCGTTGAGCCTGTCCCGCTGGCCTAATAACTCATCCAGCGTAGATTGTCCGACAACATTTCTTAAGGTGGTAGCGGCAAGCAGCGAGGTTGCCTTGATATAGTCGAGCACCTTGAGAATAGCATCTCCGGCATCGACTACCCGAAAGTAAATTACGGCGTCAACCCTGACGGTAACATTGTCCACGCTGATGCACTCTTGCTGGGGAACATCCATGGTGATTACCCGAAGGTCAATTTTCCGCATATTCTCAATGAAAGGTATAATCACGACCAGGCCCGGTCCTCTAAGGCCAACCCACCTGCCCAAGCGGAAAACGCCCCCTCTTTCATACTCTCGAACGATTTTGATAGCTGCCGACAGAAGTATTATTACTACTATTGCGATAACAACATAAATAAAAACGTTCATTTTTCCTCCTTTTCTTTAGATTTTTTGGTCACCCACAATTTCAATCCTTCTACTTTGGTTATTGTCACCTCCTCTCCGGCTTCTATTTTACTACCTTCGGCTATAGCTGTCCATAATTCTCCTTCAGCCAGAACCGTGCCCTTGGGATCGAGGGTCGTTTGCACCACAGCATCCTTCCCTATCATATCCTCTACACCAGCCGAGAGTTTTCGCCTCTGGCCTTTCACGATGGCGTAAATAACGAAAATGATAAAAGCGACGGCAAAAACTATGGCTATGATAATTGGGCCAGTCATTTCGAAATCCATAAATGTTACCCTCCTACTCCTTTGATTTCTTTGTCACCCATAATTTCAATGCTTCCACTTTGGTTATTATCACCTCTTCACCCGGTGCTACTCTGCCGCCTTCCGATGCCGCCGTCCATAATTCTCCCTGGGTTAAAACCGTGCCCGTAGGGTCGAGGGGTGTTTTGGCTATGGCTATTGTCCCAATCATTCCCTCAGCCCCGGTAGCCTTGCGTCGCCTTTGCCCGCGGACAATGGCGCCGACGACAAAGATAGCGAAAGCGGTGAAGCCGACCGCAACCCCGGCAATTAGCCCCCTACTTACCTCTATCCCCGGGCTGTGGCTGAACAATATCAACGAGCCTATAACCAGTGAGATTATACCTCCGGCAGTCAATAGCCCAAAACTAGCGGTGAAGTACTCGGCGATAAAAAGTCCCACGGCAAGTAAAAGGAGTGCTATGCCTCCCCAGTAAGCATCAAGCACACCCAGGGAGTAAAACGCCAGGAATAAGCTGATGCCGCCAGCGACCCCGGGGAAAACCATCCCCGGATTGGAAATCTCAGTAATTAACCCTATGGTAGCCAGAGTAAACAGGATATAGGCGATGTTGGGGTCGCTGATGGTTTGCAGAAATTTCTCAATGTCATTCATTTCGTTTCTAGTTTGAACATAGTCCGCAGTATCAATGATAACTTCCTCACCACTGGCTAGAGTAACCTTCCAGCCATCGATCTGGGAAATAAGGCTTTCCAAATTGTCAGCTCGCAGGTCGATAAGGTTATATTCCAGGGCATCAACATCGGTGAATGATTTGCTTTCCGTAACTGCTAGCTCGGCTTCTTCCATATTGCGGCCACGCTCCTCAGCTATAGTCCTCATCCACTTAGCCGAGAACTCGACTATCTTTTGCATCTGGTCTTCTGGTATTTCCTCTCCTCCGGCAGATACAGGGTGGGCAGCGCCGATAGTCGTGCCCGGTGTCATCGCCGCTATATGAGCAGATAGAGTAATAAAGGTTCCCGCTGAGGCAGCCCAGGCACCTTTGGGTGAGACGTAAACCACGATGGGCACGTCGGCATTCATAATCCTTTTGACTATCTTATCGGTTGAGTCAAGAAGCCCACCGGGGGTATCTAGCTCAATTATGCAGACAGTAGCGCCGTTCTCCTCCGCCTGGCTGATACCCCGATCAATATAGTCAGCTATCACGGGCACAATGGTGCCATCCACGGTGAGGATTTCCACGGTAGTAGGGCTGGCGGCAGTGAGCAGGCTGCCTCCTAAACCCGCAGCTACGGGAATCACAAGCAAAGCAAGGAAAAGAAGCTTAAGCCCGGTTCTAAGCATCTAGCATTAACCTCAAGTTAATGGGAATTCAGTTCTGCCTGCCTTCCCTCCAGATAATATTATGGCTGATTTTGTCGACACTAAGCAAATTCTACTCACCCTAAACAGCAAGCTTGATTACATTATCCACCTGCTTACCGGAAACAGGCACAAGCCAGCCGGCGGGCTAGCGAACACTGAAGAATTGGTCAGAGACGAATTACTAACAAGATTGGGAACGGGATGTGAGTCATGAAGAGGATAACACCAAGTTTGCCCCAAACTTCTTCTTTCGTCCGAGCGGAGAGAAGAATTGTTATTAGGTATTAAAAAGTAGGGAAAACCTCGGGTATTTCGGGTAATTCAGACTATATCCATGGCGAACTAACGTAGGGCAAAAGCTAATCTGACACCTACACCAATCGCTACAGCTCCCACAATTATTCTAATAATGGTAGAGTATTTAATGTCAATATTAAACCTTTCATAAGGAAAAAGAATGGAAATCACCAGCATAATAGCTAGGCACACAATAACGATCCTAATAGTCTTGACTGACACTCAAAAACACCTCTGCCAGCTTAATTAATGAAGATTATAGAAATTGAGGGGTTTATTATAGCAAATAATAAACCCCTCATAAACTCTTTTGTTATTGGGACCATATACCAGTGGGGATGGGTACTCCTGTTAAGGTTATTAAACGGCGATTCCGATAAACCTCAAGTTAATTATAAACTAAGCAATTAAAAGCGACAAAAATTTTCAAGTCCATCATTGAAGCTGGACACAGCTTAGTGTAGAATAGGCTAAGGATGAAGAACCAAAAATGTAAGGGAATGCAGGACTTGCTCCCCGAGGACATGTTACGCTTTCGCCGCATTGAAGATGTCTTCCGGACTTGTTGTCGTAGCTGGGGCTACCAGGAGGTGAGGACGCCAACCTTAGAATACCTCCACTTGTTTACCGCTACGGGAACACTTACTCCGAGCATGTTAAGCAAGGTATATTCCTTTCTTGATTGGGATGGCTGGAGTGGTGAGCGGGTCGTCTTGAGGCCGGATGGCACTATTCCTGTCGCCAGACTCTATACTGACAATCTAAGTGGACAGGAATTAGCCAGGCTTTTCTATGTGACTAATATCTTCGCTTTCGAGGGAACAGGGAAAGAGAACAGGGAGCGATGGCAATGTGGTGCTGAGTTTTTCGGTGGTGCCAAATTGGCCCCGGACGTGGAGATTATTCTGCTGGCTGAGGAGGTTATCCGCAGACTTGGCATCAGCGATGTCGGGCTGCAACTGTCCCATGCTGGCTTGGTGAAGGCGTTGCTCAAAGAGTTGAAGCTCAGCCCGGGTGAGGAAGCTAAGATGACGAACCGCCTTTTGGAGGGCAATTGGCAGGCATTGACCAGGGCGAAATCCGCTAACCCCGAAATCGACAGGCTCATAGCTGCGCTATTGGACCTTAAGGGAAAATCGAGTAGCTTCCTACACAATGTAAAGGCTTCATTCCCTAAAGCTTCGCAGGACTTCAAGTCCAGCCTGGAGGACCTCATAAACATTACCACATTACTGGATAACCTGGGTTGCAGCTATAAAATTGATATCGCAGCGATACATGGTTTTGAGTACTATACTGGAATCTGTTTTCAGTTCCTGGCTGCTGGGGAAAAGATAGGTGGCGGAGGGAGATATGATAACCTTGTGCCCCTTATGAATGGGGATGCCATCCCCGCCTGCGGATTTGCCTTGTATGTTGACCCTATAATGAAATTACTTCCGCTGGAGAAAGAGAGAAAGGGCGAATCTGGCATCCTGGTTAAAGGTAAGGAATTGACTCCGGAAATAGTAGAGACGTGCTTTACTGTAGCCGAATCGCTTCGTGACGCCGGACACACAGCAGAGCTTGACTTCACGGGTCGAAAAGAATCTAATTACAGGTGGATCGTCTTAGTTTCTGGAAAGAAGCCCTCTCCGTTTATGCTCACGGATTGTGTGCAAGGGCGGCCCCGATATATCGGGGCTTCTATGGCAGAGATTCTTAAAGTGGTAAGTGAGGGATGAAGGACTACCAAGACGGCTACATAAAACTCGCCCTCCCTAAAGGCAGGTTTATATCGCCTACGGCCAGCTTGCTTGCCGAGATAGACTTGGGATTCCGGGATTACAGCGATAAAACAAAGCAATATCGCCTTCGCTCGACAAGGTTTCCTCGTCTTTCCGCTAAAATGCTTCAGGAAAAAGATATTTCCATACAGGTGGCTGTAGGGAATTACGACCTGGGTATTTGTGGATTGGATTGGATTGAAGAATTACTGGTGAAATATCCAGCAGGAGCTCTGGTAAAAATATCGAGTCTAAATTATGGTGAAGGCAGTATACACGTGGTTGCCAGTGCTGAAGCGGGGATAGCTAATCTCAGTGAGTTATCAGCCCGGAGAAATGATTATCGTATAGTAAGTGAGTATCCTAATCTGGCTGAGGCTTTTGCCTTAAATCTCAGAATGAGAAGGTTCAGGATTTTCCCGGTGTGGGGAGCTGCTGAAGCTTATCCCCCGGAAAATGCCGACCTGGCGGTGCTCTGGGGAAAGAGTGGAGCAGATATAGCAACTCAGGGCTTAATTCCTCTCAAAAGATTACTCCCCGTTACTGCCTTTCTAATAGCCAATAGAGAAAGCCTGGAGAGCAAGGATTTGAGCCAGATATTAACGTGCTTTAGCTCCAAGATTACCACTGGGCCGCAGACATCAATAGAAAATGAGCTTGACATCTCTGAGGAGCTAAAGGTTTCTCGTCCCTTGTGGCAGGCAAAGGAAATCAACCTGGCTTTGCCTGATGGACACCAGCAGCCACCTACTGCGCAGTTTTTGAAGCGAGCTGGGCTGGCACTTCAGGGTTATTCTGAAGAGATGGTGAGTCGCCGACCCTCCGCTGATTTAGACTGGCTTGGCATTAAAGTAATCAGGCCCCAGGATATGCCTCTGCAGGTGGCTAATAGCAATTTCGACCTGGCCATAACCGGCGAGGACTGGCTGCGGGAACACCTCTATCGCTTCCCCTCGAGCCCGGTGAAGAAATTGTTTGCTCTCGGCTTCGGCGCTGTCAAAATTGTCGCTGCCGTAAGCCAGGAAATGCCTGTGGCTGACATTGATGAATTGAGGTCACTTGTTCAGAGCAGCCCCGATGTAATCGGGGCCCCTCTAAAAGTAGCCTCGGAGTACATAAATATTGCCGACAGGTATCTTCGGGACAATCACATTAACCCATACAAGCTAATTCCAACCTGGGGGGCGAGCGAGGCTTTTTTACCCGAGGACGCCGATATGCTTATTGATAATGTCCAGACAGGGAAGACCCTCGAGCAGCACAAATTGAAGATTATTGACGTGCTCTTCCGGTCTTCGGCTTGTCTAATTGCCAACAAAGGTAGTCTGGCATCTTCCGATAAAAAAGAGAAAATGAAGTTCCTAACACAGAAATTGCGAGCGGGGCTAAAGTAGATAAAAAATTAAAATGCAAAAGGCAAAAATACAGAGGAAAAATAAAAAATTTTACATTTTAATTTGTCATTTTGGTTTTAGTTGATATGAAAAGGGTCAGAGGATTCGATAAAGCCAGACAATTACTGACCAGGGAAAATCTCTGGGAGTCTTTCACCACGCCACCGGGGCTAGGAGCTCAAATAAAGAAGGTCTTTGGCGAAGAGCTTTCAGTTCAAGAAGTGGTCGACCGCATCATCGGTGATGTCCGGGGCAAAGGTGATAAAGCCCTCTTTGATTACACCGAAAAACTGGATGGAGTCCGGCTGGATTCCCTGAAAGTAGACAGACAGGAAGTCGTTGCCGCTTATGATACGATAGACAAGAAGCTTGTCTCGGCCCTTGAGTTCGCAGCTAAAAGAATACGGGACTTTCATCTTGCCTGTGGACACAAAGCCGGCCTAATTCCCATCGTCAAGCACTTAAGGCAGCAGATTCTGCCCTTACAAAGGGTTGGCCTGTATGTGCCTGGTGGCACCGCTGCCTATCCATCCACGGTGCTGATGATGGCCATACCAGCCAAAGTGGCCGGTGTTGGGGAAATCATTATGGTTTCACCGCCTGCTAAGGATGGCAGGATTCCTGCATCCACGTTAGTAGCCGCCGACATTGCCAAGGTCGACCGTATTTTTAAAATTGGCGGCGCTCAGGCTATTGCGGCACTGGCATTTGGTACGGAGTCGATACCCAGAGTAGATAAGATTTGCGGGCCGGGAAACATATTTGTGACCCTGGCTAAGAAAATGGTTTATGGCACAGTGGACATCGATGGTCTAGAAGGTCCCAGCGAGGTGGTAATTATAGCCGATGATAAAGCCGACCCCACCCTTTGTGCCGCCGACCTCCTGGCCCAGGCTGAACATGACCCCCTGGCTTCAGT
>CAYYUO010000018.1:0-16584 GCA_964474965.1 uncultured Dehalococcoidales bacterium
CAGTGGAGTGAGGTCGCCACATTCTGGAAGAGAGGCTGGAATGAATAGTAACCAACAGGCCAAAGGGGTGGCCTCAAGTAGATCTCTTGGTGAACGACTGCCCCGATTATCGTTTCATCAGGGGCGAAACTAGTTCTTCGTCTTTTCTTAGTTCGATAATGCGGTCACGGATCATAGCAGCTTTTTCGAACTCCAGATTTTTGGCCGCTGCTTTCATCTGGGATTCCAGTTGCCTGATGAGTTGAGCCATTTCATCTTTGGAAATAGGAGTAACCACATAAGGAGCCCTTGTCTCGGCTACCGCTTGAACTCTCTCAGTTATATCCTTAATTGCCTTTCGGATTCCCTGGGGAGTTATGCCGTGCTCCTTGTTGTAAGCTTTCTGAACTTGGCGGCGGCGGCCGGTTTCCTCTATCGCCTTCTGCATGGATTGAGTAATAGTATCAGCATACATTATGACATGAGCGTTTATGTGTCTGGCAGCACGCCCCATGGTCTGAATGAGCGCTTCCTTTGACCTTAGGTAGCCTTCCTTATCAGCATCGAGTATGGCTACCAGGCTCACCTCGGGCAAGTCCAGTCCCTCACGCAGGAGATTAATGCCCACTACCACATCATAGACGCCAAGGCGGAGATCACGGAGAATCTCCACTCGCTCTAAAGTCTCTACTTCCGAGTGCAAGTAATGAGTCTTAATCTCCATTTCCTTCAAGTAGTCGCTTAATTCCTCCGCCATTCGCTTGGTCAAGGTAGTTACCAAACAGCGCTCCCCTTTGGCTACCCTGCTTTTTATCTGGTAAATAAGGTCGTCAATTTGCCCCTTAACTGGCTTAACCTCTACGGTAGGCTCCAGTAGACCAGTGGGGCGGACTAATTGCTCCACTACTTGCTGGCTGCGCTCATATTCATAGGGCTTGGGTGTAGCCGATACGTAAATAACTTGGTTGACGTGCTTGTCGAACTCCTCAAAATTCAATGGGCGGTTATCCAGGGCTGAGGGAAGGCGAAAGCCGTAATCCACCAGCGTCTGCTTTCGAGAAATATCACCGTGATACATACCTCTTATCTGTGGCAGGGTCATATGTGATTCATCGATGAACAACAGGAAGTCGTCGGGAAAATAATCCAGCAAAGTCCAGGGTGTGCTTCCCGGTGCCCGCCGCTGGAGATGCCGGGAGTAATTTTCCACCCCGGTGCAGTATCCCACCTCTTGAAGCATTTCAATATCGTAATTGGTCCGTGACTCAAGCCTCTGAGCCTCCAGTAGCTTTCCTTGGTTCCTCAACTCCTTTAATCTGTCCTCTAGCTCGACTTTAATATCCTCGATTGCTGCCATCAACTTATCGTGGGAGGTAACAAAGTGCTTTGCAGGGTAAATATCTACTTGGTCGCGGTGAGCCAGCACCTCACCAGTTAGGGGGTCAACCTCTACAATGCGCTCAATCTCGTCCCCCCAGAATTCGATTCTGAGGGCTGTTTCTTCATAGGCTGGCTGGATCTCCAGAGTGTCGCCTCGAATACGGAATCTGCCTCTGGTGAAATCATAGTCGTTTCTTTCATATTGCATATCCACCAGATGGCGGACCAGTTTGTTGCGCCTGTAGCGCTTGTTACTTTCAATAGTAAGGACAAAGCTTCGATATTCTTCAGGTGCCCCCAGGCCATAAATACAGGAGACCGAAGCGACAATAACTATATCTCGACGTGTGAAGAGAGACCTGGTAGCAGCATGCCGTAGTTTGTCAATCTCCTCATTTATATCGGTTTCCTTCTCAATATAGAGGTCGGTGCTGGGGATATAAGCCTCCGGCTGATAATAATCATAGTAGCTGACAAAATACTCCACGGCATTTTCGGGAAGGAATTCCTTGAACTCAGTTGCTAGCTGAGCAGCCAAGGTTTTATTGTGACAAATAACCAGGGTTGGCCTCTGTATTCTCTCGATGACGTTAGCCATAGTAAAGGTTTTGCCACTGCCGGTGACTCCAAGCAGTGTCTGTTCTCGGTAACCTTTGTTCAAACCATCGACCAGTTTGTCTATGGCTTGAGGCTGGTCGCCAGTAAGACGAAAATCGGAAACTATTTTAAACTGCGACATCGGGTTCACTCACTACAATAATAAAAACAACAACCCTTAATATATAAGAAACAACGAAATTCTGCATAATTGAGTGAAGGAGCAGCAACATCTACAGGCGCCGTGTTAAATTAAGGTCTTGTTTGAGACCTCGAGCCATGTTAAAATTTGGCATCCTCGATGTATAAAGAAAGGAAACTGGTGCCATGAAGTCCTATGAGGAACTCGCTAAAGAGCAAGCAGACAGAGAAAGCACCCTCTTATCCAAGTTAATGGGAGAGGCTGGGATAGAGGAATTGGCTGATTTTGAGGCTGGGCTAAGCGAGCGGCAAAGTGAAATCTTGTTCAAGATAACCACGGAGATAGAAGATACTGAAAATGCCTTGAATCAGGTTGAGCAGCTTGCTCAGAGGCTCAGGAAACATCTAGAGCGGTTAAAAAAGCTACATCGAACTCTCTCTAAGTAAGGTTAAGTCGAGCAAAATGTAGCGCAATGCAGTCTGAGTCGGAAACATCGGTTAGACTTCGTTTTGCGCCCAGTCCCACAGGGTATCCACATTTAGGCAACATCAGGACTGCTCTATTCAACTGGCTTTTTGCTCGCCACCACGGCGGTAAGCTTATCTTGCGAATTGAAGATACTGACGTTACCCGTAAGGTGGAGGGCGCAGTAGAGGTAATACTAGATAGCTTGCAGTGGCTGGGATTAAATTGGGATGAAGGGCCTTACTTCCAATCACAACGATTGCCCATTTATCATGAAATTGCTAACAAATTGCTTGAAGAGGGTCATGCCTATTTATGCTACTGCTCTCCAGAGCGGTTAGAGACGATGCGTCAGGAACAGGCAAAACGTAAGCAGCCGCCGAAATATGATCGCCATTGTCGAGATTTAACACAACATGAAAGAACTCGGTTAGAGGCAACAGGTATTACTCCCGTGATTCGCTTTAAAACACCTCTTGAAGGCGAAACTACTTTCTACGACTTAATTCATGGCCCGGTAACTTTTAAGCACGATACCTTAGACGACTTCGTCCTGCTCAAATCGGATGGTTATCCCACATATCACCTGGCTAATGTAGTAGATGACCATTTAATGGCTATCTCGCATGTTCTCAGGGCTGATGAGTGGCTTTCCAGTACTCCTCGCCATGTTTTGCTTTACCAAGCTCTAAACTGGCAGGCTCCGCAATTTGCTCATTTACCCATGATTCTGGGATCTGACCGTGCCAAACTGTCCAAAAGGCACGGTGCTACCACTATCACTGAATACCAAGAGCAGGGATACCTCCCGGATGCGATGGTCAATTTCTTGGCGCTTTTGGGCTGGTCGCTTGATGACCGAACTGAATTATTATCACCAGAAGAGTTAATAAAAAATTTCTCTTTGGAAAGAGTGGGCAAAACAGCGGCTATATTTAATAAAGATAAACTGGAATGGATGAACGGGGTTTATTTGCGCAAATTGAGCCTGGAGGAATTTGTCCAACAGGCCATGCCATTTTTAGATAGAGACTTGCCAAAGTCGGTAGAACGCCCATTGAATAAGGGTTACGTCAGCCAGGTTTTGTCTCTCATTCAAGAACGAGCCAAAACCTTAGCTGAGGTTCCTCCGCTTGCTAGCTTTTTCTTCCTCGACGAGCTGCAATATGATACAGACCTGCTTCTAAGCGGGAAACTGGATGCCAAATCGGCTGCTAAGGCCATTACGATTGCTTCGAAAAGGTTAAAGGAAGTAACGATCTGGGATGCCAATACGCTTGAGGGCATCCTGCGCCCTCTGGCCGCAGAGCTAAACTTAGGCACAGGGAAATTCTTCGGTTTATTGAGGGTAGCTGTTACAGGGCGGGTTGCGGCACCACCATTGTTTCAGACCATGGCAGTATTGGGGAAAGAAAAATGCCTGAAACGGTTTGATACGGCATTGCAGTCGCTATCCACATTATTTTAACCGGAATTCCAAATGTAGCTTTGGAGCAAGATTCTAAATAATCTTGGGCTCCTGCCTCGCTTGCTAAAATGGTCAAAAATTTACAATATTTGCTCTAAAGAGCCCAAAAGGTATTGACAAAGCTTTGTTCTTATAGTAACAATATATGTGTAGCAAAATTAAAAGGAGGGCATGATGGCGACAGCTTATTGCATGAAGTGCAGGAAAAAGGTGGAGATAAAAAACCCAATGAGGGTTACACTCAAGAACCGTAGGCCAGCGACCCGGGGTGTCTGCCCTATCTGCGGCACGAAAGTATTCAGAATAGAGAAACGCTGAATTTCTACGGCAGTCATCGGGTGTTGAGTGGGATCACGTATTGATATTACTGTTATTTGCATTTGCGTGAAATCCACAGGCGAGCGGGTTTGAATCTTTAGGGAATATTTGTTCCCAAGGGCATAGTGGTATCTTTTTGGGAGTAGTCTCAAAAAGTAAAAATCACAGAGCTTGTTATCTCTTTTAGACTGTGGTTCAAGGTATCTGTGTCTGCATGTCTTATATTTAAAACCCTCTGGGGGATTTTCTGGGCTTCTCGCTGAAGATATTTGCATTCCCTTAATAAGGGTGCGCGGATTAATCTATTACCTCCCAAAAATATATAATCCAGCGTGTAATTCTCAAATTCCTCTTCGATTCTATTGCTAACCCTTCTCAGGAAATCTTTCTTCTGTTCTTCAGTCCTGCGGGCAAATCTTTTTTCGCTTCTTCCCCCTTTCCTGTGTTCCTTATGGATATATCCTGTGCCCGTTTTCGATTTTACCAGATTATCACGATAGAAAACTCCTATGGAGTATGTCCCCCATGTTACCACTACCACGCCGATAATATATTCTCGCTCCAGGGCTTCTATTAGGGGGGAAGCATCAAGCTCGCCTAATGAGATTTTACCTTCAGTAATGGGAAACGGCGGCAACACTATATATTTATTGCCGTTTTCTTGCCAGTATATAGCTGCTCCCGTATTGTATCTTTCAACCGCTTGAGCTACAGCTTTGATTTTGACCGATTCCTTAATTTCGTGGGCATATGTAATGTATTGAGGCTGAAGCGATAGTCCATTTATACAATAGGGAAAGGAAGAAGATTTTATATACAGACTTATATAGTCTCCAGGGCTGCTTTTTAGTCTGGACAAAAGTTCATACAGCCGAGTTTTGCTAAGGATTTCCTTTTCCATGTTGATTTTCAGCAGTGGAGAGGGACTTTTAATTCACCTTGACTTAGGTTAAACTTTAGCAAATATGCCTCAGAAATATAACCCTCGGGAAATCGAAAAGAGATGGCAACAGAGGTGGGCGACTGACCATATTTATGAAGTGGAGGAAGATCGTAAGCGCCCGAAATTTTATGCCCTGACCATGTTTCCCTATACCTCAGGGGACCTTCACATTGGTCATTGGTATGCTATGGCGCCCTCAGACGTTTATGCCAGATTTAAAAGGATGCGGGGCTATAATGTGCTTCATCCTATGGGCTTTGACGCCTTTGGTTTACCGGCGGAAAATGCTGCCATCAGCCATGGAATTCACCCCTATGAGTGGACAATGAAAAATATAGAGAATATGCGGCGGCAACTCAGGAGTATGGGGGCAATATATGACTGGAACCGTGAAGTAGTGACTTGCCTACCGGACTACTATAAATGGACACAGTGGTTTTTCCTTAAATTTTATCACGCTGGCCTAGCCTATCGGGCTGAGTCACCTGTTAACTGGTGTCCTAGATGTCAGACAGTGTTGGCTAATGAACAAGTAGTAGGGGAAGGTTTTTGTGAGAGATGCAGCACGCCAGTAGTTAAGAGAGAGTTGGAGCAATGGTTCTTCAGGATTACTAAGTATGCCGAGGAACTCCTCGATCATAGTCGTCTGGACTGGCCAGAACGCATAAAGATAATGCAGGAGCATTGGGTGGGCAAGAGCGAGGGCGCTGAAATTTCCTTCTGGCTAGAGCATGAGGGTGTGGAGCAGAAAGAGATAAGAGTATTCACTACTCGCCCTGATACTATTTTTGGGGTGACTTTCTTCCTCTTGGCTCCGGAGCATCCTTTAGTCTCTCAATTGACTGCCCCGGAGCATAAAACTGAAGTAGATGAATATATTGCTTGGTGTCGGCGGCAAACTGAGTACGAACGGGTGGCACTTGGCAAGGAGAAAACAGGGGTCTTTCTGGGAAGCTATGTTGTCAATCCGATGAGCGGGGAGCGAGTGCCTATCTGGATTACTGATTATGTATTGCCAACTTATGGCACCGGAGCAGTGATGGCAGTGCCTGCTCATGATGAACGAGACTTGGAATTTGCCAGGAAGTTTAAGCTACCTGTGCGAACAGTTATTGCTCCTCCGGGTTGGACAGGCGAAGAATTGACGGAGGCATATACTGGGTCAGGTACAATGGTGAATTCTGGGGAGTTTAGCGGTTTACCCAGCGAACAGGGATACAAGGCAATTTGTGCTTTATTAGAGCAAAAAGGATGGGGCAAGCGGACGGTCATTTATCGCCTTCGCGATTGGCTTATCTCCAGACAAAGGTATTGGGGGGCACCCATACCTATAATTTATTGTGATAAATGTGGTATAGTCCCTGTGCCCGAGGAGGATTTGCCTGTTCTGCTTCCTCCCGATGCGGAATTTAAACCTACCGGGGAATCTCCTCTGAAATATTGCCAGTCATTCGTCAATACCACCTGTCCTAAATGTTCTGGGCCAGCACGAAGGGAAACTGATACTATGGATACTTTTATGTGTTCCTCCTGGTATTTCTTGAGGTACACCAGTCCCGAAACTTGGGATGCTCCTTTCGATGCTGCCAAAGTGAAGTATTGGTTGCCTGTGGATTTGTATACCGGGGGTGCTGAGCACGCAGTTATGCATCTCTTCTACGCTCGTTTTTTCATCAAGACATTGAGAGATATTGGCCTGGTCGGCTTTGATGAGCCCTTTACTCGCTTATTCAATCAAGGGATCATAGTTTATCGTGGTGATAAGATGAGCAAATCTAGAGGCAATGTAATTGCCCCCGATGAATATGTGGCTGAGTTAGGAGCTGACGCCGTTCGTGGGTATCTCATGTTTATTGGTCCCTGGGAGCTGGGGGGGGAATGGAACGATAGGGGCATCGTGGGTATCAGCCGCTGGCTGAACCGAGTGTGGAGTCTGGTAACAGCAGACTATGTCCCGACTTGTCGGGATGTTATTGATCCCGAGGCTGAGAAGGAATTCCTTCATTTAACTCATAAGACAATTAAAGGGGTGACTGCTGATTTGGAAAAGTTCCGCTTCAATACCATGCTGTCTAGCCTTATGGAATTCAGCAACTACCTATCCAAGGTTAGTGATGGTGGGGTGGTGTCAGGTTCTCTATGGGGGGAAGCTATTAGCTATTTCCTGCTTCTCCTTGCCCCCACCGCTCCTCATCTTGCCGAGGAGTTATGGGAGAGGACCGGGCATCCCTACAGTATTCATAACCAACCATGGCCTAAGTATGACGAAGAGCTAGTCAAGGAGGAAGAAATTACTTTAGTCATCCAGGTAAATGGCAAACTTCGCGATAAGGTGCTTGTCCCTGCTTCCATAAGTGAAGTCGAGGCCAAGGAACTGGCGCTGGGTCGAGAGCGAGTAAAGGCTTATATTGATGGTAAGAAACTTACCAGAATCATTTATGTTCCCAAGCGAGTGGTGAATATTGTGGTAGCCCCGATGCAATCGGGGTGATAGAAGCACAAAGAAGCAAGGAAAAAGAAAAATGAGGATAGCATTTATTGGTGGTGGGGCTATGGGGGAAGCGATGGTTAAATGTCTTTTGACTAAAAAGGTGGCTGGGTCACAAGATATGGTGGTTAGCGATATCAATCTAGAGCGGCGTGAACTATTGAGCAGGGAATATGGAGTTAGCACTTTGAGCGATAATAGAAAGGCGGTGGCAAATGCCGACTTGATTATTCTGGCAGTGAAGCCTCAGAATCTGCCTCAGGTAATGGAAGAGATAAAGACTCCGTCGCCCGAACAGCTAGTGTTATCTATAGTAGCTGGCGCTACTCTGTCCAGTTTATGCCAGGGTTTAAACCATTCCTCTGTAATTCGGGCTATGCCTAATATGCCAGCGCAAATTGGCGAGGGAATGACTATCTGGACAGCAACTGCTGAGACTGAGCAAAAGCAAAAAGAGTTAGCTCGGACTGTACTGGGTGCTTTGGGTAAAGAAATTTATGTTACTGATGAGAAATATTTAGGTATGGCCACTGCTTTAAGCGGCAGTGGTCCAGCTTATGTTTTTCTTTTTATCGAGGCACTCGTCGATGCTGGTGTGCATATTGGCTTGCCTCGGGATATGGCCCAAGAATTGGTGATACAAACTGTACTTGGCTCTACTCGCACTGTTGAGAAGACGGGCAAACATCCTGCTGATTTGAGGAATATGGTTACTTCGCCAGGGGGAACCACTACCGAGGCTCTTCTTCAGTTAGAAAAGGGGAGATTCCGCTCTCTCATTCTTGAGGCTGTGGCTGCTGCTTGTAAAAAAGCTGAACGCCTTTAAGAGTTGTATAAGATGGATTCACTTTTTGAATATCGCAACTGTCCCGGTTGTGGGCAAAATGATTTTGAGGTGCTCTTTGAGTCTAATATGAAGCCAGACGATTTTAATGTGCTTTTTGACTATAGTATGGAAGGACATGATTCTCAAGAAGGTGTGGAGGGTTATCTGGTGCCTGGGAAGGAATGGGGAAGGCATGTCAGGTGCAAGAATTGTCATCTTATATATATGAACCCAATGGAGAAAGTAAGCAAGACCAATGAGTATTACTACAAAGCGAAGAACACTCATGCTCCTACTATACGAGAATGCTATTTAAGGACTGCTAAATCCCAAGTACGCCTAATTGAAAAATATGCGAGTGGCACAAACATTTTAGACATAGGTTGTGCCCAAGGTTTTTTCCTTTTTAGTGCCTCTAAAGCTGGGTATACTACTAAGGGGATTGAAATATCACAGGATGCAGCAGCATATGCGATAAGGGAATTTGGTTTAGATGTAGAAGCAAAGCCCTTTGAGGAACTGCAGTTTCCTGAAAATCATTTTGATGTAGTTACTCTATGGCAGGTCTTGGAGCATGTGCCATACCCGCTTATGATGCTCAAAGAAGTCCATAGGATACTCAAGCCTGGAGGGCTGGTAGTAGCATCAACTCCAAATATTGAGGGGATACCGGCGAAAATCTTAAGAAAAAAGTGGTGGGATATAAAGAGGCTTCATGTCAACCAATTTACGACAAAGACTCTTGCGGACATCTTCCAGAATGCTGGGTTCAAAACTATGTCCGCTGTCTCTTATAGAGGATTTGTAAGCTTGTCTATATTACTTACAATGACATTAAAATATCTGGATGCATACGAGCGATTAAAGGCTTTATTCAATCCTGAACATATTTTAGGCAGGATCCTGAACAAGATAATGTTGATATATTCATCGGGGCTTAATCACTGTGTCGTGCTCGGCTTCAAGTATTAAAGAGGTTATTACGAGATAATGGCAAATATTTCTCTACTACAAGGGGTTAAGCTTTTCACAGGAGGAATACATAGCTATATAACTAATCGCCCCATAGTAGTTTCTTACGAGGTAACGCTTTCTTGTAACTGTAATTGCCATCACTGTGACCTTGGGGGGTTCATAAAGGATGAAAAGCAAATTAAGCCAGAGGAGTATGGAGACTTAACTCGACGCCTGAAGCCGCTTGCAGCGCAAATTTCTGGTGGTGAGCCACTTCTCCGTAAGGATATAGTAGCCATAGTCAAGGCTATCAAGCAAGCTGGGGTAAAATACATGATACTTGTTACCAATGGAGTGCTGCTGAATGAGAGCAATTATCTGCAATTACGTGAAGCAGGGGTGGATCAATTTTCCGTATCACTTGACTTCCCTGATGAGCGGCATGACGAATTTCGACGACGACCGGGTCTCTATAAACGTTTGGAGCAAACTCTTCCCCGGCTGGCAAAGCTTGGGTTTCGGGATATTATCTTGAACACAGCTATAACGAAAGCTAATCTGAGGGAAATATTGCCTTTGGCAAAAAAGGCTTCTGAGTGGGGTGTAGACATATCGTATAGTGCATATACTGCGCGGCGAACAGGGAATGAGGACTATTGCCTCGACAATGGAGAGGATTTGGCAATTTTACGCCAGGCCATTGACGAACTAATAATATTAAAAAAGCAGGGCACTCATCTAGCTAACCCGGAACTCACACTCCGAGATACTTTAAAATTCTTTGAACAAGGATACATGCCAAATTGTAAGGCAGGCATAAGATTTCTTGTCGTAATGCCTGATGGGAGCCTAGTTCCCTGTTCACTGCACCGCACTAAATACGCTACTCGCGAAGAGATGCTAGAAAAGTTTTCCCGAACTAACCGATGTGGTAGTTGCTACGTCGCTATAAGGTCATACAGTGAGATGTCATTTTTGAGTCACGTGAAAAATCTCCCTAATTACATGAAGCAAATGGTTTTTCACTGAGAGATATTTACTAACTGCTCCCTCAAAACTAGATAACTGTACAGTAATTGGTTTTAATATAGAGGGATAATAAATGGCAAATGTTTCTCAATTGCAAGCGATTAAGCTTGTCAGAAGGGGAATACATAACTATATAACTAAGCGTCCCCTAATAGTTGCTTATGAAGTAACGCTTTCCTGCAACTGCAATTGCAGCCACTGTGACCTTGGGGGATTAATAAAGGATGAAAAGCAAATTAAACCAGAGGAATATGGCGACTTAACTCGACGCCTGAGTCCAGTTGTAGCGCTATTCTCTGGTGGTGAGCCGCTTCTCCGTAAGGATATAGCAGCCGTAGTCAAGGCTGTCAAACAATATGATGGGACACCATACCTGATACTCGTTAGCAATGGAGTGCTGCTGAATGAGAGCAATTATCTGCAATTACGTGAAGCAGGGGTGGATCAATTTTCCGTATCACTTGACTTCCCTGATGAGCGGCATGACGAATTTCGACGACGGCCGGGTCTCTATAAACGTTTGGAGCAAACTCTTCCCCGGCTAGCAAAGCTTGGGTTTCGGGATATTATCTTGAACACAGCTATCACTAAAGCCAATCTGAGAGAAATATTGCCTTTGGCAAAAAAGGCCATTGAATGGGGTGTAGATATATCATATCTTGCATATACTGCGCTACGAACGGGGAATGAGGACTATTGCCTCAAAAATAGAAAGGATTTGGAAATTTTACGCCAGGCCATTAACGAACTTGTAGCATTAAGAAAACGAGACAATCATATAGTCAACCCTAAAGCTGTACTTCTCAATACCTTGAAATTCTTTGAACAAGGATGCATGCCAGATTGTAAAGCTGGCATAAAGTTTCTTATTGTAACGACTGACGGGAGCCTTGTTCCATGTTCACTGCACCGCAGTAAATATGCTACCCGGAAGGAGATGGTAGAAAAATTCTCCCGAACTAACCAATGTGGTAGCTGCTATCTCTCACTAAGGTCTTATAGCGAGCTATCAGTTTTGAATCAGCTGAGAAGTATCCCTAACTACACCAAACGACTTTTCGCCTGAGATATTTTACAAGCTCTACTTTAAGTGACGGCCGGAGTCTCGCCGGGGTGTAGCTTGCGCCACTTGTCCAACAGTTGCTCCCGTGTTTCCTTGTGATCGGGGTCGGGAATGCAACATTCTACAGGGCAAACCTCAACACACTTTGGTGTCTCGAACCAGCCGACACACTCAGTGCATTTATTGGGGTCAATAACGTAGATTTCCTCCCCCTCAGTTATGGCCTCATTTTTACATTCTGGTTCGCAGGCGCCACAGCTAATGCACTCCTCGGTAATTTTGTATGCCATCTTTCTATTACCTCCTTAACTTTTGGCTCTTAATTTTACATTTTGCCTTTACCGCTGGCAAGCTTAGTAGGCATGGAAACCCTTTCCTTTAGAGCTACAGCTACGTGCTCGGGGACCATGCCTTCAAGACAACCTCCTAACTCAGCTACTTCCTTAATCAGGGTCGAGCTAAGAAATTGATATTGAGAGCTCGTCATCAAGCAAATTACCTCGATATCTGGCGCCAGATTTCTGTTCATCAGCGCCATATCAAATTCCCGTTCGAAGTCAGAACCTGCTCTCAAACCGCGGACCATAACCTTTCCTCCTACCTGGTGTATGAAATCCACGGCCAGCCCTTTAAAAGCTTTAACCTCGACGTTGGGCAAGCCAATTACTGACTCTTTCACTAACCTTACCCTTTGCTCCAGAGGGAAAAGCGGCCGTTTAGCAGGATTCTCATAAATGCCGATGATTAACTTATCGACCAGGGGTAATGCTCGTTCAATAATGTCCATGTGCCCGCAGGTGAGGGGGTCAAAGGTGCCTGGATAGACTGCGACGACCATAATTAAACCTCCTTTTGGTATATGAAAATAAAAGTGTCACCGTAGCGGCGCTGCTTAACAAGATGAAGTCCATCATAGTCGGAATTTAAAGGGAAGCGGTTTGCGTGGCAAAGCACGATTGTAGAGTTTTCCCGGAGCAGTTTCGACTTAGCTAGATTTATTAGTAAATTATTTGTGGAAGGGTCGGAGTAAGGTGGGTCTATGAAGATGATGTCATAACTACTGTTAAGGAAGGCAAGTGCTTTGCTCACACTACAGCAGTAAATGTGAGCCCGCTGTAGTTCCCCTATTTTTTCTAGGTTGGTTTTGATAAGGTCACAGCAGCTTTTTCTGTTGTCAACAAAATCGACCCATTCTGCCCTGCGGCTTAGAGCTTCAATTCCCAGAGCACCGCTGCCAGCGTATAAATCAAGAACCTGGCGCCAATTGGTAGTTCTGTTCTCCAGCAAAGAGAATATAGCTTGCCTCACCACACTGGTCGTGGGTCTAATGGAGTGCCTTGGTAGAGTTTTTAACTGAGTTCCCTTTACTTTACCACCAGTTACCCGCATTTCTATTAACCTTCAATAGTAAATCTGTAGTATTATATTACCATTCTACCACTTAGTTCAAGTAAGCCGGGCTTGTTGACGGGAAGGGTAGTATGTTCTATACTTTAGGTTGAAACTGCGAAGAGGGTTGAAATGAGCACGGGATTTGAAAGATTCTCTGAAGGAGCTCGTAGGGTGCTGACTAGGGCTCAAGGAGAGGCACAACGCCTAGGCCATAGTTACATCGATACTGAGCACATCTTATTGGGTATAGCAGGGGAAGAGTCAGGGATTGCAGCCAAAGTTTTGAGTAATTTAGGTATCTCGATGAGTAAGATACAGGCGGCTGTGGAATTTGTAATTGGAAAGGGAGAGCGTCGAGCTACTGGTGGGGATGTCGATCTTGCTCCGCGGGCGAAGAGGGCCATCGAGTTTGCTGTGGATGAGGCACGTCGCCTTAATTCTAGCTATATAGGTGTTGAGCATCTTTTGCTTGGATTAATGCGTGAAAGCGAAGGGGTAGCTTTTAGTGTTTTAGAGAGTTTTGGTATTACCTTGGAGCGAACGCGTGATGAGGTCAGTCGAGTTGTTAGGCAAGAAGCTGTGCGATCTCGTGCCACAGGTCGCGTTGCCTCACGCACACCGACCTTGGATCAACTTGGGACCGATTTAACTGCCCTAGCCCGGGCGGATAAACTTGACCCTATTATTGGGCGTTACAAGGAGATTGAACGGATAGTTCAAATACTGAGTCGTCGTACTAAAAATAATCCCGCGCTTATAGGTGAAGCAGGTGTAGGCAAAACAGCTATTGTTGAAGGGTTAGCACAGCGCATAGTAGCCGGGGAGGTTCCTGAGGTATTACAAGGCAAGAGAATAATTGCATTAGATATAGGTGCTCTGGTAGCGGGAACAAAATACCGTGGTGAATTTGAGGAGAGGCTGAAGAGGGTTATTGAGGAAGAGAAAACTGCCGGTAATTGCATCTTATTTATTGATGAAATGCAGACTATTGTGGGTGCTGGAGCAGCTGAAGGTGCGGTTGATGCCTCTAACCTCCTGAAGCCTTCGTTGTCGCGTGGCGAGATTCAATGTATTGGTGCCACTACTTTGGACGACTACCGCAAGTATGTGGAGAAGGACCCAGCTTTGGAGCGGCGGTTTCAACCTATTCTGGTAGCCGAACCTACTATGGAAGAAACCTTAGAAATATTGCGGGGCATTAAACACAGATATGAGGAGTTTCACCAATTGGATATAAGCGACGAAGCCTTGCAGACAGCGGCTACGCTGGCTACCAGATATATAGCGGACCGCTTTTTGCCCGATAAAGCTATTGATTTGGTAGATGAAGCTAGCTCTCGAGTACGCATTAAACGGGGTAGTGCTCCCATTGGCTTAACTGAGGCAAGGCAGGCTTTGGAAAGTGTACGCAAGGAAAAAGAATCGGCTGTCGCAACTCAACAATATGAGTATTCCAGTGAGTTGCGTGATCGTGAGCTTCAACTAACGGAGAAAATCGAGACCATGAAGAAGGAGTGGGAAGTTAAACAGGAAGAAGGCCGACCTATAGTTACTTCAGAGGATATTGCCGAGGTAGCCAGCATGTGGACGGGCATACCTGTGGTAAGGTTGACTATCGATGAAACCAGCCGCCTTCTACAGATGGAGGAGGCTCTACATCGCCGTATCATTGGACAGGATGAGGCCATAAATACCGTGGCTAAAGCGGTAAGGAGGGCTCGAGCTGGGTTAAAGGACCCGAGGCGTCCCATTGGTGTCTTCATCTTTTTGGGCCCCACCGGAGTGGGTAAAACTGAATTGGTAAGGGCCTTGGCCGAGTTCATGTTTGGTAGCGAAGATGCTTTGGTCAGGCTTGACATGTCGGAGTTTATGGAGCGTCACACTGTAGCTCGCTTGGTTGGAGCACCACCAGGTTATGTTGGTTATGAGGAAGGTGGTCAATTAACTGAGGCAGTAAGGAGGAAGTCTTATTGTGCTATTCTTCTTGATGAAATTGAAAAGGCTCATGAAGAGGTATTCAATATCCTGCTCCAGATTTTCGATGATGGTCATTTGGCCGATGCTAAAGGGCGAAGGGTTGATTTCCGTAATAGCATCATAGTCATGACCAGCAATGTCGGTGCCGAGCTTATTAAGCGTGATATGACCCTCGGTTTTGCTGCCCATATCGAGGGCGAGGGAAAACAGCAGATGGAGTACGGGAAAATGAAGAAACAAGTGCTCGACAAGATGAAGGAAAAATTTCGGCCTGAGTTCCTTAACCGCATTGATGATACAGTCGTGTTCCATGCTTTAAGCAAAGAGCATATCCGCCAGATTGTTGACCTGATGCTTAACCAGGTTGTCGCTTCCCTTCAAGAGAAGAATATCACTTTGGAAGTAACAGGTGAAGCTAAGGATTTTATAGGCAACAAGGGTTATGACCCTGTTTTTGGAGCCCGCCCCTTGCGTCGCACCATCCAAACTTTGGTTGAGGATCAGCTATCAGAAGCTTTGCTACGCGGTGAATTCCTGTCTGGAGACACTGTGGTTGTGGATTGCGTCGAGGATGAAATTGTAATGAAACCATTGGTTAAGGAGACTACGTAAATATGGCTCAAGAAGTAATTGAAGCGCCGCTACCTGGGAAAATAGTGCGTGTTGATGTAACCGTGGGGAATTCAGTTGAGGAGAGTGGGGTGATTTGCATCATAGAAGCTATGAAGATGGAAAACCCCATAATATCTCCAGCGAAAGCCTCAGTTGTAGAGGTGGCAGTTTCACCAGGGCAGGTAGTTAGGACCGGGGAAAAGATAGCCGTTATCGAGTATTAGGTATCTTGGCCAGGGGACTTGAAATCTAACGAGCGGGGCAAATCCAAATTCAAGAATGTTTTCATTTGTCAGCAGTGCGGCAAGGAAAGTCCTAAGTGGTTAGGACGCTGTCCTGATTGCCAGGCATGGAATAGCTTCGTAGAAACCAGGGTCGCTTTATCTCGTGCCCCCAGCCATCTTTCCTCTGGAGGAAATAGACCCCAGGAACTCTCCCAAGTAGAAAAGGGTGACTTTCCTCGCTTTCACCTTGGTTTTGCTGAAGTGAATCGAGTTCTGGGAGGTGGTTTAGTTCCGGGCTCTCTGGTACTTGTTGGTGGCGAGCCAGGAATAGGCAAGTCTACACTTTTACTCCAGATTTCGGCGATGATGGCTGAGAATAATAAAGTTGTCGCCTATATCTCCGGTGAAGAATCTATTAATCAGGTTAAACTTAGAAGTGAGCGCCTCGGTATAGGGGGCAAAGGGATATACTTTCTCTCTGAGCCCGATTTAGTTGCCGTATTAGAATGCTTGGAAGGACTTTCTCCTGAATTGGCGATTATCGATTCCATTCAGACTATGTATTTAGAGGATGTAGCTGGGATGCCGGGCAGTATTTCCCAGGTGCGGGAGTGCACTTGGAGGTTGGAGAGGTGGGCGAAACAGAATGATGTGCCTCTGTTAATCACTGGGCATGTGACCAAGGAAGGGGCCATCGCAGGTCCAGGAACGCTGGAACATATCGTTG
>CAYYUO010000019.1:0-16493 GCA_964474965.1 uncultured Dehalococcoidales bacterium
TTTTCCGCCCTGGCCGGGTATGGTCTGGCCACGGGCCGGGGATGGCAGTTCTACCTCATAGCCTCTGTCTTGCACGCTTTACTGAACTACAGCGTAGTTTTGTTGCAGGCAGGGCTCCTTACCGCCCTTCATGTGGAAATCTATGCTGCCGTGCTGGCCGTGCTGGTAACGGCCTGGGCCCTGTGGCTCCGCTGGAGAAAAAGGGAAGCTACGGCTGAGCTTGAAATATCATCTCCATGAAGTTACCGAATCAAGAGTAGATTATCTTGTAAAAGGAGAAAAACATGGCAGAGGAAGAAAAACGTTGGTACCGCCGCCGCTCCGTGACCTTGGTGGGCCCTATTTGGTTCATCGGTTGGCTATTTACAATCGGCTTCGCCAGTCTGAACTGGTGGCAGATTATACTTGCCATAATAGTCTGGCCGTACTTTCTGGGCCGGGCACTGATGTGACCAGTCAAGAGAGGGTACCCCAATCCAGCTATCAAGAAGAAAAAGTGACGGCTGCGGCTGGATTCGAACCAGCACCCAAAGGGTTGTTCATTTCAAATAAGCCTAAAGCGTATTAACAACGCCTCGTCTTGTTAAATAATTCTAGGCAAGGTTTTCAATACCAGCAGGCTGCTCTGGGAAAAATGCCATAGCAAGAAATAGTGGTAGGGTGTATCATTTTGCCACCAGCGATTTGTCCGAAAACGACTGAACCAATACGTGAATTAGCAATCGCAATTTTAGTCCGGAAGCTACATAACGGTACAACACGCTATAGAAAGGAGGCGTCTTGTGACTGGAACAGGCAATCAGGCAGAGGCAGAGGATCGGGAGCAAAGGTACCAGCTAATGAAGGTGGCTTTAGGTGAGGCTGAAGCTGATTTAGCCATCGTTAACGGCTCTGTAGTAAATGTCTACACAGGGGAAGCGCTGGAAGGAGCTTCTGTCCTTATTAAAGGCGACAAAATAGCTTATGTCGGCAAGAATGTCGGTAAGTCCATTGGCTCCTCGACCAGGGTCATTGACGCTGCCGGTAAGACGCTGATACCCGGGCTTATTGACGGTCATGCCCATCTAGACTCCATGTATTCGATAAGCGAGCTATCGCGGTATGCTGTCGCCGGGGGCACTACCACTATGATTACCGAGACTTCCAACATCGCTGGGGCGCTGGCGTATGAGGGTACTATTGCATTCTTAGGGTCTAGCAAGAACCAACCGATAAAAGTCCTCGTTACCGCTCCACCGATGGTCACTCTAAGCCCGGTAACTGAGGAGCATGCCATCACCGTTAAGGAGCTTCGCAGGCTGCTCAGGCGAAAGGGGGTTATCGGCTTGGGCGAGCCGTACTGGGGTGGGGTAGTGGGTGGCAACCGGCGAGTCCTTGAGCTAATCGCCGAGACAATAAGGATGGGCAAGAAAGTCGAGGGGCACAGCGCTGGTGCCAGCAGCAATAAGCTACAAGCATATATTTCGTCCGGCGTCTCCTCTTGTCATGAACCAATCACCGCAGAAGAGGTTATGGAAAGGCTAAGATTAGGACTGTTTATATTCATAAGGGAAGGCGAAATAAGGAGGGACCTGGAAGCCATTGCCAAGATAAGGGATGAAAATATTGGTTTGACACAACTGGCGTTATCAACCGATGGAATAGGACCATGGCAGCTTATCGACGATGGCTATATGGACTTCGTGGTGCAGAAAGCAATCAATCTGGGTTTCAATCCAATTCTGGCGGTACAGATGGCAAGCATTCACCCGGCACGGCACTTCGGCCTGGATCACCTTGTCGGTGGAATAGCCCCGGGCAAGTACGCTGACATTGTAATTATCCCAGATTTGCGAACTATTCGGGTTGAGTGTGTAATCAGCAATGGGCAGGTTGCTTTCCAGAACGGACGACCGGTTGTCTGGTCTAAGAGATACGAGTATCCAAGCGCAGTCCGAAACAGCATTCGTCTGGCCCAGAATTTTACGGCTGACGACTTCGCTATACCCGTGGAACGCAACCGCAGCCAGGTGAAAGCCAGGCTGATAGACCAGGTTACCAATTTGGTCACCAGAGAAAGTTTCGCAGATATGCCGGTATCGGATGGTCAGCTCAAGCCCGACGCCAGCCGAGATATAGTCAAGGTAGCTGCTATCGAGCGGTCTTACCGCACCGGGAAGAGCTTCGTCGGCCTCATAAGAGGCATTGGACTTAAGCACGGGGCAATTGGCACCAGTTATGTCTGGGATTGTGGCGATATTATAGTAGTGGGGGCCGATGAAACTGATATGGCACAGGTAATAAACAAGATTAAACAATTAAACGGGGGGATAGTAGTGTGTGCCGGGAACAGAATATTGGCTGAAATAGCGCTCCCAGTGGCAGGGGCAATCTCCACCGAACCTATGGAGGCTGTAGCTGGTAGGCTCAATGAGATTCAACGGGCAGCCACCGACCTGGGTTGTAATTCTCCCGATATACGTACGACTTTGGCCGTTCTCTCTACCCCGGCTATACCCTTTCTCCGAATATGCGAACATGGACTGTTTAATCTCAGACAGAATCAATTCGTTGATTTGATAGTGGAATGAGCAGGTTTGGGGAGAATCAAAAAACTCCAAAGCCTTATCAGAACCGGCAATGTGCCCTGGGGAATTCTTGCCCAGGTGCATATTCTTTTATTTCACATACAGGTATAATGTGTGAACCCATTTGATATAAGAAGGAACAGGTGATTTCTGAAATATTCGATATTACAAAATTGAATTCAAGGAGTAAGAAACATGAATACAAACTCCTTAGAAAAACTCAGTCAAATTGAACTAGCCCATTACGCCGTTGACGTATTAAGACGGATAATGTTGCACTATGGCATATGGTTCAACGAGGTCGTCCACCAGTTGGGTCTGGAAGAAGCCATTCGGCTCGAGGAAGAGGTTTCCGCCTCGTTTTTCCCCATAGCTATAAAGCGCCTATCCAAGACTCTGGGCTTTCAAACTGAAAGCGACTTGCCAACCTGGCTGGTTAATATGGAAAAGGAAAGGTTAATCGGCCTGATAAAGGCTATGTCCTTTAACTGGCTGGCAGGTGATGGTGTATGGTTCCGAACCGTTGAGGATAACTACGATATGTATACCGGCAAAAGGTGTAACGATACCTGTTGGACCAGGTATTCGCCTCTGGAAGCAGCCATGATAAAATCGTTTTTGCAGCTTCCCCAGCAAAGCGGGCTGGATGGTTTAGAACAAGCTTTAAACCTTCGGCTTTACGCACAAATCAATGAGCAGACCATCGAGAGGTCAGGCGATGAACTCATTCTTCGTATGGTGAAATGCCTGGTCCAGGGGACAAGAAAGCGCAAGGGGCTGCCCGATTATCCCTGCAAGTCGGCTGGAGTGGTAGAATTCCCGGCATTCGCCAGGATGATAGATTCCAGAATCAGAACCGATTGCATCAGTTGCCCTCCCGACGAGCACCCGAAGGAATGGCTTTGTGCCTGGCGGTTTTACATTCCCGAATAGGCACCGGGCAAATGGAATAGATGCGGACGACAGTAAAGAAAAGGCTTCTAATCGGAGCAGGAACCTTATCCACAGGACTAGGGATTATCGGTATTTTTGTCCCGATCCTACCTACAACCCCATTTCTATTACTCGCCGCTGCCTGTTATATGCGGAGCTCCGAACGGTTTTATCAATGGCTTATAAACAACAGAGTATTTGGAGCCTACGTCAGGAACTACATTGAAGGCAGAGGAATGCCTACAAGAATAAAGATATTTACCATCCTTCTACTTTGGCTAACTATCGGACTCAGTATAACTTTTGGAGTACAGAACATAGTTATCAGGATAGCACTAATTTGTATTGCTATTGGGGTTACAGCACATATTAGCCTGATCAAAAAAAGAAAAGTTGAAGATATTTAGAAGTAAAACTAACTGGCAGCGGTGGGATTTGAACCAAATAAAAGGAGGGCTGGGAATAACGACCTGTCCCAAGTGCGCCAAGATTTACGGCCATAATTATGTGGTGGCATTTGCAGAGGTGTAAGATATCCTCTTTTTAATATGGGAAATGTCGGATTAAACGGTGGTATTGACAACCAAAGCATGGATGGCTATTCTGAACCTGCGACGCCAATATTCAGGGGGTTGGTATGAAACTATCACCAGAGGAAAAGAAGAGAATCTATGAGGAAGAGAAGGCGCGGATTGAGGCACGGGAAAAGATAGAGCGAGAGAAACTGACAGAGCCGGCAGGTACAAGTACAGGGCTATCGCCAAATATTGCCGGATTATTGTGCTATGTTGCCGGATGGATAACCGGCATCATCTTTTTCGTTTTAGAGCAGAAAAACAAATTTGTTCGTTTCCACGCGGCGCAGTCAATTGTTGCGTTTGGCACCCTCACAGTCGCCGGCATTATACTTGGTTTGATACCAGTGGTCGGTGATGTTTTTTCTACAATTATAGGAATTATAGGGCTCATCGTTTGGATAATAATGATAGTCAAGGCTTCTAATGGTGAGTGGTATAAACTACCATGGGCCGGTGATGTTGCTGAGAAGATGGTCGCTTCATCAAGGGTAACAGGTGAATACGCTGAACCTCCACTCTCAGAACCAACAGCAGAATCAGAGGCGGAGGCAGCAGCACCTACGCCACCCCCCGCTGCAGATTTAGGTAAACGAATCGGAGATAAAGTAGACGCTCATTTTAAAGGTAGCAGAGGAAGAATAACAGCTTCCGCCTTTGTCATCGCCTGGAGTATCGTTTTATTAATATTCTTCAATTTTTTTAACCAATACGTGGCCTACTACCATTCGGAAACAGTAGGCGGCATTACTACATGGACAAGATATCCGTTCTTTACAGAAAACATCAATCTATGGCTACCGATTCTTACAGCAACTCTAATTATAACTATTGCCGGTCACATTATTATGATTATCCTGGATAGGTATATACTGCGTGAAATAATAAATCTCGTTATAAATGCATTCGCACTTTGGACGGTTTTAACTCTTCTAGCCGTCTTTCCTTTCGACTTCACAGTAATACCTAACCCTGCTACGGTTCATGCCACTTATTTAGGCGTCAGGATATTCTTGATTTTCATTTCAGTCGGGATAGGAATCGCAATACTGGTCAGTGTGATAAAGTTAATTGTTAACGTAGTCAGGGGGACTGTCAGTTACGAGGAACATATTTAACTAATCAGTTTTGTCAAACTGACCGCCTATAAAAAGTGGTGAAAACTCTGTATCATTCTGAAGCTAAATAAGCAACGGTCTATTAAATAGTTGTTTAGACGCTGTTCTGTGGGGTGATTTTTGTTCGGTTCGCTAATCTGCTTCATTTACGCTTGAGAGACAGCAGATTAATATTGGAAGTTGCTATCAGGCAAATTCCAACAATCCCTATGACTGTGGAAATGCCTGTGGTATTTTCTCCCAGGATATCGCCATCGAACATAAAAATAGCAGCTACTAATGCTAAAACAATCCCTATTATCCATTGCGCGAAGAATGCTCTCTTCTTATTGTTTATTCCTTCCAGCTTCCCCTCTTTTTGCCTCCTCCAAACTAATAATGCTAGAATTACCAATACGACAGCAATAACAATAATCGCAATCGGTATACTATTGACCATCTTCAACACCTCCAATTATTGTTTCCCAGCATACTACGTTTCACCCCCCCAGGTTGTCAAGTGGACTGAATTTCCGGTAGCGGGTCAATTAGAGAGGATTTTTGTTGGTGGCAGCGGCTGGATTTGAACCAGTGTCTAAACTGTAAGTAGTATAATAATATGACTTATATTATATTGGCTGGAATTCGCAATGTCGCGTAGAAGAAAACCTATATCATTCCGTACTTTAGAGGTATCACATGTGGTCGGCGCTACCCATAGCCAGCTTGCGTATTGGGATAAGACAGGCCTAGTGAGCCCGAGCCTGAGAGCAGCATCCGGAAGAGGTTCACGCCGTCTCTATTCTATAGAAGACATCTTCGAATTAAAGATCCTGATGAAATTGTTGGATAGTTCGCTGCCTCTACAGCGGATACGGTCGAGCTTCCGCTTTATACGAGGTCAATCCAAGGCTTTAGCATCCTTCGTAGTGTTCACGGATGGGAAGACAGTCTATTTCTACGAGGACTATGATGTTCTCGTAGACACGTTAAAGCAAGGCCAGACAGTATTACGTATCGCGGTTCAAGATCTGATTGCAGAAGTACAAGCTAGGTTGACCAACGGGCGGTGAGCACAAGAGTAACCAATCCTGTCACGATTGCAGGATATCAATGAATGACTGACGGGGATGCCCGCAGTTTAGCCGAGGCACTAGGGAATTGTGCAGATGTGGAATATGGCAGCGGCTGGATTTGAACCAGCGACCAAAGGCTTATGAGTCCTCTGCTCTACCCCTGAGCTACGCTGCCCAAAAATAGTTTAGCATTGGCTAGAGGAGACGGTCAAATTAAGGGAGTGTAATTTAAGGATAATTTGGGATTGCGCACCCAGAAATGTCCGGCCAGATTGACAAGGTTCAGGGTATCCTGCTGGATGCTGATATAATTAATTATGAGGTCAAGAACAGACCCGGATTATGACATTACAGCTGTTGCCAGGAAGTATTTCGAGCTTGCCGAATCGTATACATTGGAGGATAATTAAAGAGCGCCAAATTTCCGAGCAGAACCACTAATAGGGAGGTAGAGTATGTTAAGGCATTTTACATTGGAATATTGGATGGAGGAAGGTTGGTATGTCGGAAGGTTGAAGGAAGTCCCAGGCATATTTAGTCAGGGCGAGTCTCTGGAAGAATTAGAAGAGAATATCCGGGATGCCTATCACTTAATGACTGAAGAGGAACTTCCACCTCGGATTATAGCCGAAACGAAAGAAATAGGAATAGAGGTGTGAAACGGCGTGATCTTGTCAGGGAATTGGTGGAGCAAGGATGTTATCTCAGGCGCCATGGCAGAAAGCATGACATATACATTAATCCCAAAAACGGGAAAAAGGCTCCGATACCTCGTCATCCTGAAATTAAGGAGAGCCTTTGCGAGCTGATCAAGAGGCAACTCGGGCTCAAATGCTTGTAATGCAATAAAAACAGTGCTGTTTCTAAGAGCTATTTCGAGCCGTACAAGAGGCATAAATTGAAAGAACCGTTTGTTAAATTCGTAGAGAGGGATTTGCCAACTGGGGTGTTGCTTATCACCTGCGGCTTGCCGGGCACCTGGAAGACCGAGACGAGCGAGGAGATTTCCAGGATCAAGGGTTACCCTATCCTGCGGTCCGACCTGATTAGACTGGAAGTGCTGAAAGGCGAGAATATATTCGATGAGAAGGTCGCCTCGGATATGAGCAAACGCACAATGGTCTATGATGAGACATTTCGGCGGGCAGACGAGATCCTGGAGAGAGGCGATAGCGTAATACTGGATGCCACCTTCGTCACCCAATCGTTGAGAAGACAGGCTGCTGCGATAGCCGCCAAATATAATAAGACCTTCGTCATCCTTGAGACCCATTGCCCCCAGGAGGTAGCCATCGCCCGGATACTAAGACGTACCCAGGAGGACTACGAATCGAATGCCCTCACCGAGCAGGCCTACCTCAACAATAAAAAGAGGTTCGAAAAAGTGGACGTGGATGACCTGAAGCGATTGTATCCCGTGCTCAATATCATCCACCTGACAGTTGATACCCAATATGACACGCCCGAAGACTGGTATATCATCGGCATGGAAAAGAGATAGCAGTGAAGATAGATTTGCACATCCATACCAAGACCTGCTCGGATGGCAACCTCCCTATTGAAGATGTTTTCCAAGAAGCCAAAAACAGAAACATCGATTTAATGTCGACGACTGACCACGATTCTGTAGATTGCCAGGAAAGAGCTATCGCCCTGGCGAGAAAGCATGGCATTTCTTACGTCACAGGGGTGGAATTAAACGTGACTTTCCATTATCCTGAGAGCAATAAAGATGTTTCTCTGGACTTTTTGGGATATGGGTATGACATCGGCAATCAAGAGCTAAAGAGCAAGCTTAAATTGATAAAAGAACACAGGAAAAGAAGGGCACGTCAGATTTTAG
Organism: uncultured Dehalococcoidales bacterium; assembly: GCA_964474965.1. Classification (GTDB taxonomy): domain Bacteria; phylum Chloroflexota; class Dehalococcoidia; order GIF9; family AB-539-J10; genus RBG-13-51-36. Next base: position 8,092 of record CAYYUO010000019.1, read on the forward strand.
AAAACCTGAACGTCGAGTTCGATAAAGAGGGTATCGAAAGATTTACCGAGGAAGACCTCAGGAAAATAGAGGATAGTGTGGACGGCGTGTTCGGGCGACCCCATATAGCGAACTACCTGATGGAAAAGGGGATTGTAAAGGATAAGGACGAGGCCTTCGATAAATATCTGGTCAAGTGCGATGTCCCTAAGTACCCACTCTCCCTTGCTGAAGCATCAAAGCTGATCAGGAACGCCGGGGGTGTACTGGTACATGCCCACCCCAATGACCCCCACGGAACATCCCTGGTAAGCATAACGCGCGATTTGGACGAACAAACGAATGTCATAGAAAAATATATGCTACAATACATCGATGGTGTCGAGTGCTGGCATTCCAGACATGACGAGAAAACCACGGCACACTATATTGAGTTTGCCAGGAAGCACAATATGCTCATGACCGGCGGCAGCGATTGTCATCAAAAACCGCTCCTTATGGGCACATTGGATATACCTGACTGGGTTGCCGAGCAGTTCAGCTAATGCCATTTTCACGGAGCTAAAAAGATGAAGAACTATGACATTAAAGACTCTTCCCTGGCCCAGGAAGGCAAGCTTCGCATCGACTGGGCTGGCAAAGAAATGCCAGTCGTCACGCTGATAAAGGAAAGATTCGGCAGAGAAAAGCCCCTGGCGGGAGTGCGTGTCTCTGCTTGCCTCCATGTCACGACGGAAACGGCCAATTTAGCTCTGGCTCTAAAAGAAGGTGGTGCTGAAGTAGTCCTGTGCGCCTCCAATCCTTTAAGTACCCAGGACGATGTAGCTGCTGCCCTGGTTGACTATGGCATTCCCGTCAATGCCATAAAAGGAGAGGATAACGAGACTTACTACCGACATATCATCACCGCCCTGGAACATAAGCCACAGATCACCATGGATGATGGTGCGGACCTGGTTTCCACCCTTCATAAGGATTACACCGAACTGGCTGCCGACGTCATTGGCGGCACTGAAGAAACGACCACAGGGGTCATCAGGCTGAGGAACATGTCCAGAGCCGGTAAATTGATTTACCCCATTATTGCCGTAAACGATGCCCAAACCAAACATTTCTTTGACAACAGGTATGGAACGGGGCAAAGCACAATCGATGGCATCACCAGGGCTACCAATATACTCTGGGCGGGGAGGAAAGTGGTTGTTTGTGGCTATGGCTGGTGTGGCAAAGGGATAGCCAGGCGGGCTCAAGGGCTCGGGGCGCAGGTTATCGTCACCGAGGTCCAGCCTATCCCTGCTCTGGAGGCTGCCATGGATAGCTATCAGGTCATGCCTTTGATTAAGGCTTGCGAGATAGGAGAGGTCTTCATCACCACCACGGGCGATATGAACGTTATTGATAAGGCACACATTTTAAAGATGAAAGACGGAGCTATTCTGGCTAATAGCGGCCACTTCAATGTAGAAATAAACATCCCGGCTTTGGAAAGCCTGGCCAAATCGAAGAAACGAATACGTTCTTCCGTTGATGAATACACTTTAGGCGATGGACGGCGTATCTATCTGTTGGGCGAGGGCAGGCTAATCAATCTGGCTGCCGCCGAGGGACACCCGGCCAGCGTTATGGACATGAGCTTTGCCAACCAGGCTCTATGTCTGGAGTATCTTACCAGGATGAAAGGAAAGCTTGAGCCCGCGGTCTATCCTGTGCCTGAGGAAATTGACCAGGAGGTAGGTAAACTAAAGCTCGCCTCCATGAATATCACCATTGATTCCTTGACCGAGGAACAAAAGAACTACCTGGCAAGCTGGGAGTTAGGAACATAAAAAGGAGTAAAAATGCCGAACAGCTTTAATCAATCGGATTCCTATTTAGCCACTGCGGAGTGCGTCACCGAGGGGCATCCCGATAAGCTATGCGACCAGATTTCAGACGCTATCCTCGATGCCATGCTGAAACAGGACCCCTTCGCTCGTGTGGCCTGCGAAGTCTCTGTAGCCATGGGCATGGTAATGGTCTTGGGTGAGATTACCTGCAAGGGTTACGTGGAAATTCCTGACATTGTGCGCCGGGTAATCAAAGAGGCAGGCTATACCAAACCCGAATATGGCTTTGATTATCGGACCTGCGGAATAATGGTCTCTCTCAAAGGACAGTCAAGCGACATCGCTGCCGGAGTCGATCAATCTTTAGAAACAAGAACAGGAAAGGCAACGGACGAGGTTTTAGACAAGACCGGTGCCGGTGACCAGGGAATGATGATTGGCTTTGCCTGTAGAGAAACTCCCGAGCTTATGCCTTTGCCTGTGGCACTGGCGCACAAGTTGTGCCGGCGCTTGGCTCAGGTAAGAAAAGACAAGACTGTGCCTTATTTAAGGCCCGATGGTAAATCTCAGGTGACCATAGAGTATAGTCATGGCATACCCAAGAGGGTGGTCTGTGTTGTTATTGGTGCTCATCATGACCCGGGGGTGGAACGTAAAACAATCGAGCACGACCTTATAGAGCAGGTGATTAAGAAAGTCATTCCCGCCAAATTGCTGGATAGTGAGACTGAATACTACATTAACAGCGCCGGCCAGTTTGTCATCGGTGGGCCGGTGAGCGACACCGGTTTTACCGGACGCAAAATCATTGCCGACGCTTACGGCAGTGCCTGTGGACACGGTGGAGGCTCTTTTTCAGGCAAAGACCCTACTAAGGTAGACCGCTCCGCCGCTTATATGGCCAGATATGTCGCCAAGAATATAGTAGCTGCCGGACTTGCTGACTACCTCGAGCTTCAGATTGCCTATACCATCGGGAAAGCTCACCCCCTGTCATTATCCATCGAGACATTCAGCACAGGAAAGGTCCCCGATGAAGTCATATCAAATCTCGTCAACAAGCATTTCGACTTTCGGCCTGAGGCCATCATAAGGACTTTGGACCTGCGCCGCCCCATTTATCGCCAGACTGCCACCTATGGGCATTTCGGCAGAGAAGACCTCGACCTGCCCTGGGAGAGGACGGACAAGGCCGAAATTCTAAAAAAAGAAGCGGGCTTGTAAAAGTGCGAACCTCAAACCAAGTCAAGAGTCTTTTGAGCACTATGTCCCGCCTTAACAAAACGTCGGTCGGTGTAATGAGGTAAAAACAAGCGATTGTGCAATTTCACCCTCAGGTATACTGTGGACCTTTGCCTCGCCGCCTCTTTGCCCAGACAACCAGTGCCATGGAAACCAGCGCCACCAAGCCTACTATGACTGTCTTCTCGGCTGGAGTGGTGTTGACGGCTATGGTGCTCATGGCCACAGCGGGCAATAGCCCGGCCCTCACTACTGGTTTCAGGCTGGGATGCTCAATTATGAACTCGGCAATTGGCGGGCTGACCCTATAATAGAGGCCTACTAAGGCTTGTCCCAGCCGGTTGGTCAGGAGGTATTCATCCCTGAAATCACGGAGAACTTGTATATCCTCAGCCATTGGGGTGCCGTAAGCTGCGGTGGCGATGAAGCACCCAGATGCTGGTTCGACTAGGACGGCACCGCCTGCGGCGACCACGGTGCCGTCGTTCTTAAGCCCTACCGTGTGCTCGCTGCCCGCGGCGACCTGGATGATGTCCGTCCAGCCCTCGACATCGCACCCCGAATCGTTATCTCCCACGACGACCACCGTGCCGTCGGACTTAAGCCCCACCGTATGAAACAAGCCTGCGGCGACCTGGGTGGTGTTCGTCCAACCGCCGACATTGCACTGCCCACGGCGGTTCCATCCCACGGCGACCACCGTGCCGTCGGACTTAAGCCCCACCGTGTGATACCAGCCTGCGGCGACCTGGGTGATGTTCATCCAGCCCCCGACATCGCACTGCCCGTATTCGTTCCATCCCACGGCAACCACCGTGCCGTCGGACTTAAGCCCCACCGTGTGACGGCTGCCTGCAGTGACCTGGGTGGTGTTCGTCCAGCCGCCGACATTGCACTGCCCTGAGGAGTTATCTCCCACGGCGACCACGGTGCCGTCGGACTTAAGCCCCACCGTGTGATACCAGCTTGCGGCGACCTGGGTGATATTCGTCCAGCTGCCGACATTGCACTGCCCCTCCCAATTGCGTCCTACTGCGACCACTGTGCCGTCGGACTTAAGCCCCAGTGTGTGGTCGCCTGCGGCAACCTTGATGATGCCTGTCCAACCGCCGACATTGCATTGCCCGGCGTAGTTGTATCCCACGGCGACCACGGTGCCGTCGGACTTAAGCCCTACCGTGTGCACGTCGCCTCCAGCGACCTCAATGATATTCGTCCAGTCACCGACGTCTGACTCAGGGGGGTGGTTATAGTCATCTGAAGCTTCAGCAACCACCGCAGAAAGAATCAAACTACAGAGCAGAACAAGACAGAGTGAAGCCTCTAAGATCGTCTTTCCATTTTTCATTGCTGTACTTCACTTGTGCTGGACTGAACATGATGGGAACTAGAGCAACCTTCCGATTCACGCACTTGACCACCAACACTACATTCGCCTTTAGTACTCATGATGCCATTATATAGTACCATTGTTAAATTTTCACTAAGGAAATTGCCAATAGTTTTTTTGTGCACCGCCCCATTTATCGTCAAACTGCCACCTATGGGCATTTCGGCAGGGAAGACCTCGACCTGCCCTGGGAGAGAACGGACAAGGCCGAAATTCTAAAAAAAGAAGCAGGCCTGTAAAGGCTTAGCAGGTTGTCTGGCTCTCGCTACTTCAAGAAATTACACGCTTCCTAAGAGCCCTTCGGGCACTATGTCCCGCCTTAACAAAACGCCATAACGCATGTCTCACATGTAGAGTACTTCCATTGACAGCTTGTAATGAGTATACTTAAGATTAGTCATGATGGAAGTACCTCCTTTCATATTATTGGCTGTGGCCGCTTTTTGCTTAGGTGCGTGTCCTTTTTCGCTTTGGGTCGGGCGGCGTCTCCTGGGCAAAGACATAAGGGATTACGGAGATGGTAATCCGGGGGCGGTCAACGTCTTCCGAGCGGGAGGACGCAAAGCAGGCAGTCTTGCCCTGACCCTGGATATAGCAAAAGGTACTCCTTTTGTAGTCCTGGCATACTCGTTCTTTGCGCTTTCCGAGGCAGCAGTTGCAGTAGTCGCAGTAAGCGCGATATTGGGAAGCGCCTTCTCCCCATTGCTGCGCTTTAGAGGCGGTAAGTCAATAGCCATTACTTATGGAGTGCTGCTGGCACTACCTTACCCTGAGATGTGTTTGTCATTTGCTATCTTTATGTTCCTGGGTTTTCTCTTCATAAAGACCGATAGTTGGATAGTGATGATGGGACCAACAGGGTCACTGGTTTTCTTGGCAGCTACCAGGGCAAGCTACTGGGAATTATCATTCATGCTAAGTGTGCTCATGATACTAGCAATAAAGCATCGTAGCGAGCTAAGGACTGTTCCCCAATTTGAAGTGAAGCTTATTCACTGGCTTCACCCAAGAAGATACAAACTATAAATTGGCAATAATGGGACAAGTGCAATGAGGGGCAGAGGTTACCACGGGGCTCTTCCCGAACTTCTTCACACAGTCTAGGCGCATGTTTGCCTATCTGATTTTTGGGTTTCTCCCAGCCAGCCTCGGCTATCTCTGGCTACCGGGTAGCTGGGTTATTGACCGGCTCACCGGCAGTGGTTGCTACGCGAGCCCTTCCACGGAATTCAGCGATTGCCAGTGCAAGTTTCTTTTCTCATCGACCTAAGTTCGGCTATGATGCTCCTGACCTCCAGTGAGATAATGAATATTCCTGGCACTATGATTAGCAAAATAAAGCCTAACTTGGTAGTGACGAAAGAGGAGAGGTAGCCTAGAAAAGGCACGTGGAACCACACCTTCCCTATGACATTCCCTGCAAGAACAGCACTGCCGTCAGGATTAGCGTTGTTGTCGCCGGCGGTGCGAAAGCTGAGTGCCTCGCTGCCATTTGACACTTCAACCACTCGGTGAGTTACCACCTTGTCCGCTTCCGTGCCTGCCCTAAAGGTGATGATGTCGCCGACTTTGATAGCAGACGCTTCCACTGATTTCGCCGCGACTACCGAGCCTATCGGAATCGTGGGCATCATGCTGCCGCCGTAGACAGTAAAGAAATTCATCCCAAAGAAGTGAGGTGCCAGGAAAAAGAAGACCACAGCCGAAATGACCAGGGCTAGAAGAATGTTGCCTATCCAGTTTACTACTTGCCGCATAGCATTTCCCCCAGTTAGTAATAATCTATGGTGACCTCGTGTAAAGTTGGAGTTTTGGATGTGTCTGAAGTAGTCAAGGTTGCCCGCCACTGCAGATATCTCCCTGAAGGCAATCCCGAGGTAACTGGGGAAGTCCCTCCAACAAAAGTCCATGAAGGCGTCGCAGCATTCTTGGTGAATGCGGTATCGGATGCCCTGACTTCAAAGGTTATGTCGGTATTGCTGGGTAATGTTTCGTCCCAGAACAGGGCGTCCCACCCTGCCCCGGCAACTCCAGTATCCAAAACCTGAGAGGCAATGGTGCCTGAGGAGACATATCCGCTTTGAGGGGCATATTTGCGAACCCTTATATCATCTGTGTAGAATTCCCATCCACCATGCACCACGAACCTGTCGAAACTGTTGTATGAAGAATCGGAAGTCGCTATGGACTCAATCAAGCTTCCCGTAGCATCATATAGCTCAAATTCAAGAATGTCACCGGATTTTCTGAACTTGACCGTCATCCAGGTATTCCATTGGTAGGCCGAGGTGCTCTTTACAACCAGGTTGGTGCCTGAACCCCCGGTCCTTCTTTCTATGGCGAAATTTGAAGGCAAGGAATTGAAATCGTACATTCTGGGGCCATAGCCGTTAAAACTGCCGTTCTCTATTCCATAGCGGTTCTGGCTGCCGCCATTTTCGTTTATCCTTTTGGTCCTGAAAACAGCCTCAAAATTGCTCAGCGCCCCGTTGTTAAATAAGGAATATCCTCCATTCTTGTCATTATAGGCTGTTTTAAGAAGGACGTAGTTACCACCATCATTTGCGATTTGAACTATCCCGCTTCCATATTGAGACCAGTCTGAGATATCGCCATCTTCAAAGTCATCAAAGAACTCGAAGGTGGCATCCCCGTCGCTGGCACTGCTGGCAGCACCATTGCCATAATACATGTAAATTGTTTTAGTCCCTGAAGGGATGGAGGGGACTTTAACCCAGAAGATGGCTGAAGTTGAGGCAGTATAGCTTTCTCGCCAGTGAGAAAGCTCGGTTGAGCCATCAGAATCTTTAAACCTGATGTCATCGAAGTCAGGCTGCATGTCAGCGTCATAGTTCACATCAACCCTGACCTGATAGTCAGTCAGGCCGGAGCCCGGATTACTTATAGTTACAGGCACCCGGCGGCTCCACCCGTCTTCTGACCCTACGCTGGTTGTTGGCTCCGGGTCGGCGTATTTGCGGACTCTTATATCATCTGTGTAGAATTCCCAGCCACCATGCACCACGAATCTGTCGAAACTGTTGTATGAAGAATCGGAAGTCGATATGGACTCAACCAGGCTTCCTGAGGAATCATAGAGCTCAAATTCAAGGATGTTGCCGTACCTTCTAAACTTGACCGTCATCCAGGTATTCCATTGGTAGGCTGAAGTACTCTTTGAAGCTAGGGCAGAACCGACACCCCCAGTCCTTCCTTCTATGGCGAAAATTGAAGGCAAGGAATTGAAATCTGCCATTCTGGGGCCGTAGCCATTAAAACTGCCATCCTCTATTCCATACCGGTTTTGAGCGCCGCCGTTTTCGTTTATCCTTTTCGTTCTGAAAACAGCCTCAAAATTGCTCAGCACCCCGCTGTTAAATAGGGAATATCCTCCACTCGGGTCATTATCGGCCGTTTTAAGAAGGACGTAGTTACCACCATTATTTGCGATTTGAACTATCCCACTTCCATATTGAGACCAGTCTGAGATATCGCCATCTTCAAAGTCATCAAAAAATGCAAAAGTGGCATCCCCATCGCTGGCGCTGCTGGCAGCGTCATTGCCATAATACATGTAGATTGTTTTGCCGCTTGAAGGGATGGAGGGAACCTTGACCCAGAAGATAGCTGAAGTTGAGGCAGTATAGCTTTCTCGCCAATGAGAAAGCTCGCTTGAGTCATCAGAATCTACAAACCTGATATCATCGAAGTCAGGCTGCATGTCAACGTCATAGTTCACATCAACCCTGACCTGATAGTCAGTCAGGCCGGAGCCCGGATTGCTGACAGTTACCGGCGCCCGGCAACTCCAAGACGTAAAATACCAACTTTCCTCTGAGCCTACGCTGGTTGTCGGCTCTTGCAAGACAATTTCGAGCTTAACATCCCCAGGGCTTGAGGAGGTATCTACATTATCTAAGACACCGGCTTGAAAGTCTCCTTGGGTGGTTTGCACCCACTGGCTA
>CAYYUO010000020.1:0-15569 GCA_964474965.1 uncultured Dehalococcoidales bacterium
CTCTGGGCATAACTTCATATACCCTGGTCTCGCTTTGTCCACTCACGTTGGCGGTCACCGTGAAGCTAAATGCACCGCCAGCCGGAACACAGCTAGTCTGGTCAGGGTCGATATATTCAGCCACCTTAGTAGTAGAATCAAGGCTTAAGTTAACGTAGTGCCTTCGCCAGAGTATATCAAATTCGCCAGACGACATGTCTTCTAGAGTATAGACAATCTCGTGCTGCGCATCGTCCCAATCAGTCCAGTTCAAGGTGAGAAGCTCAGGAGTATCTGGGTTGTCTTCAGTATCAATATGCTGAGCCTGCAATAAGTCCTGGCTCACCTGTTTGCCGGCGTGTTGCACCTGGCGAATGGCAATCATATGATTAGAGGTGCGGCTATTCATATTAAACACCTGGAAAATCGTCATGGTAATGCCACTGGTAACGATGCCGGCGAGGAGAATAGCTATCAGGAGCTCAACCAGAGTTAAGCCCCTCTGGTCCCTTTGTATCACCCCTAGTCTGCCAAATATCATTAGAATACCTTGTAACCTACCAGTGTAACTAGATCATCTTCTTCACCGTCGTGAGTGTGAGTGATTACAATTGTTATTTTCTGAAGACCTACCTTTAACAAATCAGCGGTAATGTTGGCTGAATAGCCGACATCCTTATACGCGGGAGGAATCGAAGGAACGTAGGTCGGGCTCTTGGCCTGGTTCTTAATGTCCTCCATCTGGCTTCGAGCCAGGCTTTCGGCGGTGGCCCGCTCATCGGTGATGATGAGAATCGTGGAGGCGTTGGATAGGGCGCTCAGGAAGGCGATAACAATTATACCGGAGAGAGCTATGGCTATCAGCACGTCAATCAGAGTGAACCCCCGGGAGCGGCCTTGAAAGGCCTTCCTTACCCGGCTATTCAGTATTAGTTTTTTCATCTTCCTAAAAATGCTCTCGGCAATCCCCCTGTCCCACTGAGATTGCTTCGTCCCGATTTATCGGGATTCACGCCTCGCGAAAAATTTGATTTTTGATTTGTCATTTTGATTTTTGACCTTTGATTTTTGAGTTCTTATTCTGCCTGTTGATAACCATCACCTAGATATTTAGTTGACCATAGACGGAATACATAGCTGACAACATAGCTAAGACAACAAAACCAACCACTAAACCGAGAAACACCGTTATCACTGGCTGAATAAGCCCCACAGCCGCATTGGTCTTATCATTAGCCTCGGTCTCAAAGCTTTCGGCTACAGTAACTAGTGTGTTCTCGAGATTACCGGTTTCCTCACCAACTCTCACCATCTGCGTCATCAAAGGCAAGAAAAGGTCCCTCTTGGTCATAGGTTGGGCCAGACCTTCACCTCTGATTAACGCTTGCTGAACCTCGGTCAGACTCTCCTCTACAACCTTATTGGTAGTACCGCGGACGGTTGCTGCCAGGACTTCCGGTAGGGGTAAGCCAACTCTGATTAACAATGACATAGTGCGGCAACATCGAGACAGCTCACTAAGTCGGACAATACGCCCGATTACAGGCAAACGAAGCATCATTTTGTGCCAACGGTATTTCCCGGCTGGGGTCTTGATATAGGCATAGATGATACCGACGACAGCTAAAATCACGATTATAAGATAAAGTCCATAATGGCTAGCCCAATCGGTAATGCCGATAAGTATTCTGGTGGGCAGAGGCAGACCAGCTCCAATTTGAGCATAAAAGCTGATAAAGGAGGGGAAAACAAAGGTAATCAGTATCGCTACCACAATAACAGCTACAAGAACCACCAGGAAGGGATAGGTAAGGGCACCTTTTATCTTCTTCTCGGTAGTGGCTCCCCTCTCCAGATAATCGGCCATTTGCCTCAGCACCACCTCCAGGTTACCACCTTCTTCACCAGCAGCTATTGCTTGTGAGTACATTGGAGAAAAAGCCCGAGGGTGCTTGATTAGAGCCTTTGATAGTGGGCTACCACCGCGAATATCTGAGGCTACCTCACTAATTATTCCTTTCAAGGTTTGGTTAGCTAGCTGGTCTTGTAATAAGTCTAGAGAAGTAACAATATCGGTGCCGGATTCCAGGAGTAACGCTAGCTGGCGGGAAAACATGACTATTTCCGGCGGCTTTATCCGAGAAAAGCGGGATAGTAGCTTTTCCTTATCAAACAAGGGAACGACCTTCTTAAGGTTAATAACCCGATAGCCGCCATAGCTCAACAACTCGGCTGCCGCCTCTTCGCTGATAGAGGAAACCTTGCCCTTAACTAATTTTTTATCTTCAGTATAAGCCGTATAAACGAAATCCATCTACAAACCTCCAAGCGGCTAAGTTGTAATGTAGGTATTACGCAGCACCTCAAAGGGGGTGGTAATGCCTTCCTTTACCTTACGCATACCATCGCTCATCATAGATATCATACCCTCTTTAAAGGCCTGAGCTCGGATGGTACTACTGTTGTCTCGGTTACAGACCATTATTCTGATGGCGTCGCTCATAGTTAGAATCTCAAAGATCCCGGTACGCCTCAGGTAACCGGTATAGACGCAGGACTTACAGCCGGTACCATAGAGGAACTTTATCTGCTTCTCGCCCATTTCCTTTTCATAAGCTATCTGCTCGACCACGGGGGCCTCAATAAGGCGACTACAATCAGGGCAGACGCGGCGTACCATCCGCTGGGCAACAACACCAATAACTGCTGAGGCTACCAGGAAAGGCTCTACTTTCATGTCAACTAGACGGGTGAGCACACCGGCAACATCATTAGCGTGGATAGAAGTCAGCACCAGGTGTCCGGTTAAGGCTGCCTGAGTAGCTATGCCAGCTGTCTCGGCGTCACGTATCTCGCCGATCAATATTACATCGGGGTCAAGACGCAGTATGGACCTCAAGCCACTGGCAAAGGTAATTCCTGCCTGCGGGTTAACCTGAATCTGGTTAATATCCTTAAATCGGTATTCGGCAGGGTCTTCAACAGTAATGATGTTTCTCCCCTGTGTATCTAGGGAATTGATTGAGGCATATAGAGTGGTAGTTTTGCCGGCTCCGGTGGGACCGCTAACCAGAATCATACCATAGGGAACCTTGAGCATATCTTCGAACTTTGCCAGGCTATCAGGGAGTAGACCGAGTTCTGCTAACCCCAGAGTAGCCAGTGACTTATCCAGAAGTCGCAGGGTTGACCTCTCCCCCCAAACAGTGGGAGCGGTAGCAACTCTGATATCTATATCTCGCCCTTTAGCATTGGTGGAGAATTGACCATCTTGAGGACGAAAATGGTCAGCGATGTTCAATTCAGCCAGGATTTTGATACGTGAAATGAGTGCTCGATGCACACTTATAGGTAGAGACATCGTATCTTGAAGAGTGCCATCTATACGGTAGCGTATTCGCACTCTATCTTCTTGTGGCTCAATATGAATGTCAGATGCTCGGGCTTTGATTGCCTCTTCAACTATGAGGTTGAGAGCTTGAACCAGCGGAGTATCAGTAGCAGCACGAAGGACAAGCTTCTCATCAGTTTCTTCAGCCGGGATGGAGATACGAGAAATCTGCTCTTCGATTTCGCCAAAGGACTTATAATTGAAGTCAATAGCGTCCCTGATTTCCTGGACAGTAGCAGCCACAGACTTAATCCTCATTCGGCTCTGGGCGGCAAGAGCCTCAAGGGCAAAGATATCGGTCGGGTCCGCCATAGCCACTTCCAGTGTCTTACCAGATATAGTCAAGGGTATGGTATTATTCCTTCTGGCCATCACCTCGGGAATCAACTGTAATGCCTCAGGCTGGGGCATCTGCTTCAGTAGCTTGGTTCGAGGCTTATCTGATTTGGCTGGCTTCTCCTCTGGCTGGCCAGGCTTTTCTTCGGTCACAGGTTCAGAAACCGGGTTTTGATTCAACACAAAGACTCTTATCCCCTGGTGCTGGGCAAATTGTTTTGCTTCAGAGCTAATTCCTGGGGATACGACAATGACTTTGCTATCAGTTTCAGCATCGTAGGCTTTAGTGTCAAATAAGATTACCTGTTCCAGGCTCACTTCTTTCTCTCCATTCAGGAAATCTATACCCAAGATATGACCAACCTGACCGTTGTCAGTATGAGCCAGGATATCAAAGGTATATTCAACTCCCGACTTGCCTTTGACTTTGGCTTTCTCCTTTACGATATAGCCCAGGTCGACTAAAGATTTGAGCAGTTGCTCCTTTGTCTCGAACTTAACCGGCTCCCTGGGCTTAACTGGTTGCGTGGGTTTCCATGTTAATAGTTTATCAGTTAGTTCTCCATTGATAACCTTTATTCGCTGTTTGTGAGCCAATTGTTTCGCTTCCTGACTGAGTGTAGGGACGGCAATAATAAGCCTGTCAATGATGCCGCAATCGTAAGCTTTATTAGCAAAATTGAAAATAGTGTCCACTTCGCTCTCTTTATCACCACCAGCAGCAATGTTGATAGCAATAGTGTAGTCAGTAAAACCATCGTCTTTTTGAGCCAGCATATCAAAGCTATGCTCAATCCCAGACTTCCCGAGAAGCTTGGCTTCCTCGGTTACTTCATGCCCCTGCTGCTCCAGATACCCTTTAATCTGGGTCCTTAGCTCCGGACCGGTTTCCGTCTGACGCACTTTCTCATCTGTTTTCATTTTTCAATAATTTGGGTGAAGTGTAATTCGCCCCTTGGCTAGAGTCAAGGTTGTTCACTATGTCCTAACCCAAGCCAAGCAAGAGCGTAATAATCTCCTTCCCCCCAAACCTAAATACAATTTAGCATATCCTACTAGTTTGTCAATAGGACTTTTGGGGGATGTCAGTTGTTATTTTCCGGAGGGGCGATGCTTTAGCCTCGCCCTGTGGGTCTAAAGACCCGCAAGGACTTCAGCTTGGCAATAACAGAAAGGGTTGCCTCGTAATGACAGAAGGAGATGTCTCACAATGACTTTTGTGTCACTGTTTTTGTGAATCACTATAATTGCCTGTAAAGCGGCGTTTAGATTTCATCAAAATTTTCTGATACCCTTCGTGGTTTTGCTTCTGGTGAAATCCAGCCGCTGTGCAGGGCGAGAGCAACAGCGTGGGCTCTATCATTAGCATTTAGCTTACGAAGGATAGCGCTGACATGATTCTTAATTGTTTGCTCGCTGATTGACAAGATATGGGCGATTTCTTTATTTGAGTTGCCCTCAGCAACGTAGGTTAGAATCTGCGTTTCCCTTTTGGTGAGAGGAGCGGCTACGCCTTCCATGGTTTCCGTCAAACCACGAAATTGGTTTAGTACGTGCCTGGCAACCCTGGGTCTAGTCATCAAGCTTTCATTTATGGGGTATTCACCGCTGTGGGCTCGTCTTATAGTGCTGGCCAGCTCTTCGGCAGTGGCTCTCTTACTCAAGCAGGCTGCGGCTGCAGTCTTAATAACCTCAAAAAGCTCCTCGTCATCAGGGTCAGGGCTTAGCACTATAACTTTAGTATTGGGGTAGTATTGGGCAATTTTTCTACCCATCTCAATCCCGCTGTGGCTAGCCAGGTCAGAGCCAAGTAAAGCAACATCAGGGAGATTAGCTTCAATTAGCTCGAGTACATTCTGATTTGGATCGCATTCCGATATCTCCAGGTCAGATTGGTTAGATAGTGTCTGACGCACCCCGGCTCTGAAAAGTGCTTGCTCATCAATTACCATCACTTTGATCTTATCCATCAGTTACCTCCTGATGAAGCTTTTACATCTTTAATTTAAACACCCTCTTGGTTATCCAGATTTAACTCGGGTGATTTATCGTATAATGTAATCCCTTTAGTGTCAATAGTCAATATTATATCACCAACCCACTGCCAAGCATTTGGGGGGTTGACAAGTGTCAATGAGGTAGTATAATAGTAACAGGCCAAAAGTAATACGTAGTGGGACGGTGTAATGAATCGGCGAAGGTCTAATATAGAGATAATAGCTGATATGCTCAAAGTTGGGGAAAATGGCGCTGGGAAAACGGAGATTATGTATAGCGCCAATATGAGCTATGCCCAGATACAGAAGTATCTCGGTTTCCTCTTGAGTCACGGGTTCATTAACAAAGTGAAGTTGGGAAATCCCTCAGTTACCTATCAGGTGACGGATAAAGGAGGAGAGCTGCTCAAAAATATAAACTACATAATTGAAGTACTCGAGTTCCGAAATGGTCATAATGGCAACGGAGCTTGAGGCTCGGATGTTGTGGAGTTATAGAGGGGTGCCTGGAAGTAGCGTGAGGTCACCCCTTATTTAACATAAAAAATAAAATCTGAGGAGTGTTAAGCATGATAGGAGCGGTATATGTCTGAAAAAAGAATGCTAATAGTAGATGCCGAGCTGGTGAAAAAGGTGGACGGCAATCGGGGTGATATGGGCCGGTCTGAGTTCATCGACTTTCTTATTGAGACTCAGTTGAATGAGAAGGAAGAAAGTAAAAAGCGAGACGGCGTAACCCGAGAAGAATTTCACCAGTTTCAGGAAGGAACGAAAGAGCTATTGCGCAATTTCCTGGAATTCTTTATCAGCTATGGGTTGGAGCTAGGCAAGCAACCTGGCGATAACGAATTCGAGCAATTAGCTCAGAAACTGCAAAGTCTAGGTAGCTCGGCAAAAGTAAAAAGCTCCTGACTTTCTTTCCTCGCATTTTCCTCCACAATCACATCCTCCACAGCTTCAAATAGAACTATCTTCTAGAACATAATCTCTTCCCAAGCTATTCCTAGCCCTGTCATACTATCTTCAGGATAATGAAGTCCCCTTTGTCATTCTGAATGACACGGAGGAAATCTGGAGGTATAGCTATGACAACGCCGCTTGATTTACTGCGTGAGGAGAGGAAAGAGGAGCTATGGCAGATGTGCTGCGGCTTTATTTACCTCAGCCTGGAGCAGTTTATGGATATCCAGAAGAGGCTGCTTCTGGAGCAAATTGAGCTATTAAAGAACAGTGAACTGGGCAGGAGAATGATGCGTGGCGCCATGCCTGAGACGGTGGAAGAGTTCCGGGAACAGGTCCCTTTGACCACCTACGCTGATTACCTACCTGAGCTTATGGAAAAGAGGGAAGACGTGTTGCCGACCAAGCCTGCTATGTGGGTTCATACTGTAGCCAGGATTGGCGAGTATAACTTCAAATGGGTGCCTTTATCTGAGAGGTTCTTGTATGAATTTGAGCGGCTGGCTGGTGGTGTTGCGCTTTTGGCTTCTTGCAACCGTCAAGGCGCCTTTTTAGTCAAAGGTCATTTGAGGCTTTTAGCCACCATGGGAACCCCCGACTATGGGTCAGGCATCGTGGCATATCTGACTCAGCAAGCACTCGACTGTGATATCTTCCCTTGTAGTGGAGCGGAAATGGCATTTCAAGAGAAGATGGAAACTGGTTTCAAGGAGGCTTTGTCTGAGGGACTTGATGCTCTTGGTGGTGTACCTTCTGTCTTAGCCTATGTCGGTGAGGTGTTCAAACAAAGAATGAGGGATGTCGATGCCCATTTCCTATTGTCTCATCCCAAAGCGTCTGCCCGGTTGATGAAGGGGTTGATCAAGAGTAAGCTAGCTGGACGCCCTATGCTTCCCAAGGACATTTGGCCACTCAAAGCGATTATTGGTGGTGGTGCAGACAGTGCTACCTTCGCAAAGAGTGTAGAGGAACTATGGGGGAAGGAAGTTTTAGAGATATATGTTGGCACTGAGGGTGGTATCTATGCCACCCAGACCTGGGACCACGAAGGCATGACTTTTATCCCCAACCTCAACTTTTTCGAGTTTATTCCCGAGAGGGAATGGTTTAAATGGCAACTGGACCATACTTACCAGCCGAAGACCATTTTGATGGACGAAGTAAAAGCCGGTGAGAATTATGAGATAGTCATCACCAACCTTCATGGTGGCATTCTGACCAGGTGTAGAATTGGCGATATGGTAAGGATAACCTCATTACGGAATGAAAAACTCAATATTGATATTCCTCAGATGGTATTCCATAGCCGCGCTGACGACTTCGTTGACGTTGCTTCTCTTGGTCGGCTGACAGAGAAAGTAATTCGGCAAGCGATGGAAAATACTGGCGTTCCTTATGTTGATTGGGTAGCAAGCAAGGAAATAATCAATGATAAACCGGTGCTGCATTTCTATCTTGAACTTGGAGACGGTTATATTGCCAGTGAGAAAAGCTTGGCAGCAGCAATACGCGAGCAATTTAAAAAATTGGACAGGAAACATCGTTGCAACCTTTATAACTTTATTGGCGATATGGAAACTGCGCTTGACTTAAAGCCTGTAGAGGTTACCTTGCTTCCTCAAGGCGCCTTTTCCCGTTATATAGCTCAATGGCAAGCTGAGGGTGCCGATTTAGGTCACCTGAAGCCACCGCATGTTAACCCCCCTGACGAAGTACTTTCTTTGCTGGGAGCTCCCAAGGTTGAAGTGGAGGCTGCGCCGGTAACTGAAGCCGAACGTGCGGCTACTCGGTGAGCTGTCAAGCTCAAGACGACATAAAAATTAGTCCGCCATGACAAGGCCGATTGAATTATTGCGGCAGGGCAGAAGAGAAGAGCTATGGCAGATGTGCTGTGGCTTTATTGACCTCGGCCTCGAGCAAATTATGGCTGTCCAGAAGAACCTGCTTCTGGAGCAAATCGAGCTATTAAAGAACTGCGAGCTGGGCAGGAAGGTGATGCGGGGTGCCATGCCTACCACTGTGGAGGAATTCCGGGAACAGGTGCCGTTAACTACCTATACTGATTATTGTCCTGAACTCATAGAAAAAAGGGAGGATGTGTTACCAGCCAGGGTCGTCAGGTGGGTGAGAACTTCAGGTACATCTGAAAAATCCTATGTTAAATGGGTACCTCTTTCAGTGGGCTTTGTTCGTGAGATGGAAACAGTACTGGCAGCCGAGATTATTTTCTCCGGCTGTAATGATAAATGTGATTTCTCCGGGTTTAAGGAACATTTGAAGTTGCTGCAAACTTTAGGACCTCCAGAGTATGGGACGGGTTTTTTAGCTTACATAACAAAACAAACAATCAACTGCGACTTATTGCCCTCCCGTGGAGGAGAATTACCTTTTGCTCAGTGCATAAAGCTTGGCTTCGAGGAAGCCCTATACCGAGGCCTTGACGGTTTCGGTGGCCTAGCTTCGGCATTAATCTATGCAGGAGAGCAAATTAAGAGGCGAGCGGGAAGTATAAACATCCGCTTTTTATTAGCCCATCCCAGAGCGTTGTTTCGGGTAACCAGAGGGCTGGTTAAGAGCAAGCTGGCTCGCCGCTCGTTGTTACCCAAAGACCTGTGGACAGTGCGAGGGATCATATGTGGTGGCAGCGATGCCACAATTTTCAAGAAAAGAGTGGAAGAATTATGGGGCAGATGCCCTCTGGAGCATTACGCCAGTTGTGAAGGAGGCCATTGTGCTCTACAAACCTGGGACTATGAAGGCATGACTTTTATTCCCAATCTCAACTTCTTTGAGTTCATTCCCGAAAAGGAGTACTTCAAATGGCAATTAGACCATTCTTATCAACCGAAGACTGTCTTGCTGGACGAGGTAAAGGCTGGTGAGAATTATGAAATAGTCCTTACCAACTTTCATGGTGGGGTCTTTGTCAGGTACAGGATTGGCGATATAATAAAAATAACTTCGCTGCGAAACGAGAAGTTGAACATTGATATCCCGCAAATGATATTTCATAGCCGGGCTGATGACCGTATCGATATTTCCGGATTTGGGCGCCTTACAGAAAAGTTGATTTGGGAAGCGATTGAAAACAGCGGCATTCCTTATAAAGATTGGACGGCGCGTAAGGAAACAATCGGAGATAGAACAATACTGCATCTCTATCTGGAACTCGGAGATAGTTATGTTGCCAGCGAAGAAGCTGTAGCGGCCACAGTCTATAGCGAACTGCAAAAGCTGGACAGCGTATATCACTATAATCAGTATAGCGCCTATGGTGCTCCGGAGACTATGCTTGGCATGAAGCCTATAAGAGTTACATTTCTCCCTCAAGGCGCTTTTGCCAGATATATATCTCAACGTCAGGCTGAAGGCGCCGATTTAGGCGCCATCAAGCCGCCGCATATTAACCCTTCGGATAAGGTGCTTTCCCTGCTGGGAGTTCCCAGGGTGGTGGTGGAGGCTGCGCTGGTAACCGAAGCCGAACGCGCGGCTGCTACATGAGAGTAGCATATTTTAGAGAAAAGCAGAATGCCCTGCCAGGACAAAGGGGGGCGAGGTTTTAGCCTCGCCTTTCCGTTTATCGTTCTAAGCCCTTCGCAGATTCTTCGCCCCGACTTGTCGGGGCGAAGAATGACATAGACAAACCTTCAAGCTCACCTTATACTGGGAGAGCATATGAATGAGAACACCTGTACCTTTGGGGGATTACCATAGTCATTCTTGACAGTTTCCAAATTTATGTCAATAATAGCTTTGTATGAAAGTGATTTACAGAAATGGTGATACAGCTGTCATTGCAAGCCCCGATTTATCGGGACGAAGCAGTCCCGTGGAGGGTATGGGATTGCCACGCACTTTTCAGGTGCTCGCAATGACATCGGAGAGGGGCTTGGAATGACAGGTGAAATTGTGTCGGGATTTATGTGTTTGACTATACAAAGGTGATATTGTGGGTATCGATGTCTTAATTCCCTTAATTGCCACGATTGCTTATATCCCCTTATTTGTTATTTTGCTATCTAACCGGCCTTGGCAACGAAGGCACAGTCTTTTTCTCCTCTTCCTAATCTCTGCTATGCTGTGGAGCCTCAGCGGCTGTTTATTCCGCAGCGGTCTTTTTGCACCACAGATGATAGCTAAGGTTACCCCCTGTGCCGCTATCTGGATGTTAATTCAACTTCACTACTTTGTCTCCTCTTTTTACCGGTCTGAACGCATCAAGATACCATGGGCTTATATATTCTTAGTAGGCACAATTACCCTGGCAGTATTGGGTTATATCCCCCAGAACATTGAAGTCATTGCCAGTGGCATCAGCGTTGACCATGGTCCCTGGACTATTGCTGTGTTTTCCCTTTTCCTTGTAACAGCAGGTGTCAAGGATATATATTCTTTGACACAAAAGTACAGGCTATCGCCCAACCCGGCGGAGCGTAATCAGATTGTTTATTTATTTGCTGCTGTTGTTATTATAGTGGTTTTCCTTTCTATTTCCATTCCCCGAGGAGGCGAATTTCCAGTGGGCCATCTTGGCAACCTTGTCGTTGCCTGTGTCTTAACCTATGCTGTTGTGACCCACCGTTTGCTTGATATCGGGGTTGTATTTCGCCAAGCCCTGATATACGTAGTCCTCTATGGTGGTAGTGTTGGCATGGTGTTACTATTTTTTATGCTCGCTTACCGGCTCATCGGCTTTGAGCTTAACTTTGCCTCTTTAGCGGTAGCCATCGGTCTGGGAATTCCAGCCATCCTGTTTCTTGTTCATAAGGTACGTGACCTCTGGCAAAGGAAGGTGGAGGAAGCCTTTATCGGGGCAAGATACGCTTATCGCAGACAGTTATCTCAATTTATCACAAGGATACACGATGTTCCTACCCTGGAGCAGTTGGGCAGCGAATTCATATCCCTGCTTGCTCAGTCCCTTGACTGCCGGAGAGCTTGTCTGCTTTTGCCCGAGGCTGAAAACGAAGGTTTTAGCGCCCGATTTACCTATCCTCCTGTGGAGGATAATCCTATGGGGGAGTTGACATTAAGGGTAGATAGTCCAGTTGTGACCTGGCTGGAGCACGAAAGCACCATATTACCGGAAAGGAATCTCGCTATCTTTCCTGAATTCCAATCTATATGGGAAGAGGAGAGAGAGGAGATTCGATCGGCAGGGGTAGATATATTCGTTCCCTTAATGAACGAGGGGAAACTTGTGGCTGTTCTGGCAATAAGCGAGAGGCGAGATGGGAAGCTTTACGCAGTTGAGGATATTGATTTACTGGAGTTTATCACTGCCCAGGTGGCAGCGAGCATGGCAAAAGAGTATTCCCATGAGCGATTGAAGGAACAAGATGAAGAAACAACTCTGGTTAACCGTTTAACCGCAATCATAACCTCCAGCATGAGCATTCAGATGATATTTGAAGCTTTCGCCCAGGAATTAAAGAAAGTGGTGGATATTGATTGGGCAACAATTGCTTTAATTGATGGAAGCGAGCTTTATTTTCTGGCTCTATCCAGCGCCATAGGTTCTGCTTGGCAGCAGGATGAGAGAATACCGCTTGAAGGGACGGCTACGGAGTGTGCATGCGGGGATAGACAAGCCGTATATGAACCTGATCTGAAACGACACCACAGATTCTGGACATGGGAAAGTCATTTGAAGCAAGGGATTCGTTCTGTTGTTTACCTGCCCTTGAATGTCACAGACCGTACTATTGGCAGCCTGATTTTGGCCAGCCGCAAACCTAACGCTTATAGTAGCAGGCAAATAAAACTTCTGGAAAAAGTGGCTTTGCAGATTGCTGCGCCAGTTGAGAATGCGCAGCTTTATGCCCGGGTGGAACAAAAGTCTCGTATTGATGAACTTACCGGACTATTTAATCGACGTCATTTTGAAGAGCGACTCAAAGAGGAGGTTTCCCGGCATTCTCGTTATGGCGATGTGTTCTCTGTATTCATGTTTGATCTGGATAACTTTAAGGCCTATAACGATGCACATGGGCATCCCGCCGGGGACATACTTCTGAGCCAGGTAGGGAAAATTATTAAAAGCTCTGTCAGGAATGTTGATCAGGCTTTCCGCTACGGCGGCGATGAATTTGTTGTCATTTTGCCCGAGACAGCTAGGGATGATGCCTATGTCGTAGCTGAGCGAGTTCGGGAACAGATTGCCGGGAAGATAGGGAAGAAGGCAATTACTGTGACTTGCAGTATTGGTTTGGCTAGCTATCCTGCAGATGGAGTGGTAGCGGATGAACTTATTGACATGGCTGATAATGCTCTTTATTATGCTAAACGAACTGGAGGTAATCGCATCTTCCTTTCCTCCAAAATTTTATCCGAGCCGCTGGATGATGGAGGGATTCATGGGATTTATGCCAAGCGTGATGGTTTGAGTTCTGTTTACGCCTTGGTCTCGGCGGTGGAGGCTAAAGATCCATATATCTATGGTCATTCTAAGAAAGTTAACACTTATGCCGTGGCTTTAGCGGAAGCGATTGGACTATCACCTGAAGAGGTGTCTAAGGTAAGCACTGCTGCTTTGCTTCACGACATTGGCAAAATTGGCATTCCCGATAAGGTGCTTAACAAAAAAGGGAAGTTTAATGGAGAAAATTGGGAGGCGATTAAGGATCATCCCAGGTTGGGGGCAAATATCGTCAGTAACATACCCAATCTGGTTCCCTGTGTAAGTAGCATTTTACATCACCATGAGAGGTGGGATGGTAAAGGTTATCCTGAAGGGCTGAAGGGCGAAGAAATTCCCCTGGAAGCTCGCATCCTCGCCATAGCTGATAGCTTTGAGGCCATGACTTCTGCCCGTCCTCACCGTCCTGCCTTGCCTCATGAAGAAGTTGTAAAAGAGTTTAGGCAAGGTGCTGGGATTCAGTTTGACCCTAAGTTGGTGGAGGTTTTCATTGGCCTTATCAAGGCTGGATTTCCCGAAGGGGTGGAGATAGGTCAAGATTCAGCTAGTGAGCTAACTGGTCCGTAGCTGCGGGTCTAAAGACTGCAGGGCGAGGCTAAAGCGTTACACCGCTGGTACTCGAGGGATGGTCTGTTTCTTTACCAGGACACATATATTGCGTGAGAAGTTCCTTATCGGGAAATGGTAAGACTTCTCCGGTGATATAGTGATGATCTCCCAGCCAGTTTCGACTAATAGCTTTCTTAGCTCGCCATAAGAGAAGAGGTGATAGTAGCGGTAAATTGTTTTTTCTTTTAGCCTCCAGGGGACTTGTTGCTCTTTGGATTTGAACCAGAACCCTGGTTGTCCATGGTTCCACACGGTTAAGAAGGCCTCGCCCCCGGGTTTTAATACCCGCTTTAATTCTACAAATGCTTTTTCCCTTTCCTCTCTGCCTTTAATGTGGTGGTAAGTGGCCACTGATATTGCCCAGTCGAAGGTATTATTGGGGAAGGGCAGGAATAGGGCGTCAGCAGCCATTAAGTTGACATAAAGTTTAAACTTGACAGAATATCTCCGGGCTTGCTTGAGCATGGCTGGGGAAGAATCTACCCCCCAGAGTTCAAAGCCCTGGCTGAAAGACAAGAAGTCTGGTCCGTGAGCGCAGCCTACATTTAGCAGCTTTCCGCTTTGCCATCTTGCCGCCAGCTCCTCTAGCTCTTCTTTTAATAAAGGCCAATGCCTCACCCGATACCAGCTTTCAGCTATTTGGTCGAAAACCTCTCTATTTGTGGTCATAGGTACACTCTGCTAAACTTTAGCATATTAAGGTGAAATGCTCATGGTCGCTAGTCTCTTGTTGTCATTCTGAATTGAGCAAAGCGGAATGAAGAATCTCTTCGTTAGTAAGAAGGAGATTATTCGCCCTGACTTGTAGGGGAGAATAATGACTCCACCCTGTCATTGCGAGTCCCGATTTATCGGGACGAAGCAATCTCATTAGGGGAAAGACTTTAAATGATATGGAGATGGCATGAAGAAAGCATCTCGAACTATCTCTGGAGTAACCCCGGTGGCAGTTATGGCCAAGCCATTTCCTTGCCCCGGCAAATGTGTTTATTGCCCCAGTTCTCCTGAGGCGCCCAAGAGCTATACTGTGGAGTCTCCAGCGGTGCTCCGAGCTCGAAGTTGTGGCTTTGATGCCAAAAAGCAGGTGGAGGTCAGGCTCAAGACATTGGCTGAAATGGGACATGCCCAGGATAAGGTAGAGCTTATCATCATGGGGGGTACCTTTCTGTCTTACCCCCATGACTATCAATATCGTTTTGTTAAGGATTGCTATGATGCTCTGAACGACGTCCCCTCTGGCAGTTTAGAGGAAGCCAGGAAATTGAATGAAAATGCTGAGCATCGCTGCGTGGGATTGTGCATCGAGACCAGGCCTGACTTCTGTGGGGAAGAGGAGATAAAGAGTATGCTTGATTTTGGCACCACCAGGGTGGAGCTCGGTGTGCAGACGTTGGACGATGAGGTTCACTCCCTGACGAAGAGGGGACATGGGGTGGCTGAGGTTATCTCCGCGACCAGGCTATTACGGGATTATGGCTTTAAGGTTTACTATCACTGGATGCCTGGTTTACCAGGCTCAACACCTGAGCGTGACCTAGAGCTATCGCGGCAATTGTTTGAAGACGAGCGTTTTCGACCTGACGGGCTCAAGCTTTACCCTACGCTGGTAGTTCGAGGGAGTGAGCTTGAGAGTTGGTATCGAGATAATCGCTATCGGCCTTATGATGATGAAGAAATGATTGATTTGCTTATGGCTATTAAAGCTCTAATTCCCAAATATGTGAGGATTTCGAGGTTGATGCGGGATATTCCCAGCAAATTTATCATTGCCGGGAGCAGAGACTTAGCGCTCAGAGGAACTATTAGGAAGAAGATGGGGCAAATAGGACTTCGCTGTAGCTGCATTCGTTGTCGGGAATATGGGCACCGCCTCAGGGAT
>CAYYUO010000021.1:0-14924 GCA_964474965.1 uncultured Dehalococcoidales bacterium
CCTCCAGCCCATTATCAGCCATGCAACTGGCGATATGGGCATGGTGGTGCTGCACGGGAACAATCTTCATGCCGGACTCACCTAACTCCCGGGCATATTTCGTGGCCAGATAATCAGGGTGAAGGTCATGGGCAATGATTTCAGGCTCTAAATGGAAAAGCCTTTTATACAAGGATATAGTGCTGTCAAAATGTTCCAGGGTTTCCATATTCTCCATATCGCCAATATGCTGTGATATGAAGGCGTAGTTATCTTTGGTCAGACAGAAGGTATTTTTCTCCTCAGCGCCGCAACCAAGCACCTGTTTGGTCTCAAATGAGAGGCGGATAGGATATGGAGCGTAGCTACGCGCCCGCCTTATAAGCTGGCTTGTGCCCCTTTCTACTATGGCAACGCTGTCGTCGTAACGAGAATAGATATCCCGATTATGGATTAAAAGGTAATCTGCAATACCGGAAAGCCTCCTTAAGGCTTCATCATTGTCCCTGGCGATAGGCTCTTCACTGAGATTGCCGCTGGTCATTATTAAAGGCAAGCCCGTATCCCTGAGCAGTATATGGTGAAGCGGTGTATATGGCAGCATAACCCCTAAGAATCGTAAATTGGGTGCTACCTCTCGAGATACGGATGAGTCCTCCCTCCACCTTATAAGCACGATGGGGCTTTGAGGCGAGGTAAGCAATTTTTCCTCCTCCGGCGAGACATAGCAATGCCTTTTAGCTTCGTCTATATCGGTTACCATTATGGCAAACGGCTTGGAGGAGCGCTTCTTCCTCTGCCGTAGCGTTTTAACTACGGTATCGTTCGTGGCATCGCAAGCCAGGAGAAAACCCCCCAAGCCCCTAATAGCCACGATTTTCCCCTCTTTAAGGAGCTGACTGGCAGCAGCTACAGGATTCGGCTCGGTTACCAGATTGCCCTGGTTATCAACCAACTCGACCTGGGGACCACATTTCGGGCAGGCGTTTGGTTGAGCATGGAAGCGGCGATCCAGGGGATTATCATATTCCGCCTGGCATTGGGGGCACATCTGGAAATAGCGCATGGTGGTTTTGGGGCGGTCATAGGGCATATCTTCAATTATGGTAAAGCGTGGGCCGCAATTGGTGCAGTTGGTAAAGGGATAGCGGTAGCGGCGGTCTTCAGGATTCAGCAACTCGCCAAGGCAAGCCTGGCAGGTAGCGACATCCGGAGAGATAAGCTGATATTTCCCTTCCTGTGCCTGGCTATGCCGAATTTCAAAATTTTCATAACCGAGAGGTGGGTGATACTCAGTAGTTACGCTCTCGATGTGAGCCAGCGGTGGGGCTTTCGCCTCAAGCTCTCGCTCAAATTGCTCAACAGCTTCTGCCTCACCTTCCACCTCAATCTTGACATCCTCTGAAGTGTTGTAAACCCATCCCTTGAGATTGTGTCCAATAGCCAGTCCATAGACGAAAGGCCTAAAGCCGACGCCTTGAACAATGCCCCGGACGCTAATAGAAGCTGATTTGAGAGATTGCCTTGTTGCTTTTGACATATGAGACGATTCTCGGGGAATGCAATAATCGGTGAAATCTATACTAACACGCCCTCGATCTCGGCCATAATTTCTTCGGTAGTAAAATGTCTATGAGTAATCGCTCTGCTGGGACAAGCTGCGACACAGGTGCCACAGCCCTTGCACACAGCTTCATTGATATTAGAGACCTTCTTCTCATCGTCAAAGGAAATGGCACTATAAGGGCAGAGAAAGTTACAGATTCGACACCCTGAGCAACGAGCTTCGTCGATAACTGCAGTGCTTGCTTCAAGTTCCACCTTGCCTTTGGTGATCACAGCTAGAACCTTGGCGGCCGCCGCCGAGGCTTGAGATACCGTGTCCGGGATATCCTTGGGACCCAGGCAACAACCCGCCACGTAGATTCCATCGGTCCTGGTCGCCACTGGATCCAGCTTGGGGTGGCGTTCTAGAAGGAATCCGTCAGCCTTGAGACTCACGGAGAAGATATGAGCCAGTTTATCGGCATCCTGTTGCGGTTCGATGGCAGTGCAGAGGATAACCATATCAGCGAATACCTGAGTCACCTTGCCATTATCCGGGTCCTCCGCAGTGATAATCAGCCTGCCCCGGTCCATACTTTTTCCATCGGCGCTGGCGACTTGCTGCACCTTCCCCCGAACGAAGTTCACCCCCTCCCCAACCAATCGCCCGTAGAAATCCTCATAATCCTTGCCAAAGCAGCGGATATCAGTAAATATTTGATAGACCTCAGCATCAGTCTTGTCTTTGATAAGATGGGAGTGTTTTAAAGCATACATGCAGCATACTCGTGAACAATAGTCGTGAAACTCTTCATCGCGGCTGCCGACACAATGGACAATGGCCACGCTTCGGGGGGCAGAGCCATCCTTGAGCTGAATATTACCACCAGTGGGACCGGTGGCATTGCATAGCCTCTCGAACTCAAGCCCGGTGATAATATCGTCAAACTTTCCATAGCCGTACTGAGCAGCGACAGAAGGGTCAAAGGTCTGAAAACCGGTAGCCAGGATGACATTGCCTACCTCCACCTCTATAAGCTTGTCCTCATCATCGAACTTAATAGCTCCTGCCTCGCAGAATTTCTCACAGGCACGGCACTTGCCCTTCTGAAAATACATGCAATTCTCTCGATCAATGACGGGTACATTGGGCACTGCCTGAGGAAATGGAGTATAAATGGCTTTCCGCTGTCCCAAACCCATTTCGAACTCGCTGGTCACTTTCCAGGGGCATTTTTCCTGACAGACACCACAACCAGTGCACTTTTCCTCATCAACGTACCTGGCTTTCTTTCTGATTCTGGCCTTGAAGCTGCCGACGTAGCCTGATACTTCTTCGACCTCACTGTAGGTAAGTAGCTCGACATAAGGATGTGAACCTAGCTCGCTCATATTGGGGGTCAAGATACAGGCCGAGCAGTCCAAGGTAGGGAAGGTCTTGTCCAGTTGAATCATATGTCCCCCGATGGAAGGCGCTCGTTCCACTAAGTAGACCTTGTGACGAGAGTTAGCAATCTGCAAGGCAGCTTGAATACCGGCAATACCTCCACCCACTACTAGCGTGCTGGGATTTACCGGGACCTCTCTTACCTCAAGGGGCTCATGGAAGGAGACCCTTCTCACTGCGGCTCGAACCAGCGCCTTGGCTTTTTCGGTGGCTTTTTCACGATCACCGGTTACCCAAGAGCAATGCTCTCGAATATTAGCCATCTGGAATAAGTGGCGGTTCAGCCCAGCCTGCTCACATGCTTTGCGGAAGGTGGGTTCATGCATTGTGGGGGAGCAAGAGGCAACCACAACCCGGTTTAAGCCCAACTCTTTGATATCCTTCTTTATCATCTCCTGCCCCGGTTCAGAGCACATGAACCTGTAGTCTCTGGCTACCGCAACTGAATCCAGCTGCGAGGCATACCGGCTTACCTCAGCCACATCTATCGTTCCAGCAATATTAGTGCCACAATGGCAGATATATACTCCTGTCCTTACTTCATCTCTATTGATTTCAATCTCTGCTGTCATGGTTGCTCCAAAAACTGCGAAATCTGCTCCAGGGTAAATACTGGACCATCCTGGCAAACATACTTTTCACCAATATTGCATCGAGCGCATTTACCAAGGCCGCACTTCATCTTAGCCTCCAGTGTGGTAACAATTTGATTATCCTTAAAGCCCAAGTCCCTCAACCCCGCCAAGGTAAAGCGGATCATTATCGGTGGTCCGCAAATAATAGCAATGGCATTATCCGGCGATGGTGCCAACTCCTTCACCACATCGGGGACCAGGGCAACTCGTCCCTTCCATTGCTCGTCACCCCTGTCAACGGTGAGTTCCAGTCTAGTTCGAGGGGCTTCCATCCATATTGGGAACTCCGGTTGAAACACCAGGTCTTGAGGTGTTCGTGCTCCGTTTATGATTAACAACTCTCCATAATTATCTCGCCGTTCCAGTATTCGGTTAATCACCGGACGCAGTGGTGCCATTCCAATGCCCCCGCCGATGATAATTATGTTCTTCCCTTGATAATCCCCTAAAGGAAAGTAATTGCCGAAAGGCCCCCGCACACCTAAGGTGTCTCCGGGCTCAAGCTCTTGTAAGGCTCTGGTTACCGTGCCAATACGCCGCACGGCGAACTCCAACCCGTCTTTCCGCAGAGGTAAAGACACAATGCCGAATGGTGCCTCTCCCTCTCCAAAGGCTGAGAGCAAGGCAAACTGCCCCGGCTTGTAATCAAATCTGGCTCTGATGTCAGGATCTTCCAGTTCCACACTTAGAAGCTTGATATCAGGGGTGAGCTGGGTAGCCGTCTTCAGAGTTGCCAGGTAGGGAATAAAAGGACTTTCACGACCCACTTTTAGCCTCCATTACCTGTTGCAAGTCGCTTATAACCTCGCGAATGTCTATATTCACTGGACAGTCCCTGACACAACGGCCGCAGCCAACACAGGCCACGTCCTGGAATTGCTCTGGAAAGTAGAGGAGCTTATGATAGAAGCGCTGTCGCAACCTCTCCCCCTTCGTAGTCCGGGGGTCATAACCACCGGCAGTGAGGCTAAAGCCCCGGGATTGACAGCTTTCCCAGCTCCGCACTCGTTCTACCTTTCCCTTGTCAGAATAGTCCCGCATATCGAAGCAATAACAGGTAGGACAAACGTAAGCACAGATATTACAATGCAAGCAGCGGTCACCAAGTTGCTCCCAATAAGGGTCATTGAAGAGTTCCCCCATTGCCGAGATGACTTCCTTGATGAGAACAGCCTGAGGCTTGGGAGGAGGGGGCACTTTCCCCTTATACTCCACTAAGCCCTGGGGCAGCAAGGCCTTTCCCTTCTCAGTAACAACCTGAACAATGTAGCCATCTTCTACTTCAGTAAGCAGAATATCTACATTGCTGGGATCATCAGGTGCACTACCCATGCTGGTGCAGAAACACTCCGGCAGCGCTTGGCGACAGGCAAGTCCGATGAGAGCCGTTCGAGTGCGGCGTTCCCGATACAGAGCATCGCCCGGGTCCTGTAGGAAGGGTTTGTCCATCAGGGCGATGCCTTTAGCATCGCAAGGGTGCAATCCAAAGAGAACCGCGTCCTGTTCCACCAGCGTGGGAACCAGTTCGACCCGCCCATCATCCCTTTGCACCGAGAAAAGGGTCTCAGTGGGGGGCAGGAACCACCCTTTGGGTGAGAGCGTGGTATTATCAAAATCAAAGGCAATTTCCTCCACCTTAGATATGGGTTGAAACACAGTCTGCTCTTGACCCCGGACTGGAGCAATAACGATTCGCTCCGCGAGAAGCGAATCGAGCCAGCGAATCAGGTTGTCCTTGGAAGCAAATAAGTTCATTCTCCGAACTCCAGTTTTTCTTCCTTCTTAAAGGTGGCGAAGGGAGGTGGTTCGTCAGCGTCTAGTCCAGCCTGGAAGGCAAAAAGTTCCTTCACATCCTTCTCCAGCTTTCGGTTGAGCAGGCTGAGGGGAATGTCCACAGGGCATACTCGCTCACACTCATTACAGCCGATGCAGCGACCTGCCAGGTGAAAGGTCCGGATGGTCTGCCACAACTCGTTCTCCTCGGGGGCAATGCGGATACCTACCCACAGGGGCTCGAGTCGTTCAGCAAAGCACACAGGGCAGTAACAGCCCGGACAGACCTGGCGGCAGGCATAGCAACGAATGCAGCGGCTAAATTGCTCCAGCCAGAATTCTCTCCTGGTGGCAAGGGACTCAGCCTCTGCCTGTGCAATGTCGGAATAGGTTTCCTCTTCGGCTTGTCGTTCAAGTTCCCCTCCAGCCAGGAAATCGTAGACCAGCGGTTTAGATAGCTGGCAGCTTCGACACTTCGCTTGCAATGTCTCGCTTTTATAGTTCCAACTCGTTTCCACCATACCGGGACAGCCGACCCCGATAATGAATACCTTGTCTCGCTCTATCTGTCCTTCATTCAACAACAAGTTGATAGCCCGTGAGTCACAGGGTTTAACCACAACCGCCATCTTTTTACCTTTCTTATCCAAGAGATATTTAACCAAGTTGTGAGCGCAGGTCTCGTCGAAGATAAGACGCTCTGTGACAGAGGGCTTGTAGGCAAAGAACGGACGAGCGGTAACGCCATCGCTAGCCCGCTCATAGCCAATAACACCTTCAACTGTCCCTTCTTCCAAAAGGCTCCGAGCCTTATCTCGAATCTGCTGGATTAACTCCATATCCACCTCAGACTTTGCTCCTTGGCCCGAGTTTGGTTAGCTCCGCGGTAAAATCGGATACCAGCTCGGCAAATCTCTGTCCTTCTGATGCTGAAACCCATTCCACCTTCAGCCGCTCCTTTGCTATACCTAGATAGTCGAGGAACTCACGGAGCAGTGCAAACCTGCGCCTAGTATGATAATTGCCCTCAGTATAGTGACAGTCTCCGGGATGACAGCCTGATACCAGGACTCCATCAGCACCCCTCTGGAAACACTTCAATACTAAGAGGGGGTCAACTCGCCCCGAGCAAGGGACACGAATAATGCGAATATTTTGGGGATAGCCCATGCGGCTAGTTCCCGCCATATCAGCGCCGGCATAGCTACACCAGTTGCATAAAAAACCAATGACCTTAGGTTGATACTCTACACTCACAGCGCCATCACCTCAGCGAGAACTTGCTGGTCACCGAAGCCCCTGAGCTTTATTGCTCCCGGGCGGCAGGCAACGACACAGATACCACATCCTTTACATAGACTCTCGTTGATGGAAGCCACGGTGCGTCCGTCACGAAGGGTTTCCGCTTCGATAGCCTGAAAAGGACAGACTTGGCGGCACAATAAACATCCTGCGCACCGAGCAATGTCCACAATAGAGGTCATGGGTTCAGCCTCAATGGCCTCCTGACTAAATAGTTTCAGCACGTACTCTGCCGCAGCACTACCCTGGGTTACGGATTCCGGTACGTCGGTGGGAGCAACGGCACATCCGGCGATAAAGATGCCATCCATGGCGGTCTCCACCGGGCGCAGCTTGGGGTGCGCCTGGAGGAGATAGTTCTTGGCATCGTAGCTAACATGAATGGTTTGGAATAGCTTGGAGGCATCTTCATTGGGCATTAACCCCGTGGCTAAAACCACCAGGTCAGCTGGTATGTTAAACTTCTCGTTGGTGAAAAAGCCCTGCCCAGAGATTAAGAGCCTACCATCCTGCTGAGACACACTGTCAATCTGACCTCTCATGTAGGTAGTGCCTGCCTCCTCCGCCCGCGTCAGGAAGTCCTCGAAAATCTTACCTCCTGGCCCTCGGGCATCGGTGTATATGATATAACTATGAGCCTCTGGGTCGTGCTCTTTTAGCATAATAGCTTCCTTAGCCATGTACATGCAGCATACCTTGCTACAATAGCCACTTCCAGTGCGTTCATCCCGAGACCCTACGCAACTTATAAAGACTATCTCTTTGGGGTGAGCCCCATTGGAAGGACGGAGCACCTCGCCACCAGTAGGACCAGCGGCATTCATCATCCTCTCTAGCTGCAAGCTACTGACAACATCAGGATAGACACCACCACCATATATACTGAACTGGGTATGGTCCAAGACCCCCGCTCCAGTAGCCACCACTATTGCTCCCACATCCTCCTCCGATATCTTGTCTTGCATTTCATGGTCAATAGCCTCAGCCTCACAAACCTTCTCACACTCAAGACACTCGGAGCAGACTGCGCAGTTCAAACAGCGCTTGGCCTCCTCGACTGCTGTTTTTTCGTCAAAGCCAAGCTCAACCTCATCAAACCCTTTTCGTTCCCCTAACTCAAGCGTGGGCATGGCTGCTCTTTCCTTCTTTACTACGCCCTCTTTGGGCACGTCCTTAACCTTTTCGCGGGTCTCTGGTCTTCCCTCTTTCATGTCTATCCCCTTGAGGTAGCGGTCAACAGAGATGGCTGCTTCCTTACCGGCAGCAACAGCCGAGATAATATCAGCCGGACCAGAAACCACATCACCACCAGCAAAAACACCATCAATATTAGTTTGCAAGGTAACCGGGTCAACGGTGAGAGTTCCCCAGTTAGTGTAGGCTAAACCCTCGGGTAGCATTGCCTTATCCAGCCCCTGACCAATGGCTATAATCACATTGTCAACGTCCATGGTGAATTCTGAGCCTTTGATGGGCACAGGGCGTCGGCGACCACTGGCATCGGGCTCCCCCAACTCCATGCGAATACATTGCATCCCGTTCACCCGGCTTTCCTTAGATAACACTTTAACCGGTGCTGCCAGGAACTGAATCTTGACTCCTTCACGCTCCATTTCTTCGATTTCGCTGGGGATAGCCGGCATCTCATCGCGGCTGCGACGATAAACAACAGTTATCTCATTAGCACCGAGGCGTCGGGCTACTCGAGCGGCATCAACAGCAGCATTACCACCACCGCTAATTGCCACTTTGCTTCCCAAGTTGACTTTGACTCCAGCGTTGACTTGCCTCAGGAAGTCAAGGGAATGAAGCACTCCGGGAGTATTCTCGCCGGGAATCCCCATTTTTTGACTGATGCCAGCACCTGTCCCCAGGAAAACAGCCTTATATCCCTCGTTGAAGATTTTGGTGAGATTTTTCACCGGGGTATTTGTCTTAATCTCTACCCCCAACTCTTGTATATAGCTTATCTCGCTACTGAGTACCTCTTTGGGTAATCGGTATTCAGGGATACCATAGCGTAATAGGCCTCCCGCCTCGGGGGCAGACTCAAACACTGTAACCGGGTATCCTTGCCTGACCAGGTCGTAGGCACATGCCAGGCCGGCTGGACCAGAGCCGACAATAGCTACTTTTTCTTCTTTAGTCCTTTCCACCGGTGTGGCTTTTTCCCTACCTGCTTTCAGTTCATAGTCAGCCATAAAACGCTTAAGAGTTCTGATAGCTACAGGTTGGTCGACTTTGCCTCGCTCACACTCTTGCTCGCAAGGGTGGGTACAAACCCGCCCACAAACTCCGGCAAAGGGCATAGTCCTGCGGAGCACTTCTAGAGCCTCATTGAACTTGCCCTGGGAGATGAGAGCAATATAACCCTGGGCATTGACCCCGGCGGGACAAGCCACCCGGCATGGTGGATAACCACGCTTATCTATAGTATATTTATTGGGAATTGCCTGGGGAAAAGGAATATAGATAGCCTTTCGCCTACCCAGGTTCAAGTCAAATTCACTATTTAGTTCGACGGGGCAAGCCTTAGCACACTCACCACAGCCCGTGCACTTGCTCACGTCAATGTAGCGGCTCTTGTTTTTAATCCTGACCCGAAAGTTTCCTATATACCCCGAGATATCTTCCAACTCACTGTAGCTCATTAGCTTAATATTGGCATGCTGTCCCACCATAGTCATCTTGGGCGTCAGGATGCAGGCAGAACAGTCCAGGGTGGGGAAAGTCTTGTCCAGCTGGGCCATGTGCCCCCCGATGGAGGGCTCCCGCTCGACCAAGACGACCTCGTAGCCAGCATCTGCGATATCTAAGGAAGCCTGGATGCCAGCAATGCCGCCACCGATGACCAAGGCTCTCCTGGTTATGCCAACTTGCTTGGGGGTGAGGGGCTCTTGCCAGGCAACCCTGGCCACCGCTCTCCGCACCAGGTCTATCGCCTTAGCCGTAGCTAGCTCAACTTGGTCAGGGTGAACCCAGCTACAATGCTCCCGTATATTTGCAATCTCCAGTAGATAGGGATTCAAACCGGCACCAGCCACTGTTCTACGGAAGGTTGTCTCATGCATACGCGGCGAACAGGCGCCGATGACCACCCGGTTAAGCTTATGCTCGGTTATAGCCTTCTGGATAGCTGCCTGACCGGGATCACTGCAGGTAAACTTATTGTCCTCAACGTGAACTACCTGAGGTAACTTCCTCACCGTCTCAGCTACCTCCGAGATATTCACAGCCCCGGCTATGTTACTGCCGCAGTGGCAGAGGAAAACTCCAATTCTAGCCATGCCCTATTCTCCTTTAGATCCTTACGCGTGAGCAGTCCAACAGTCATGCACGGTCAATATTCTCGGCACTTTTGGGCAATCCTTTTCAAACAGTTGGAGGCTATCAGTTGTGTGCACGATAACCTCCATATAATAACTTATATCCGATTTACTGGCAAGCCGAAGTGAGCTATATTTTAGATTTTAGGGGAAAAATTTTCTAGAATTATAGCAAAATTACAATGATTGCTAACAAGTCCAGCGCAAGCACAAGTGAGAATGGCTTTTGTCTTGCCTGCACTCCAGGTGATAAAAGATTGACGGGCTTATTATTAGCCGTCTGGCCTTGCACATTTAGCTCTTTACCCGTAAAATGCTTAACGTTGCCCCCATCGTCTAGAGGCCTAGGACATCAGCCTTTCAAGCTGAAGATCAGGGGTTCGAATCCCCTTGGGGGCATTATTGTCAAGATTTTTTCGCGGTTTTTCCCAGAATTTCATCTGCCTCTTCACTCCTCCCAGGCACCTTCACCAATAAGGGGCACGAAATAGCAACCACCCAAGTTTTCTATCTCGTTTCCTTTCCTCAGTTTAGTGACTCTGAGTAATTCTTGCTGCCATCGAGAGCCTACAGGGATTACCAATCGCCCATTCAAGGCTAGTTGCTCCACAAGGACTTGAGGCACGGTGGGAGCACCAGCAGAAACTATAATAACATCGTAAGGGGCTCCCTCTGGCCAACCCAGAGTTTTGCCAGCTATGTGGACTTCGATGTTGGAATAACCAAGCTTATCCAAGACTTGCCTGGCCGCTTCCGCCAATTCAGGTATACACTCCACGGTAACCACCTCTTGAGCTAACTCAGCTAATATCGCCGCTTCATAGCCGCTCCCGGTGCCCAGCTCCAGCACTTTTTCATCCCCCCTGAGCTCCAAAGCTTGTACCATCAGAGCCACAATGAAGGGTTGGGAGATAGTTTGCCCAAAGCCAATGCTTAAGGGTCTATCATCATAAGCAGCATGATATTGCTCCCGTGGTACAAAGGCTTCACGGGGAACACGCCTCATAGCTTCAACGACATGGTTGTCAGCGATTTCGTGGTCAAGAGAATTAAGTAAACTCTGCCTCGCCTGTTCTAAATCCACCGCAGTTCACCAGCCGAAGATGTCAACCAAGAACGAAAGACAAGATTATGAGGACCAGAATTATAGCTCCGGCAATGATACCGATGCGTTTTATTTCGGGAATAACATATTGATAGCGGCTGGTTAAATCTTGGGCTTTTGGGGACACTCGAGTCGGCGATTGTAACTCAGCAGACAGCGGCCCCGGTTGTTGCGAACGCCCCTCCTGTGCCGCCTTGGCCACTCTAGTTCGATGCTTAGCCTTAGCACGCCGTGATTTTTTCGGCATTATCCTCTCCTCGGTGCAGGTTGCTTATAAACTCTTGTGCTGGAAATATAGGCATGACCTAAAAGTTGCTGGAGTTGACGGAGCTCAGTGCCACTCTGTAATTTACGTCTGGCGAAGCTATGCCGCAAGGCCTGTGGTGTGACCTTGCCACCCAGACTTGCCCTGGAGGCATAACCTTTAATAATCTGCCAGAACCCCTGCCGGGTCAACCTCTTACCACGTCGGTTAAGAAACAGGGCTTCCTCTCCCTCGTCATATAATAAATCCAGCCTATCGTTTCTGAGGAATTTTCCTAAAATCAGGCTTAAGTTATGGTCAAAAGGAACTCGTCTCTTAGAATTAATATGCACACAATTTTGCTTCAAATCAATATTTTGGACACTTAATGACACTAATTCGCTTATGCGTAAACCAGTGGCATAAAGTAATTCCAGCATCACCGCATCTCTCTTAGCTTCCGGAGTGGATAGCTTTGTGGCCTCGGCAAGCAGCTTCTGGTACTCGGAGGGAGATAAGAAGTTGAGCGCATGCCTGCTAACTTGAGGAGAGGGCAAATTTTGTGTCGGATTCTCCTTCATCCTCCCCGAATCAACCATAAATTTGAAGAATGATTTGGCTGATGCGACCTTGCGAGCGGTTGTGGCCACAGAGTATCTCTTCTCCCTGAGCTTGAGCAAATAGCTCTTTAAAAGTTCACCATAGGACTTAATTATGCCCTTTTCCTGCTCTGCGGTAATAAAGGCTGCCATTTGAGTCAAATCATTGCGATAAGCGGCCACAGTATTCCGGGAATAGCCTTTGCTCTGGGTCAAATATTGAAGGAAGACATCGATATCCGAGTTCATTAGAGTTATTTTAACACAATGCGGGTTATTTTTGCCTATATACAAACCACTTGCTACAATAAATTTGCCGTGAAACCAGAGCAATTAAAAGCTTTGCCAGCGAAGCCTGGAGTTTATTTGTTTAAGGACAAAGAGGGTAAGGTTATCTATGTTGGCAAGGCTGCTAACTTGAATAGTCGGGTAAGGAGTTATTT
Source organism: uncultured Dehalococcoidales bacterium (assembly GCA_964474965.1). Lineage (GTDB taxonomy): Bacteria > Chloroflexota > Dehalococcoidia > GIF9 > AB-539-J10 > RBG-13-51-36. The sequence goes on from CAYYUO010000021.1 coordinate 12,399, forward strand.
CGGTGCCCCCTCCAGCCTGTCAGCCAAGATTCAAAGATTAGTGGCAAAAATACAGGATTTCGATTTCGTAGTTACCAGTTCCGAGCAAGAGGCGCTTATCCTGGAATGCAATATGATAAAGAAATATACCCCGCGGTACAATGTGCGCCTTAAAGATAACAAGACTTTTCCTTACCTCAAGATAAACGTTAACGAAGATTGGCCTGGTGTTTACATCACCCGCCGGGTTCAGAAAGATGGAGCTAGATACTTTGGACCTTTCGCCAGTGCTGGCTCAGTACGCAAAACCTTAAGGTTAATAAAGAAAATCTTTCCATTTCGCAGTTGCAGCAAGCGCATCGATGGTAAAGATAAGCGGCCTTGTCTCGATTATTATATCCGCCGCTGCCTCGGACCATGCATTGGAGCAGTGGAAAAACAGGAATACAACGACGTAATAAACCAGGTCATCTTATTTTTAGAGGGGAAACAGGAACTTGTTCTCCGTGAATTAAACGCCAAGATGAAAGCCGCAGCGCAGCAGCTCCAGTTTGAGAGGGCAGCTTTGCTGCGCGACCAAATTAAGGCCATAGAAGAAGTCATAGAGGGGCAGAGGATTGCCACGACATTACAGGGAGAAAAGGACGTCATAGGTCTGGCCCAGAACGAAAACCAGGCTTATGTCAAGCTCTTTTCTATTCGCAATAATAAACTTATTGGCCAGGACCATTTTATTATGGAAGGCATCAAGGGCGAGTCTCCCGGGCAAATAATGACCAGTTTCGTGAAACAATACTATGCCGCGGCTTCATATATCCCACCGCTGATATTGCTCCAGCACCCGGTGGATGAGCCCGCGGTACTTTTTGAATGGCTTGAACAGCAAAGAGGGAGTAGGGTGGAGCTTCAAGTGCCCCAGCGGGGAGCCAAAAAGAAGCTGGTGGATACAGCAACTGAAAACGCTGCCCAGGGTCTAGAACTGGCCCAGGCTAAAGAGATGAAGGTAGAGATTATAAACTCTGGCTTACAAGAGCTAAAGAACAGACTGCGCCTGCCCAAAATGCCCCGGAGAATAGAATGTTATGATGTCTCTAATATTCAGGGCACTTTGGCTGTGGGCAGCATGGTCGTTCTGGAAAAAGGCCGGCCTAAACCGGCGCATTATCGCCGCTTCCGCATCAAAACCGTGGCTGGCGCTGACGATTATGCCATGATTCAAGAAACATTGAGGCGCAGGTTTAAACGGGGGCTGGCTGGCAAGGGTACCTGGGCAATCATTCCCGACCTCGTCCTCATTGACGGCGGCAGGGGACAACTTAACGCTGCCCTGGAAGTGAGGCAAGAATTAGGGCTGGACTCTATCCCCATGGCCAGTCTGGCTAAAGAAAACGAGGTGGTATTTATACCCGGCGACCCCAAGCCAGTTTATATTGCTAAAAATTCTCCGGCCCTCCATATACTACAAAGAGCCAGGGATGAAGCCCATCGCTTCGCTATAAGTTACCACCGCAGGTTGCGCCACAAAGAAGGCATTACTTCTGCCCTGGATAACATCCCCGGCATCGGGCCAAGGCGAAAGAAGGCCTTGCTAAAAAAGTTCGGCTCAATTGAAGCTATCAGGGAAGCGTCGTCGGAGGAACTTAAGCAGACAGAAGGCATAACTCTGGCCCTGGCCCAAAAAGTTAAGGAATATCTAAAAGATTCCCTAGTGTTATAGCATTCTCGACCGCAAATGCCTCAGCATCATTATTAAAATAAATGTAGCTGGCTTTAACGTCTTGCCCCAGCCGGGCAATCCTCTGCGCCCACTGGGAAAGCTCTTCGTCAGAGTAACAACTGGAATACAGACCTTCGCTGCCATGGAAACGGACATAGGCAAAATCACTGGTAGCTATAAGGGGGCAGCTAAAGCCAGGCATGTCAAAAACACACAACCCAACATTGTGTTCCCGTAAAATATCGATTACAGCGTCGTCAATCCAGGACTCATGGCGAAATTCAATTACATGTTGATATTCTCGCGGCAACGAAGATAAGAAATTCTGTAATAGCTCATCGCTGCGCTTCATGCTGGGAGGCAATTGATATAGCAATGGGCCCAGTTTTTCTCCCAACAAAACAGCCCGAGATAGAAAGTTTTCCACCGCCGAACCTAAATTCTTTAACCTTTTTATGTGCGTGATGAATCGACTCACTTTGACAGCAAAAATGAAGTTGTCGGGTGTGGATTCCCGCCACTTGGTGAAAGATTTCTCCGAAGGCAGATGATAAAAACTGTTATTGAGCTCTACAGTAGTAAATTGCCGGGCGTAAAATTGTAACCATTCAGGCTTGGGCAGTTCTTCGGGGTAATAAAGCCCACGCCAGTGCTCATAATGCCAGCCACTGCAACCAACATAATACTTCACCGACATATTACCTCACCCACGATTTTTGTAGTAACCTGGTTCTTCAGACACAACTACATTATTATATTATCATCTAATCCAGTATCCAGTCTCATAAATGAGGTTGCTTTATACCGATAAATCGGGACTCGCAATGACA
>CAYYUO010000022.1:0-14592 GCA_964474965.1 uncultured Dehalococcoidales bacterium
CCACCATACTGAGGGAGTTTCACATCTGCTTTGGCGCGGCGACCTCTGGCTCCTCCGGGCAGACCGCCAATCATCTTCTTTAGCTCTGCCAGTGTCTCAACCGACTGCGCTGGGGGAGCAACTATGCCATCTACCCCAGCTTGCCATAAACTGGTTAGCTCAGCCTTTGTGACCAAAGAAGGCAAGGCCATAATGACCGGCTTCTCTAAGAGCTCGACGAACCTTTGGCAAATAAGCAGGTGCTCCACAGCAACAAAAGGGTCTCCGTCTCTACCATTGATGAACACACCATCTACTTCGAGGCTATTGATGGCTCTAACAAAACCCTGGTCTAATGAAGGCTCTATCATCAAAAATTTGCCTATCTCTTCTTTGTGCAATACTGCCGCAGCTGCCTTGATGTCAAAGACCATAAAGTCGCCCCCCAGGCTCATAAGCTTATTTATTTTCTCTTCGCTCACGCCCTTCACAAATACCCCCAAAGGGATATTGCCCATAGCTTCAACCATTTGCTTAACAATCCTGGGGCTTGGGCCCTCGTCCAATATCAACCCGGCATCAGCGTTGACATCAGCCACGATTTTGGCTTCCTTGACCTGCGTCCCAGACAGCCCTGCAATAAGCAACATTGCTGGGCTTTTTAGTGCAGAGACAGAAGGATGAAAACCTATGGGCGTGGTTGAAGACTTGGAAAGACTCTGCAATTTATCTACAAATTTGCTCATATTACCCCCAGCCAGCGGTCGGATTCGAACCGACGACCGGCGGTTTACGAAACCGCTGCTCTACCCCTGAGCTACGCTGGCACTCATTTGGGATTATTTGCCTTAATGGCCTCCACTACTAGGACAAGAGAATGGCAATTTTAAAGTTGGCTCTGCTACATTTAATGAGTCTGTTGTTAAGGATTCTACCATACCTTAGCAAGCTGTCCAAATTGCAGGGGCTACCTCAGTATCTCACCTTCCCTGGTGCCCTGATAAAGGCGAGAAGTATCAGTGCAATGATGGTGCACATGCCGCTGACCATGAAGGCAAAGTAATAACTCTGTGTTACATCAAACACATATCCTCCGAGGACTGGCCCAATAGCTCCACCGATTGCTACCCCTAACATTTGAAAACCAACAATTTCGCCTATTGCCTTCAGCTTGAAGATTTCCCCGGCTATTACCGGGAGCTGGGGGACGCAACCGCCATAAGCAAACCCAAAGACTGCGGCAAACAGATAGAGCATCCATATATCTGTCGCCCTGAGGAGCCAGAACATCGCCAGGACCTGGAGGACCAGACAGATAACGAGTGTGCGCTTTCCCCCTAGTCTGTCAGACACGGCACCCATGGCCAGCCGGCCGATAATGCTGGAAATGCCAATCACAGACATGAAGCTGGCAGCCACTCCCCAGGGTATGCCGAGGCCGGTTGGATCGGTTGCATGGGGATATATGTACGTCATTGTCATTTGGACGCATATAGACCAAAAGATAATTATCGCCAGCAATAGCCAGAATGCTCTGGTACGCGCTGCTTCTTTTAATGAGAATCCTGCGCTTTCTGAAGTAAGGCTGTCCTCTCTTTTTGCTATATTTGAATTCTCCTCGTCACCCGCTGTCGCTTCAGCCTTACCCAGTGGCAGCAGCCCTTTCTCCTCGGGACTACGCCTTAGCAGAAATGCCCCAGGGATAATGATAATCAAGGCCAAGAGACCGATGATAATATAGGACAAGCGCCACCCATAAGTAGCGACGAGATGTGCGGCTAACGGAGACATGACCGCTGTGCCCGCCCCTATTCCGGCAGCAACGATACCTATTGCCAGACCCCGCTTGGACACGAACCACCTTGACACTGTTGCCATTAAAGGAGCGTAGGCCACACTTAGTCCGAACCCTCCCATTAGACCATAGAATAAATATAATTGCCAGGCAGTGCTGCTTTGGCTGGTCAATATGAGGCCCAGACCCAGGAAAAGGCCACCGACGGCGACTATTATTCTGGGTCCGTGCCTATCGGTGATTCGTCCGGTGAGGATGGCCAGGGCGCCACGCGAAAACATGAAAAGTGCAGCAGCTCCTCCTACCAATGTTCCACTCCAGCCAAAATCATCTTTTAGAGGATCGATGAATATGCCGAAGGAGTATTGGATCCCATATGCGACCAGAGCCACGCAGAAGGCTGCGGCCACCACTACCCAGCCGTAGAAAAAGCGTGGAGGGTTCGCCTGCTCAATTCCACCAGATTTCATTCAGACCTCCTAGCGCATATCTTTTATCAATTTTTTGGCTCGAGTGGGTTTTCGCAGTGAGCCCGGGGTTACCAGTTGTATCTCGGGTATGGTCATTTTTCCCATTTTGACATTTTTTTGGACCGGCGGGACTTTTAATATCGTTTCCCTTACCAGTTCTTTGACCGCCGCTCCTTTTCTAGCTATCTCCACCTGAAAAGTCAGACTATCTTTGGCATCATCCTTGCTAATGCTCACTTCATAACCAACGATGTCGGGAATCGTATAAAGTGCCTCGTCAAACATCGCTGGGTATATCTCATCTCCCTCTCCTATTCTTACTGCCGACTCCAGCCTTCGCGTTGTCCTGTCCAACTTCTTGAGAGTGGTTATGCCACACTCACAGGGTTTAGTACTCAACCTAGATATATCATGCGTTCTGTATCTGATTAACGGCATTGCTTCTCTAGCTAAGGTGGTAAAGACTAATTCTCCTTCCTCCCCGTCGGGCAAAACCTCCCCGGTTTCCGAGTCTATGATCTCGGTCAGAAGATCAGCCTCGTTAAAGTGGTAGCCATTATGTACTGAGCACTCCACAGCTACCCCTAATCCCATCTCAGTTAACCCGTAGTGGGTGAAGACTTCACAGTTCCACGTAGACTGGAGGTTAACCCTCATCGAGTCAGATAGATAATTGGAGGTAAGGAATAGGGCTTTGACCCCCAATTTTGTTAAATCATGATTGTTTTTAGCCGCCACCGTAATTCGATTAAAACGGAGTGTCTCACAGAACACAACAGTTGAGCCATGTCTCTCAATCGCCTGAATTTGCTCCTCAGGGGTTGGCTCAGTGCCAGTGATGACTGGCGTAGCGCCCATTTTCTTTACACCTCGTGCCAGCAGGTCAGACTGCCCTAAAACTGGACCCCTGGGCAGCATTATCTGAACGACATCATCGCTGGTAGCCACCACGCTCATGCCAGCCTCCATAAAATCGGTCATTACCTCAACATCCTTTTCACTAAAAAAAATCCTCTTCTGCGGGCCAGTGGTACCTGAGCTAGTAAAGGTAATCACCCGGGTCACCTCTCCCAGGGGAACACATAAGAACCTAAGGGGTTTCTCGGCCAATTCCTCGGGTGCAGTTAAAGGAAGCCTGGCCAGATCAGCTAAGGATTGGACTTCACCCGGCTCTATCCCCTTTTTGTTAAACAATTCCCGGTAAAACAGGCTCTTCTCATAAACATAGTGCAATGTATTCCGAAGCTGGAAAAGCTGAAAATCCTCGACATCACCTCTGGTTATTTTCTGCGTGCTTTCCTTAGCAATATGTTTCTGGTATTCCGGAGTCTCCTTTATCCTTTGTTTAAGTATCTTGTTGAGTGACTCCTGTAGAGAAACCCGCTCTGCCATTTGATTTGTCTCCTAACTATGCTATTCCCGGGTAAAGTCGCTGTCCGTCGACGCTGGTCAGGTATTTGGCGCATAAAGGTACCATCTTTCCTGTAGAGGTAACGATGTGAATACAGCATCTCTTCAGTCTTTCAAGGTCGATATTCCATACATCTTGGAAAGCCATGCCTGAGATGTATAGATACTCTCGTTGAAGGCGCTGTAATAAAGCACTAAAGGGAGCTGGCTTATGTCGAGGCAATGAGCAGCGTTGTACCTCATCTTCTTCAATAAATCTCCAATATCGCTTGGCAAATCGTCGAGAATGCTCAGCTCCATCTTCATTGATTCGTCTTGGTTCCAAGTGACTGATTGGTAATAACTTCCCATCCATTAATACGAAAAAGCCTGAAAAAGAGCAATGAGGATGCTCACAGACAGGAGGCACAAAGTTGCTCTCCTTCAACTCTCCCTGTGTTTGTTCCTCAAGAGCCCTAAGTATATCTGGTATAGTTAGCCTATCCCTGTCCTCAGGTGTTCCCGGGTATCTACCAAAGTAACTGATTGGCTGGAAGAAAACTCCTTTTACCGTGGGCACCCATCTCTTGGCGAATTGGATGATGTCTCCTATTTGCTCAAAATTAACATTGGGGATGACTGTTGGCACCAGGGTAACTCCTATCTTCACCTCAGCGCAATTCTTTAGGGCTTGGACTTTGAGGTCAAAGAGATTTGCGCCTCGGGTATGGCGATATACTTCATTAGTTACACCATCAAACTGAAGGTAGAGAGTGGTAGCCCCCGCCTCCTTTAATCTACTCAGATATTCCTTGTCCTTAGCTAATCTGATGCCATTCGTATTTATTTGGATATGGTTAAAGCCCATCTCCTTACCGATAGCAATAACTTGAGGCAGGTCATCGCGGACAGTTGGTTCCCCGCCACACAGTTCCATAGGATATGTCCCGCAAGTATCCAGCACGACTTGGTACATCCTTTTAATGCTATCCAAGGAAGGCTCGTAGACAGGTCCTTCGTCGCCATAGGTAAAACAAATAGGACAGTGCAAGTTACACCTATTGGTAGTCATAATAGCTGCGGAAGAGGTGTCTTGTACATGGTCTGGACAAATACCACAGTCGTAGGGGCAACCCCCATTACGCTCGGTAAGCCTCTTCTTGGGACCTATAGGAATTCTATCACCACCAAACTCGGCCCATTTAAGGTAATGTTCAGCGTCATTCCTCCAAATGATAACTTTATAATCGCCGTGTCGGGGGCAACTTTTCTCCAGGTAAACCTTGTTATTTTCAGGGATTATCCTCGCTGGTATCCTGCTCAGGCAAACTGGACATAGGCTCTCTGTTTCTTTTAGTATCTCTTTCATCCAATTATATTATCCGGATGAATTTCCTAATCTGTGAGAGACAGCGCAGTGTCTACGGGAAGGTTCTGGTACAGCCTCTCCCCGGTAATACTGGTGACATAAAAGGCACACAGTGGGATTAATCGCTTACTGTTGGTGACCACATGAACACAGCATCTCTTTAGCCTGTGTAAATCAAGGGTCCATACATCCTGGAAGGGCATGCCAGTAATCGTCAGGTAGTATGTGCCTTCTCTTTTTCTGAAACGTAGCCAAGAGTCTTGATTTTGCCCACAGCCTTGACCACACCCTTTCTCAGTTTGTTCTGTTTCTTCATCAACTAATCTCCAACGTCTATTGATAAAGCTTCTCGCTGTTACCGCAGGAGGGTCTTTCTTATAGCCGAATCCGCTCACTGATTCCCGGGCGATATCTGTCCTTGCTTGCAACTTACCATCTTCCATCAGTACAAAAAAACTACTGAACGAACAATGCGAGTCCTCACATCTGCGAGGCACGAAATTCGCTTTCTTAAGTTCACCCTTGGTCTGGACTACCAGCCCGTCCAGAACATCTGATAAGGTTACCCTATCTTCGTCTTTAGGTGGCTGGGGATACCTGCCGAAATAGCTAACCGGTTGGAAATGAACACCCTTCACCGTAGGTATCCATTTTTTAGCAAATTGGACAATCCCCCCTAACTGATGAAGGTTAACATTTGGGATCACTGTTGGCACCAGGACGACCCCTATCTTCACCTCAGCGCAATTACTTATGGCTCTAACCTTGAGGTCAAATAGGTCTCTACCTCGGATAGTACGATAAACGTCGTCGGATACGCCATCGAACTGGAGGTATATCAAGTCAGCACCGCTCTCTTTTAGCCTCTGCAGATATTCCTTATCTTGGGCTATTCTGATGCCATTGCTATTTATCTGGATATGATAAAACCCCAATTTCTTTCCCAGCGATACAATATTGGGTAGGTCATCCCGGATGGTAGGTTCTCCACCACTCATTTGCACCGGGTAAGGTCCTCCAGCTTCTATGATGGTTTGATACATGTCTTGAATTGCATCGCTATCCGGTTCGAAGCGGAGACCTTCGTTGCCGGAAGCAAAACAGATGGGACAATTGAGGTTACAGTTGTGGGTGACTTCCATTACAGTGGTGCAGGTATCTGCCTCGTGGCTGGGACATAGACCGCAATCATAGGGACAGCCTCGAGCAATATCAATCAAACTCTTTTCAGGACCAACAGCCTGCTGGCTGTACTGACTCCAATTACGGTAAAGCTCAGCATCTCGCCAAATCAAGGCTTTGAAATTACCGTGCTCGGGACAATTTTTTTCCAGATAAACATCTCCCCCCTCCACCACCCTTTGGGCTGGTATCCGGCTTAAGCAAACCGGGCACAAGCTCTCTGTCTTAGTTAGTACCTCCTTCATCTTGCCAAACCCCTCTATTACGTGAACTAAAAGCTATATAAATATGAAACTACACTCCTTTTAGAAAGTGGTAGGAAACTACTTGCCATATGGCCTGGTCAGAGCTATCAAAGCATATCCAAGCTCCGCTTTCTTAGAGAACCTCTGACAGGTTTCAATCAGTGAAGCAACATCTGATGTCTCTTTACTACTACAGCCGCACTGTGCCGGTAGGTTGGCAAGCAGCCTATCCCAGGAACCAGAGGTATAAGCTATCCACCAACCTGTCCTTTTCACTTCCTGGGGGTAGTCTTCAATGTAGGAATTTTGAAAGCCTACTTGTTCAAAGAGCCTGATATATCCCTCTAAGTGTCTTGTTCTGGCTAAACAAGGAATGAAAGACACTTGGCTTTGAAGTTCTTTTGTTACTTCCTTCCGAAGTACAAAGTCTAGTATCAATACTTTCCCACCAGGCCTTAAGACACGCCTGAACTCTTTAGCAGCCCCTTCTTTATCTACAAGAGTGGAGAAGACAGCTTCACATATTATGGTATCGAACGTAGAACCTGGAAATGGTAAATTCACTGCATCTGCCACCAGAAACTCTGCTTTGTGAGCCAATCCCTCGGCTTCGGCTTGTTGTGCCGCTAAAGCAATCATCCTTTCCGAGGAATCGATGCCGACGACATCGCAGCCATATTTTTGGGATAAAAAAACGGCTGCAGATCCATTGCCACAGCCGACCTCTAAAAGCGTATTGGTGTCGCTAGGTCCAGCAATTCTTACTGCGTCGGCAATAAGTTTAAGTCTGCTGGGACGCATTCCAAAAACTTGGGTAAGCGACATTAGCCTGGAATCGTCTAACTCCGACTTCATAATCGCTTTACCTTTTACTTCGCTTCCAGCATTTTCTCACCTTCGTTTACTTGCGTGAGCACGAATTCCTCCAGTAGGTATTCCGCCCCACATTTAGGGCATTGAACTCCAAAAGCTCCTGGTAACTTCATATCCCCATAGACTAGGTTTACCTCACCCTCTTCCATTTTCTCTTTGCATTTAAAGCAATACCATTCCATTGCTCTACTCCTTGCCTATCTTCGACCTATGTGAGTAAGCCGTATGGACTATATAGCCATTTTCGTCAGTAGAATATTCGACGTAGATTGTCACCTCGCCAAGCCTGTTTTTAGCCAGGTACCTGTTTGCCTCTTGCTGGTATAGCTTCTCACCCTTGGTCTCGGCAAAATCTATTACCTTCTTCAACTCCTCCTCTGATATATGCCTTTCCTCCAGCAGCTTCTTTACCTCATCGCCCACCTGCAACTTTATCTCTTCCCCAGACATATTGGCACCTCCATTCTTAAGATGTTTTTGATCTTTCCGTCAATAATGATTTAAGGAGTGCTTGGTTCTCTCTTCTTACCGCTGTTTTATTGATGGGTTTGGCTTTATCCTTTTCCCAGTTAGGGTTAAACATGAGGTCGAGAATGTGTAAAGTGGGCTTGTGCATAGCGAAAGTCTCACGGCAGGCAGCGCAGTAGGTGAGCATGTCAAAATGAGACTCAGCTAGTCTTGATTTCGTTAAATTAAACACCAGGAAAGGATTGATCCCGACAATTAACCCCCCTTGGCCACAGCAACGGGTCAATTCCTTGGAATATCTCATCTCTTCTATCTGATAGCCCATAGTAGCTACCAAATCTCTAACGCTATCCTGTATTCCCCTTTCCCATCTCGTTTTGCAAGAATCGTGAAGGGTGAAAGTTTGACCGCTCCCTTTAGGTATCTCAGGGATACCTACTTCTGCCATTACCTCATACAAACTTCTTAGTTGATAGCGAGGTGCCACTCGCTTAATGGTGTCATAGCATTCGGGGCAACCAGTAATTAGCTCGGATGCCCCTAATCTGTGCACCTCGTTCTCCAACTCCTGTGATATCTGTTGGAACTGGGGGTAAAGTCCCAAGTCATAGGAAAGAGCCCCACAGCATCTCAGGATAATTCCTGTGCCTGGCAGCTTTGCTCTCAGATAGTCCCAGGTAGCGATAACATCGGAAGGAGAATATGCCGACAAATTACAGCCAGGGAAGAAGACTCTCTTACATTCAGTGCTATCAGGATCGGGAAGAGATAAGGTGAAAGAGGGGGTGAGGACAAACTCCTGCTCCTCTTTCATAAATTGATGTTTTGGGAGTGGACCTATCCCATCCTCTACCAATTGCGCGCGAAGCGCCATACACAGATCACCGATATTCAGTCCATAAGGGCAAGTTTCTTGACATAATCCACAAAGGTTGCATAGATAGGGAATTTCAGGGTTTTCCTTGAAATAGTCTTTTGCTCCCAACAAAACCATGTGGCCTATCTTTCGGGGGTTGAATCTCTTATCAAACTCTCTAACGAAGCAGCCAGCACTGCATGTTCCACACCCCAGGCAATGCTTCAAGTTTTCTCCCTCGACTTGCCCTATAATCTTGTCCCTAAATTTGAAATCTAGTTGGTTTACCGGTATCGGACTCAATTTCAATCACCGCCTTTAAAAACTTTCCGTCACTTTTTAGTACTCGCTGGGTAACTCATTTAACTGGGCTAAGGTAAATATGGGACCGTCTTTACAAACATACTGGTTTCCTATGTTGCACCTTCCACACATTCCTATCCCGCATTTCATTTTCATCTCCAGCGACAGGACAATCCTTTCCGGTGGGAAACCAAGCTCCCTAAGGACTGGCAGGGTAAACTTTATCATGATTGGTGGTCCGCAAACTACCGCATAGGTATTATCCGGGCTAGGAGCAATCTCCTTGAGGATATCGGGGACGACTCCTACCCTTCTTTGCCAGTCCTCCTCTGCTCTATCAACGGTAAGATGTAGGTCAAGGTCCTTTCTTCCTTCCCACTTCTCAAGTTCATCCCTGTAAAGCAACAAGCCGGGGCTTCTAGCCCCATAAATTACTACAACATTGCCGAAGCGGCTCCTGTTCTCCTTATATAAAACGTAGTTGGTAAGGGAGCGTAAGGTGGTAAAAGCAAAACCACCCCCGATAATAATCGTATCCTTGCCTTCAATCGCCTCTAGTGGGAAGCAATTTCCGAGGGGGCCTCTTACGCCAATTATTTCCCCTTCTTCCAGATTGTGGAGGGCTGTGGTTAACACCCCCGCCTTGTTCACGGTAAATTCAAGCCCCCCTGGCTGTGTTGGGGACGAGGCTATTCCGAAGGGAGCTTCCCCTTCGCCTGGAACAGATAGCTGGGCAAACTGCCCTGGCAGGTAGTTGAAATTAGACGCATCCTCACCATTGAGGAACTTCACACTGAACGTCTTTATATTCTTGTCATCGGTTTCGATGACAAGCTTTTCTACCCTCATCGGTAATGGTAAATACGGGTTCTTCATCTTTATCATATGTCCTAATGATTTAATATACTATTTAGTACCACCCGGATATCCAGGTTCACGGGACACTCTTTAATGCACCGGCCACACCCCACGCAGGCTGCCATGCCGTGATTAGCTACGAAATAGTCGAACTTGTGCATTATCCTTTGCCTATATCTTTCCTTGTTGCCGGGTCGAGGATTAACTCCTGAGGCTTCTAGGGTGAACGAAGGAAAAGCACAAGAATCCCAGGTACGAACTCTTCCTCCGGTTTGATTTATAACTTCATCAGTTATATCAAAACAGTGGCAGGTGGGACAAAGATAAGTACAAACGGCACAACCGAGGCATTTCTCAGATACCAGGTCCCAGAAAGGGTCATCAAAAATACCGCCCAATTTCTCCGTTATCTTCTGTACATCTATTTTGGATTTCATCGAGGCTTCTGCTGTCTTTATGGTGTCCTGCATTAAAGATAAACTATGGTCTTCTGCTTCCTTAAATTTGTTATATTTTTTGGTAATCTTCTCGCCCTTCTCAGTGACTACCTGAAGGATATACTTTTGACCGATATCTATCAGGAGTAAGTCTGAGCCTTCCTGGGAAAAAGGTCCTCCTCTGAGGGAGGTACAAAAACAAGTGCTGCCTGGATGGTTACAACCCAGGGCAATAATGGTTGTATTTTTTCTCTTATCTGTATAGTACGGGTCTTTGTACGGTTTCCCATCAAATACATTATCCAGAAGAACGAGGCTTCTGGCATCACAGGGGCGGATGCCGAAGATTATCCTTTGCTTCTTTTCCGATGCAGGTTCCTCTACGCCCCAACCTTCCTCTCTACTCAAATCATAGCTGAACAATCTTTCTGACTGGGGGAAAAATATCTCCTTGGGAGGTTTCTTGGAGTTAATATAATCGAGGAACGCCTCGCTGCCCGAGTGAATCTCCTGGAATGTAATAAAGCCGTTTTGCTCTACCGGAGCAAATACCCTGTACTCCTTGATTAAGGTGTTCAGGAGATTAACTACCTCGGTTTTAGCAATTTCCGATTCTTTCATCAGCTACCTTCAGTGGTTCACCATGATTACACCATTATGAATTCTTGAGGGTCGTCCGGATTAAAGGTTGCCAGGGGCGGCACATCCTCAAGACTTATTCCGGCTTCGTAATGAAATAGGTCTTTAACATCCATTTCCATCTTTTTGGTAAGCCTTCTGAGGTCAATCCCCATCGGACAGGCTCTGTCACAGGCACCGCAATCGACACAACGCCCGGCAATGTGGAAGGCGCGAACGATATGAAAGATTGCAGTATCACTCAGGTTGGTGGTCTTTCCAATCCATTGAGGCTGGGAGCTATCTACAAAGCACTCCTGGCAATAGCAGAAAGGGCAGGCATTCCTGCAGGCATAGCATCTAATACATTTACTAATTTCATCGCTGAAGCTCTGCCATCTTTCATCGTGGGAGCGAGCTTCAAACTCCTTCACTTCTCTATATTCGTCAATGGCTTGATCTTCCGTGACCTTGCCTCCTATCAGGGCATCATAGATTACTGGATTCCTATGGGTACAGGTCTGGCAGGAGTCGTGAAGAAATTCCTCCTTTTTGATAGTCTCTTTGAGGCTGGGACCTTTGAGGATAATCGTGTCATCCTCCTCTTCAGCCTCTAGTATTTCCTTCCCGCCCAGTTTGGCTTCTATCTTTCTTCTATCAATCATGCCTTTACAGGGAATACCGATTATAAACACCTGTTCCCTGGTAACCTGCTTTTCTTTAATGAGACCGATGATTGAGCGGACATCGCAGCCTTTGGCAACGATGGCGACCCTTTCTTTTATCTTCGGTAGATACTTAGCGAGATTATTCTCACAGGTTGCATTCCAGGTAAGCCTGCCTGCCTCCGAGGCGCTCCTGACAAAACAAGGAGTGCTACGCAGAGGGAGGCTGCCTTTTTCGAACCCAATTATGAAGTCAACCCTCTTCTCATCGAGCAGTTTCTTGGCTATATCTCTTATAGCGACGACTGTATTCAACGTGAACCTGCCTTAACCTGATTTTTTCACGAGTCTCTTGGCTGGACCCAATGCCCTTACATCTTCGGTAACTTTTTGAACAAGCTCGGCAAACCTTTTCCCTTCGGCTGCCGATACCCAGGCGAATTGAACTCGCCCTTTCTCAATACCTAAATATTCAAGAAAATTATTTAGAATAGCGAACTTTCTTCTGGCTACATAGTTACCGCTGATATAATGACAATCGCCAGGGTGACACCCTGAAACAAGAACACCGTCAGCCCCATGCTGCAGGCATCTTAGAATTAGTAACGGACTGATCCTGCCCGAACAGGGAACACGGATAATCCGAGTATTAGGAGGATATTGAAGCCGACTTACCCCGGCCAGGTCTGCCCCGGCATAACTACACCAGTTACAAAGAAAGGCGATTATCTTGGGTTCCCATTTGTCCACCTTTTCCTCAGGTTGTTGTATTTGATTTTCCGTTATGTTGAGTTCCATGTCATAAGCTCATTGTGAAGACTAAGCGGCATCAATCGCAGCCACAATTTGAGTATTGCTGAATCCCTTTATGTTTATAGCACCGCATATACAGGAGGAAACACATGCTCCGCATCCCTTGCATAGAGCCTCATTAATCACCGCTACATTCTCCTCATCATCAATCTCTATTGCCTGGAAGGGACAAATCAGTTGGCAAACACCGCAGCCACTGCACTTGTTCTTATCGACAAAGGAGACCAATCCGCCCACTTCAATTACGTCTTTAGATAAAATAGTACCAGCCCTGGATGCCGCAGCCTTAGCTTGAGCAATACTCTCTTCAATAAACTTGGGGCTATGAGAGAGACCACACATAAACACACCTTCGGTGGCGAAGTCCACTGGGCGCAGCTTCACATGTGCTTCTAGCAAAAAGCCATCCTCATTTAATGGCACTTTGAATAACTGGGATAGTCTTTTGTTGTCGGCGGCAGGAATATTAGCCACCCCCAGGGCCAGTATGTCCGCATCTATGATTAAATCCTCGCCCGATAGTGGGTCTTTTACAGTAACCCTCAGCAGATTCTGATTGTCTTCTGTTATATTTTCTACCCCGGGCTTATTATCTACTTCATAGCGAATGAATATCACCCCTCGCTCTCTGGCTTCCCGGTAGTAATCTTCCTTAAATCCGTAGGTTCTCATATCACGATAGAGGATATAGATATTCGTCTCCGGGTCCACATCTTTTATTTGCAAGGCACATTTTATTGACTCACTGCAGCACACCCTGCTGCAATAGGGTCGTTCACCCTCCCTGGAGCCCACGCATTGAATGAATACCAGGTTATTGCAGCCCTTAATCCTGCCGTTGCCTTTAGCGATCTCACTTTCCAGTTCCAGCGAGGTCATTACCCTGGAGTCTTTGCCATAAAGGTATTCACTGGGTTTATACTCCTCGCCGCCACTGGCAATAATGACTACTCCATGCCTGAGTTCGTGGGAATCCCGGTTGGGACCAACCGCTATCTTGGTGCTGAAATTCCCTACATAGCCGGTGGCTTCGACAATATCTGCATTGGTATATACTTGGATTAAGCGATTTTCAGAAACCCTGGTGATAAGGTCATGAAGATAGGTCTGGACATCATTACCCTCAAGAGTATGGTGTATTCTTCTGGCTATCCCACCCAGTTGGTTGCTTTTCTCAACCAGGTAGACCTCAAATCCCTGTTCAGCCAGGTTCAGGGCAGCCACCATCCCAGCTATTCCACCGCCAATGACCAGGCCGCTGTGAGTTACCTCCAGAGACGTCTGCTCGACAGGCTGGAGCAGCCTGGCTTTGGCTATCGCCATACTTACTAATTCCTTAGCTTTCTCGGTAGCCTCCGCCGGATACTCTTTATGCACCCAGGAGCATTGGTCACGGATGTTAGCCATCTCAAATAAATGTCTGTTTAAACCCGCTTCCCTGATTGTCTCTTGAAATAAAGGTTCGTGGGTTCGGGGAGTACAAGAGGCAACTACTACTCGATTGAGGTTATGCTCTCTAATCTTCTCCTTTATCCTTTCTTGGGTATCCTCAGAACAGGAGTATAGATTGTCCTCGGCATGGACTACGTTAGGAAGTAAACTCGCATATTTCGTAACTTGGGGTACATCCACTACCCCACCAATGTTGATGCCGCAGTGGCAAATAAAAACGCCAATCCTCGGTGGCTCTCCCCTTATATCTCTTTCTGGGGGGTATTCCTTTCTCTTTATCAAGCTATTACGCACTGAGGAAAGCGAAGCAGCGGCAGAAGCTGCGGCGGCACTTGCCTGCGTCACCGTCTCGGGGATATCCTTGGGACCCTGGAAAGCTCCGCAAGCGAATATGTCTGGCTTAGAGCTCTCAACCGGAGAAAAATTGTCAGTTTGGCAGAATCCGTAATTATTAAGCTCGATTCCCAGTCTATTCGCCAGCTTCTCAGCTTCTTTGGGCGGCTCAAGCCCGACCGAGAGAACGACCAGGTCAAACTCCTCCTTGATTATCTTGTCATCCTCAGTTTCGTACTTTATTATCAGATTCTTTGTCTCTGCTACCTCCTCTATCACCGACGGCCTGCACCTGATAAACCTCACCCCGTATTCAGTTATTGCCCTGTCATAATAGGCCTCAAACCCTTTGCCGAAAGTCCGTATATCTATAAAGAAGATAGTAGCCTCAACCGAGTCATTATGTTCCTTAGCTACCACTGCTTCTTTGATAGCGTAGGTACAGCAGACTGAGGAGCAATAGCCACGCTCCGGAGCCGTTCCTCGT
>CAYYUO010000023.1:0-14420 GCA_964474965.1 uncultured Dehalococcoidales bacterium
ACCCAGCTTGACATGGAAATGAGTTTCATCGAAGTAAAGGACATATTGCAGCTCATGGAGGAACTTTTCACCTCGCTTGTGAAGACTGTTAAACCTGATATGCGATTACTGGAGCCCTTTCCCTATCTTTCCTATAAAGAGGCGGTGGAGAAATATGGCACGGATAAACCGGATATCAGGTTTGGCCTGGAACTCAAGGATATATCTGATATCGCCGCCAGTACCGACTTTCAGGTTTTCCGTTCGGCCCTCGATGATAATGGCAAGGTGAAGGGAATATGCGTCCCCGGCTGTGGTCATTATACCCGCCATCAGCTTGATGAACTGATAGATTTAGCCAAGAGCTATGGTGCCCAGGGTTTGATGACTATGGCTTTTACAGGAGAGGCAATAACTTTGGATGAGGTAAAATCGGCGGCTGCTAAATATTTAACTCCTCGCCAATTGGAAGAAATAGCCGGTAGATTCGGAGCAAAACCTGGTGACCTTTTACTTATCGTGGCTGATAAACTGGAGGTAGTCAACAAGACACTGGATGAGTTGCGCCGCGAGATGGCACAGCGGCTTAATCTGGCCGATGCCGACCTGCTGGCTTTTGCCTTCGTAGTTGATTTTCCTTTTTTGGAGAGGAATGAGGCTGAGAATCGCTGGGAACCTATGCACCATCCGTTTACCGCTCCTCGGTGGGAAGATATGTTGCTTCTTGATACAGAACCAGCTAAGGTCTATGGTCAACATTATGATGTAGTGTGCAATGGTTGTGAACTCGGCAGCGGCAGTATCAGAATTCACAACCGTCAGCTTCAAGAAAAAATATTTAGCCTCCTTGGTTACAGTAAAGAAGAAACGGAAAGCCGATTTGGAGGTCTCTTGGAGGCACTGGAATATGGAGCACCGCCCCATGGCGGTATTGCCATAGGACTGGACCGTTTGGTGATGTTATTTGCCGGGGAGTGGAGCATAAGGGAGGTTATTGCTTTCCCGAAAAATCAGAACGCCGTTGATATGATGCTGGACAGCCCATCATATGTTAGCAAGCATCAGCTTGACGAACTGAACCTTAAGCTAAAGCATGAGGTTCTTCACCCACAATGACAAAGGATGGGACATGAAAGTAAGTACTGAAGATGTAGGAAATCGCCAGATAGCCCTTAATATCGAAGCTGAGGACGCTGAGTTAGATAAATCACTGGACGAAGCTTATCATCACCTGGTTAAGGAGGTATCCATACCTGGTTTCCGCAAAGGAAAAGCACCGCGAGCCATCCTGGTGCAGCACGTAGGAAAGCAGAATTTATTGGAAGAGGCATTGGAGCATCTTATACCACAGCTTTATAAACAGGCGATCGAGTCTCAGGAAATCGAACCCATCGCCAGATCAGAAATAGAAATTATTAAAACTGAGCCTGTGGTTTTCAAAGCCATAGTGTCTCTCAAACCTGAAATTAAGCTTGGCGATTACCATAGCATAAGGGTGGAGCCCAGCCCCGCAATAAAAATCGCCAAGAAAGAAGTTGCCTATGCCATGGAAGAGTTCCGGGAAAGACAAGGGGCGTGGGTGCCTGTAGACCGCTCTGTCAAACTGGGTGATCTAGTTACCATGGACATCGAAGCCGATGTGGATGGGAAACCCTGGTTAAATCACAAAGGCATATTATATGAAGTGGATAAGGATTCGAGTTCACCTGTGCCTGGATTTGCCTCTCGTTTGCAGGGCGCTGAGAAAAATAAAGAAAAGACTTTCAGCTTGACTATTCCTGATGACTATCCCATTAAAGAAATGTGTGGCAAAGAGGGTGCTTTCAAAGTCACTGTTACCGAAATAAAGGAAAAAGAGTTGCCCGAGCTTGATGATAAATTGGCTCGGAGTGGCGGCTATGAAAACCTGGCGGATATGAGGAAGAAAGTGGCTGCTGATTTAAAAGCCAAAGCGGAGGCCAAGAATCGTTCGGAGTTGGGGCAAAAGGCGCTTGATGCTCTGGTGGAAATCAGCGAAGTGAGCTATCCTCCTATTTTAGAGGATGAGGAGATTACCGGAATTCTTAGAGACGAGGCACAGCGCTTGGGCTTTAGAGAGCTAGAGGATTACCTGAAGAAGACTAATAAACCCGAGGAAGAACTTAAACAAGAACTGCGTCCTATAGCGCAGAAGCGGCTTACTCAGGGTCTTGTCTTAGGGAAATTAGCTGAAGAGGAAAAGATTGAAATTAGTTCCTCAGAGGTAGATAATAAGGTAGATGAGATTGCCAATAGTGCTGAGGATAAGGAGAATGCAAGGCAGTTCCTCTCACTGCCCCAAGTCAGGCAATCAATTGCACAATCTCTGCTTACTCAGAAGACGATGGACCGATTATTACAAATAGCCATTGGCAATAGTGAGAATAAGACAAAGGGGGAATGATGGAAACAATATCTCAAGTAATAATTCCTACAGTGACCGAGACCAGTGCTCGGGGTGAACGTATTTTCGACATATATTCGCTCTTGCTCAGAGAGAGAATCGTTTTTTTAGGCACGCCGATCAACGACCAGATAGCCAATCTTATTATTGCTCAGCTCCTCTACTTAGAGAGGGAAGACCCGGAAAAGGATATAAACCTTTATGTTCATTGCCCCGGTGGCATTATCAGCGCTGGCTTAGCCATTTACGATACTATGCAGATTCTTCGTTGTCCTGTATCCACCATTTGTGTTGGTTTAGCAGCTAGCATGGGCACCGTGCTTCTTTGTGCTGGGACTAAAGGCAAAAGGTACGCTTTACCCAATTCGACTATACATCTGCACCAGGCAGTTGGTGGTGCTCAAGGGCAGGCGGCGGATATTGAAATTGCCGCCAGAGAAATCATGAGGATGCAGGAAATGATACGTAACATCATAGCTAAGCACACCGGTCAGCCGGTAGAGAAGATTGCCCACGACACCGACAGAGACTTTTATCTTAGCGCTGAACAGGCAGTGGAATACGGCATTGTAGACGAAATACTTAGCAAGCCAGCCAAGAAATAAAATGGATGCACTACGGTTAACAGCGGCCAGGGTCTGGTCAGATTAACCCCCCGAATGGTGCTGCCTGTAAGGGCTGAGGCGTCTTTTAGTTTTAACTGGTAGGATGATAGCGGGAATGCCAGACTGGATGGAGGCAGGTGCTACGGTTTATGCCGCAGGTGAAGCATTCGGTGGGTTGGGCAAGGGGGGCTTAATTACCATCATCATCGTTTCCATAATCGCTATTGTTACCCTCGTGTGGATCTTCCGTGAGACCGGAAGGCGTGACTAAGTAATCTATAATTAGCCCAGTTTAGCAGCTTCCTCTCTAACCAGATGTCGTATCCTTTTATGGATTTCCAAGGCAGGCGTTATATCCTTAGTTCCATCTAGCCAATGAAAATGCTCTCTATCGCCGCTTCCTCCAGCTTTTTCCCTCTCTTTGACCACTCTTTCAACAACCTTGCGGCCACCTTTCTCCCAGGCTTCCAGAACCACCCACAAATCGTATAAGCTTACCGATGCCAGACCCAAAGTGGAATAGGGCAAGGCGTATTCATTAGCATTGAAAGCAATGGCTAAGCCATTTGCTTTGTTCACAGCCCGAAGCATTTTGAAATCTGTGATGCTATCCCCCACTGCCGCCCAACGAGAAAGCGGTTTTCCCATCCTGGTGCTGAAGCTCTCCAGCGCCTCTACCTTGCGCCTCCCTCCTACTGGTTTCACCTGGCCTATAATTCTTCCCGAACTTGTTTGGGGCAATTTTTGCCAGTAAAAATAGTCCAGATATTCCTTTATTCTAGTATCGTCATTAAAAGGTTTAAGATTCACAATTTCATGTTCTGTTTGCTCCAGTAAGGCAAATTCATCCTGGCTTAATAGTTGGCGAATCTGAGCTAGGGGAAAGGAAGTGCAGGCTACATTCTCACTGGGTATGCCCAGTCTCTGTGTGATAAAGAAGGCATATTGTTCGTAACTGGTACTAATACAAAATATGTACCACCCTCGAGATTTAAGTTTGGAGATTAATTCAGTTGCCCCCGGGGTTAACCCAGCTTTCTGCCCCATAGCAGCGATTTGTTCCTCTTCTATTCCATGATAAGCAAGGAAAGGAGTGATGAGAGCAAGTGTGTCTCCCGGCTCGTAGTCAGGCCGACCTTCTAGAGTCAGCAAATCATCATAACGGCTGATGACTTCGAAAGTCTTGCCGCCACGGGGGAATAGCTTCATCAGTTCATATGCATTATCTTGGGGGGCTAAAGGGCCTTCGAGGTCAAAGCAGATTAGATTCATTTCAGACTCCCCTCCACTGCACGGTCTATTTTAGCACTGAGATCATATCCTTTGATGGGTTTTCCCTGAGCATCAATTACTCTCCTGTCCTTTATGCCGACCTCGCCCCGGCTCAGAGCTTGTAATGTCAGGATGATAAGAGGAAATTCTCTAGCAAGTTCGTGCTGGCGAATAAGCTGAAACAGCATGTCCTTATTGTCCTTCCGCCAATATTCAGTGAAGGGCTCACCCTTAATAGAGAAGAGGCAGTAGCTAACTGCCGGACCTCTATCCAGTTCAGGTGTAACCAGGTGCATCATTGCCCCGGCTGTGTCGGCTTTATTTTGTATCAGTGTCCAGATTACCTCCTGCCAGCTACCAGTAGGGCCACCGGGGGGTGCAGGATGAAGATTAATCATATCGTATTTCTGACATAGCTCTTCGCTCACGATGAGCATATAGCCAGCAAGAACACAAAGGTCGGGAGCAAATGGTTCAATCCTCTTATTTACCTCTCTATCGTATTTGGTACGCCACTCTTGTTCCTCTCCGGCAGTCTTGAATTTTTTGTGAGATAAACAGACAAGAGGAATGTTGTAACTCCGAACGAGCTCAAGGAACAGGTCGCTTTCCTTCGCCTCGCCAGGTTCGCGGTTGCTAAACACGAAGCTAACTTTCCCATTAATGTCGCCGCTGTGGCTCTTATCCTGCGCAGCTTGCAAAAGCTGTCGGGCAGCTTCGTCTCTACCTGTGGAAAACCAACCAATGTTCAGCAAGAACTTGCTTTACCTTCCTCGCCTTGTGTCATTCTGAGCACAGCGAAGAATCTCCCTGTATGCGTTTCCTTATCCTGGCCCACATGCTAGCAAAATGAGCTAAGTAGCTAGATTTTTGCCCGAATATTTTGCCCTGAGCCAAAGAATTTAGGAAGTCGTCAGGTCCATCGAATTCGGGCATTTCTATATATGTCCGACCAATTTCGCCCAAAGTGTGGGCATCACTGCCAGCGCTGGCAGCTTTTCCATGCTCTCTGGCTAGTTTCCCTGCTCTGGCGTTGCTACTAGAAAATGGCGTACGGGAATTAAAAGTTTCGATAATATCAACCTGGGATAAAACTTCTGCCGATGTTAGTGGGTTAGCATTCCAGGGCAGCGACCGGCCGAAGGGATGGGGAATGCCAACTAGACCACCTTGGCTTCTGATTCGAGATATTGTTTCCTGGGGAGACAATCCCCGGGGAACTGCTTCACTAAGAAAGAGCCCCATTATTTCACCCACAGGTGTTAAGACCTCCTCGGCAACGATTACTTTAAACGGGGCAAATTCCCTTAACTTCAAGGCGCCAGCAACGGTGTGGTGGTCAGCTACGGCTATACAATTTATACCTAGCTCGAGGCAGCGCTCGACTATTTGCTCCAAAGGTGAGAGGCAATCCATAGAGTAGCAGGTATGGACATGTAAATCAGCTTTTATCAATTAGCTTATCCGTCTTGTTGTTGTCTATCGGTCATTCCGAGCGAGCGAAGAATCTGTCCCTTTTGCCTGTTACCTGATTATACCAGATTCCTTAAAGATCGCAGCCAAGTTCATTCAGCCTCAGTTGGAAAAGGAGCCAGCATTGCTGCTAAACGAAAGGCGAATCAAGCGATGTTTAGCTAACCTTCTCCAGGTATTCCCCGGTTCGGGTATGGACTTTGATGATGTCGCCTGTGTTAATAAAAAGAGGAACCTGGACGGTTACTCCCGTTTCTAGCTTAGCTGCTTTCGTGCCCGCTGTGGCCCTATCTCCCTTGAAGCCAGGCTCTGTCTCTGTCACCTGAAGCTCTACCGAAGTGGGTAGCTCTATGATTACTGTATCCCCCTTGCAGGTCAGAATCTCTAGCATCAGACCCTCTTTTAGATAATTTGTGCCCTCTCCTATTTGAGCCGAGGTTAACATAATCTGCTCGTAACTTTCGTTATCCATGAAGTAATAGAGGTCGCCATCGCTATAAAGGTACTGGACCGGCCGATGCTCCAAAAATACTGTTGTAACTTTATCCCCGGATTGGAAATTCCGCTCCGTGACATTACCACTACGAACACCACGAAGTTTCAACTTGACTACAGGCTGCCTTTGTTGCATCTTAACATGTTGGTATTCCAGAATTTGATATATTTCGCCATCCATCTCTATGGCGATTCCCTTTCTCAGTTCACCGGCATCGATCATTTAGTAACCTCCTAGTCAAGCATTCAGCCTCAGCTATCAGCTGGCAGCCGAAAGCTATTTTTCTCTGCCTTGCTAAGCACTTTGGCCTTGCCATTTTCCAAAACTACCATGTCTTCAATCCTGATACCACCTTGCCCCGCAAGGTAAATTCCCGGTTCTATGGTAAAAACCATGCCATCTGCAAGTGAATCGGAGGAACTGGGACCAAGCATGGGAAATTCGTGCACCGCTAGCCCAACACCATGTCCTAGACCATGTCCAAAGGCATCTCCATAGCCAGCTTGTTCAACAACGCTTCGAGCCAATTGGTCTGCCTGCGAAGCATCCATACCTGATTCAGTTCCCTCTATGGCAGTGGTCTGTGCTTTAAGAACTATATTATAAATTTCCTGTAGGGTTTTGTCTGCTTTACCCAATAATAAAGTGCGGCTAAAGTCACTGCAATAACCGCTGATTCTGGCCCCCATGTCAATCAACACCGGTTCACCAGAGTGGATTATCTTCTCTGTAGGTCGAGCATGGGGCAGAGCTGAATTTGGGCCTGAAGCCACAATGATTTCAAAGGGAATCCCTTCACTTCCTTCTTGGCGAAGGATTTTTTCTATCTCCCAGGCTGCTTCCTTTTCCGTTGTGCCGGGACGAATTATTGCCTTTGCCTGTTCGAAGACGGCATCGACTAGCTCTACTGCTTTTTTGATAAACCCTAGTTCTTCAGGCTCTTTTATGGAGCGAAGCTGCTCTACTATGCCAGTGGTGGGAACAAGTTCAAGGTTAACTTGCCTGGCCTTTATTGCTTCGCTGAGCTTATGATAAAACTCATAAGAGGTAGAATTTGTCTCGAAGCCTAATTTGTGCCACCCCAAATCAGAGACCAAACCAGGAAGCCAGTCACGTAATTCTTGCTTAGTCTGGATAATTTCAAAATCTGGCGACTCGTCCTTAGCTTGTTCCAGGTAACGAAAGTCAGTAGCTAAAATAACATTCTGTCCTGAAATTAGTAGCCATCCGGAGGAGCCGGTAAATCCAGAAAGGTAGCGGAGGTTCTCTGGCTGAGAAAGCAGGAGAGCATCCAGTCCCTTTTCGGCGATCGATGTTCGCAGTTTCCGCAAGCGCTTTATTCCCGATTTTCTCCTCGCGCCTTCGGCAATTCTATTCGTCATTTCGAGTTTTCCTTTACCCATAAAGGTCTCTATCTTATCCCGGTAGGCTGATTACAATCGCAGTATCATCTGAGCAATCCCAAAGTAAATCGCCACGCCAGATATATCCAGAATCGTAGTTATAAAAGGGGCGGACACCAGAGCCGGGTCAATTTTGAGTAGACGAAAAATAAATGGTAAAGCTCCGCCTGCCAGGGTTGCCATCACTGAGATTGCCACCAAAGTCGTGCTCACCACGGCGGCCACTTGCAGGTTTCGGCCGAACGCATAAGCCCAGCCCAGGGCAACCGCACCAAGGACAATGCCCAGGAGGGCACCTATCCCTGCCTCCCGCAAGACCACGGCCAGAGCCCGTCTTGGTTTCACTTCCCCGGTAGCCAGCCCACGAATAACGACGGTGGCCGATTGCGCTCCCACATTCCCGCCGGTGCCAATCAACAGTGGGATAAAGGCAGCCAGTATCAGTAGATCGCCGGTAAGCAACGCTTCATTTCGGGCAATAATAGTGAAAGTAATTGTGTTCACCACGATAAGCAGGAGGAGCCACACCCCCCGGCGCCGGACAACATCAAAGATACGGCTGGCAAAGTAACCTCGCTCCGTACCCGGTACTGCACCAAAGCGATAGATATCTTCGGTGGCCTCTCGCTCTATGATATCTGCCACGTCATCATGGGTGATGGTACCGACGAGGCGCTGTTCTGCATCTACAACGGGAATTGCCAGCAGGTTATGCTCACGAAGTTCTCTAGCTACTTCCTCGCGGTCGGTGTGGGTAGAGACAAAGGGTGGATCTGGTTTCATGATATCGCTTACCTTGGCATCCGGGTCAGCGATGACCAGGTCCTTGAGCGAAACAATGCCTATAAGATAGCGACGGCGGTCCATGACATAGCACTGGTAAACTGTCTCCCGGTTGATGGCTAGCTGTCGGACCCTTTCCAGAGCCTGTGCCACAGTCATATCGCTGTGCAGGTCTACGAATAGGGGAGTCATCTCACGCCCGGCCGTTTCTTCCTCATAGCCCAGCAACTGCAGGGTGACACGGCGCTGGTCAGGCGAGAGTATCTGTAACAGTCTGCGGGCTACCTTGGCGGGTACCTCGTCCAGCAACTCCGTCCGGTCATCGGGTGGCATTGCTTCAAGGAAATCCTTCGCCGTCTGGTCACTGAACGCCTCAAGCAGCTGGTTCTGAAACGCTCCATCCATATCGTCGAAAACAGAAATGGCAAGACTCTTCGGGAGGAGGCGAAACGCTATCACTGCTTCGTCTGCCGGTATGCTGGCCAAGAGGTCGGCAATATGTGTGGGTTCTGAGTCTGCTAGCCTCTCTCGCAGCTCCCTGTATTGCTTGTTTTCCAGCAACTCCTTGAATGTCTCTTCATTCAAAAATTCCAATGGCAGCCTCCCAGGAAAATCTTCTACCATATTACGACAAACAAAAGCCCCACGTCCGGTGGGACGTGGGGCACAAACGCCTCAATCACAAACCTACATTAAAGCAAGCCCCACCACCATCGAACGAAAATGGCAGTCTGTCGCCGTTTATGGTCGGGGTCTGGGGATGGTTTTATTTCCATATCTTATATCTCGTTCCAGAATGGATTATAGCCTGCGTACACAATAATGTCAATCTAAGTGTTGACTTGAAGATAAAATATCACCTAATGTTTCTAAATAAAAAACTAAGCCTGCGCTTTTATAGATGGACCTAGAACATGTGGTGGCATTCTAGCTTCTTGACAACAGCAATGTTGACAAAGTAATACGGAGTTATTATCATATAAAATAGCCATTGACCCTTGAGGCAGTGAGCGAGAGAACTAGTTAGTTAAAAGTCCGCTTGGATCGGCGGTGACCGAGATGGATGATAGGTGTTGTCGTGATAACCCTCTCGGTTATGCCGGGAGGGTTTTTAATTTATGGTTATGCGTGGCGCTATAACGGCTGGGATGTAAACAAATGGCAAAGACAGGCTTTATTGGCACGGGAACGACGGCCACTGCCTTGGCTGTAAGGCTTTCGCAAAAGGGATGGCCGGTGGTGGCTGTATCCAGCCGAACTTTGTCCTCGGCACAGAAGCTAGCCGGACTGGTGTCCAAGTGCCAGGTTTGCCATACAGCTCAGGAAGTGGCAGACGCTGCTGAGCTAGTCTTCATCACCACTCCTGACGATGCTATAGCCCAGGTATGCAGTGAAGTTCATTGGCATGAAGGACAGGGCGTTGTGCATTGCAGTGGCGCTCATTCCGTGGATATTCTGGAATCAGCAAAAAAACTCGGGGCTGCTGTTGGCTCCTTCCACCCGTTACAGACCTTTGCCGATGTTGACCAGGCCGTAGAAAACTTGCCTGGCTCTACCTTCGCCTTGGAAGCTGAAGAGCCACTGCTGTCAATGCTAAAGGAGTTGACTTTTCTCCTGAACGGCAACTGGGTGGAGCTTAAGCCGGGGGACAAGGTGCTGTATCATGCAGCAGCCGTTTTCGCTTGTAATTATCTGGTGACCCTGTTTAAGCTGGCCCTGGACTTGTGGCTGGACTTCGGGGTATCGGCGAAGGAGGCGACCAGGGCCTTGCTGCCCTTGCTCTCAGGAACGCTAAACAATATTGACAATGTTGGCTTGCCTGACTGCCTCACCGGTCCTGTTGCCCGCGGGGACTCAGGTACTATAGAGAGACACTTGAGTGCTATTGAGATCAGGAGTCCCTCTTTGCTCACCACCTATAAGGAGCTAGGGCTTCAGACTATTCCTATTGCTTTAGCTAAAGGCCAGGTCAATGAGCAGAAGGCAGAAGAAATGAGAGCCTTACTCCGATGAAATCGGAGTAGGAAGGGAGATAGAGAATGAGGACTATGCTGAAAAGTAAAATCCACAGAGCCCGTGTTACTCAAGTAGATTTAGATTACGAAGGCAGTATCACTATTGACAGGTCTCTCATGGAGGCCAGCGACATCTTGCCTTTTGAAAGGGTGGAGGTGCTAAACGTTAACAATGGGGCCAGGTTCGGCACTTATGCTATTGAGGGTGAAGCAAATTCGGGGATTATTGGTATCAACGGTGCTGCCGCCAGACTGGTGGCAAAGGGCGACATAGTTCTCATCCTCTCTTATTGCCAGGTTCCTGATGATGAAGCAATCAACATGACCCCAAGCATAGTTCGTGTGGATAGCCAAAACAGAATCGTCGAGCCTTTACCTATGGTCCCCCAATGGGAAAGAATTCAGAAGCCAGTAGCCAGTAGGGGCGACCTTTGATTGCCAAATCCTGACTCTTGACTACTATTTTAAGGGGAAACAATGCGGGTTACTATTATTGATATAAAAGAAATGAAGCAGAGGAAAGAGAAGATACCTATGCTTACTGCCTATGACTATGTGACGGCGAAGATAGTTGATGAAGCTGGTGTGCCTTTGATATTAGTCGGGGATACCCTGGGGATGGTGATGTTGGGCTATGAGTCAACTATCCCGGTGACCATGGAAGAAATGTTACATCATACCAAAGCTGTAGTGAGAGGTGCCAAGAAGGCTTTAATCATCGGCGATATGCCCTTTATGACCTATCATATCAGCGTCTCCGATACTTTACATAATGCTGCAAGGTTTATCCAGGAAGGGGGGGCGCAGGCGGTGAAGTTGGAGGGGGGCGAGGTCGTGGCCGAGAAAGTCAGACGCCTTGTTGACTGTGGCATCCCGGTTATGGGGCATATCGGGCTTACTCCACAATCAAAACATCAATTGGGAGGGTTTAAGGTGCAGGGTAAAGTGGTGGAGGAAGCCAAAAAGTTGCTTAACGATGCCAGTATTCTGAAGGAAGCTGGCGCCTTTGCTGTCGTTCTGGAATGCACTCCAGCGCCTCTTTCCAAACTTATTACTCAAAAGCTGGCTATTCCCACGATTGGCATCGGCGCCGGACCTGATTGTGATGGTCAGGTCCAGGTAATCAGTGATCTTCTGGGTCTTTATACTGATTTTGTGCCCAAGCATGCCAAGCAATATGCCAGGTTAGCCGGAGAAATACAGGTTGCTGTTTCTAGTTATATAGCTGAAGTTAAGTCTCAGAGTTTTCCCACTATAGAAAACAGCTACACCATGGATGAAAGCCTCATCAAGCAGCTAGAAGCTGAAAGCTAGCGGCATGCAGGTAGTAAAGACCATACCTGAGATAAGGGCATTAAGGCAGAAGCTTGATGGCACAGTGGGCTTTGTTCCTACTATGGGCTATCTTCACGAAGGTCATCTGGCTTTAGTAAAGCATGCCAGGATAGAAAATTCCGTCGTTATTGTTAGCATTTACGTTAACCCCGCTCAATTTGGCCCTAGGGAAGATTTTGGCGCTTATCCCCGAGATCTCGATCGTGACCTGGAGCTGTTGCGGGGAGAGGGGGTGGATATCGTCTTTGTCCCCTCCGATGATGAGATGTACCCACCCGAATTTAGTAGCCGGGTGGATGTGGAAAAGGTAACCGAGAGACTCGAGGGCGCATCTCGTCCGGGGCATTTTAGGGGTGTAGCCACCGTAGTGACCAAGCTATTCAACATTATCCAGCCAACCAGGGCTTACTTCGGGCAGAAAGATGCCCAACAGGCGGTGGTCATTAAGCGAATGGTGGCTGACCTCAACATGGGGATAGAGATCGTTGTTGTACCTACGGTCAGGGAAAGTGATGGCCTGGTCATGAGCAGTCGTAATATTTACCTCAGCCCTGGGGAGCGCCAGGCAGCCACAATATTGTTCAAGGCTCTTACATTAGCCCGGCAATTAAGGCAGGGTGGGGAAAAGAACGCTGGAAAGATTCGCCGGCAGATGACCTCACTTATCCAAAAAGAACCTCTAGCCCAAATTGACTACGTCAGCATTGCTGATTCCGAAACGCTGGAAGAATTGAACTTGATCGACCGTCCGGCATTGGCTTCCTTAGCGGTCATGGTAGGCGAAACGAGGTTGATAGATAACATGCTTCTGGAATAAGTGCCTCGTGTGTCATTGCGAGGCTCTTCTTAGCACGTTATGAGTGAATCACGATTTGCACAATGCGGGGGCTGCACGGATTGGAGAAAGCTATTTAGCGAGTCATGTTGATTTGTTGTAGATAATAGAAACGGTTATAATAGAAGCGACACAAACGAGCAAAGGTCCCGTGAAATAATTAGGAAAGGCTAAATATGACGGTAAATTACGAATCCGAAAAGCTAGTTTTGCGATTGTGGTACATGACGCACCGAACCTGCGACTGGCTTGGGAGGTGTGAAGCCCAGGTATTTGGTGAATACGGGCTTACTACAGAGCATTATGCAGTGCTTTCGACTATAAAATACCTCAATGAGCCTGTAAGAATAACTGACATAGCCCGATGGTTAGAACGTAGCACGAACAGCGTCAGTATGATAGTCGACCGTATGGTCAAAGCTGGTTTGCTCAAAAGGGTAAGAGACAGGAGTGACCGCAGGGAAGTACATGTTACTATCACCAACAAGGGGGAGGCTGCCCTTAAACCGGCAGTCCTGGCAGGTTGGCAGTTTATCGGGAAAATCCTGTCGCCACTATCATCTGAGGACAGGCATACCTTGTTCAGTCTGCTCGAGACGCTAAAATACGAGGCATTTAAGTATCTCTATCCCGGAGCAGATATAGAGGAAATGAGGAGAAATGAAATCACGGGCCAGGCTAATTTAGTGAAACGGCTGGTCCAGTACACTTCGCCCTCCACTCCCGGAGCCAAACGCCAGGGTGGTAGAAAGGGAAAGACCATGCGATGAAAACAGTTACCTTAGCGGCACGAACGAGCAAATATCCAATGAAATAACAGGAGGAGATAAATATGCCGGTAAAGTTCGAATTCGAAAATCCAGATAAGGGAGCGTGGATCCTGCTACGCCAAACCTACAACCTGGTTTTGAGGTGTGAGGACCGAGTATTTAGTGAATACGAACTCACTACGGAGCAGCACGCAGTGCTTATGGCTATAAAGCATATCAGTGGGCCTGTAAGAATAACTGACATGGCCCGCTGGTTGGACCGCAGCGTGAACAGCGTCAGTATGATAATCGACCGCATGGTCAAAGCTGGTCTGGTCAGACGGGTGAGAGACAGGAAGGACCGCAGGACAGTATTTGTGACTATGACCAGCCAGGCGGAGAAGGCCTATGTACTGGCAAGTGTAGCGGGCTGGGGGCTCATCCAGGAAATCCTGTCGCCACTATCGGATGAGGACAAGCGTACCTTGATCAGGCTGCTTGAGACACTCAGAGACAAGACATATGATTATCTTGGTTCTGGAGGTGTTGTAGAGGAAGTAAAGAGAAATGAGACCGAGAACATAGCCCAGTTTATGAAACAGGCGGCCAAGTACAAGTCGTCCTCCACTCCTGAAGCCAAACGTCAAGGTGGTAAGAAGAAGGCTATACGATAAGGACAGTTAACTTTACTTAATACTAGCTGGCGTAGAGCAGCTCCGCAGGGTCCGCAATCCCGGTGGGGCTGAGATGGCCACGCTGTCAGCACATCACCCTCACCTTAATCCCCTCCCGTCAAGGTAGAGGAGATTACTTCGTTCCGATAAGTCGGGACTCGAAATGACGGAAGGGGTTTAGGGGAGATGGAATCAGGTTCGCAATGACATATGGCAGATTTTGCCCTGGGAAACTGAAAATATTAAATTTAACGACGTTGGGGTTTATTTGACAGCAAAAAAGCCCTGCTGTATAATGAGCATACTCCTGAATGGAGAATAGTCTCGCACGTTAACAATTGAATAGGTTTTGTGTTCTGCCTGGCGTGGGTCAAGGGAG
>CAYYUO010000024.1:0-13749 GCA_964474965.1 uncultured Dehalococcoidales bacterium
GGAATATAAAGATATTTCGAGCCTGGTTTTGTTAAGGAAGACCAGCGAACTGCTTGAAGCCAAAGGACTCAGAGTGGTTAACATTGATGTTACCATCATAGCGCAAAACCCGAGGCTTTCCTCTTTCATCCCTGAGATGAGAAAACGCATAAGTCAGACCTTAGGCGTAGGTTCAACCCAGGTGACGGTCAAAGCTACTACCACCGACGGTTTGGGCTTTATCGGCAAGGGAGAAGGAATAGCTGCTCAATCTGTAGCTTTAATCACCACCATTTCATAACTTGGCTTGTTCTCTTTCCAGGAGATTACAAATTTAACCTGTTTGCCTTCTACTAAGTATCTTTCGCTCTGGCTGCGGAGCTCTTTAAAGTCCATTGATTCCAGGAAGGTTTTGAGAAGCTCGATCCTCTCCTCAAGTTTCTTATCCTTCTGCCCACCTTCCATATATTGGTTTACTGAGTCCCAGAATTCCTCCCTGGCTGTAGTTTCTATACAGTGGGAGAGGCTAGGAAAAAGCTCAATGCCGTCCATATTTTAATTTGTACCATCAAGCGGTGGCTATGGTCAAAATTTGACAAATTTCACAGGATCTATTATCCTTATTATTGACATATGTTCAAAATTTGTAGCAAAAATGAGGTGATTTTTAATGGCTAGGCCAGAAAAGTTGCGATGTGTTGCTCAGTTGCCGAATGTAGGCTTTTTCAGGCCGGTGGGGATTCCGACAAATGTCTTGCAGGGTGTTCGCCTTTCTCTTGAGGAACTTGAGTCTATCCGCCTTAAGGATTTAGAGGGGCTGGAACAGGAAGAATGCGCGCAGCAGATGCATATTTCCAGGCCGACATTCCATCGCATATTGGAGGTGGCTCGGAAGAAGCTGGCCGATGCTCTGATTAATGGCAAGGCAATTCAAATCGAAGGAGGC
The DNA here is from genome assembly GCA_964474965.1 of uncultured Dehalococcoidales bacterium. GTDB lineage: Bacteria > Chloroflexota > Dehalococcoidia > GIF9 > AB-539-J10 > RBG-13-51-36. The sequence goes on from CAYYUO010000024.1 coordinate 926, forward strand.
AACTTTGAGCTCCCCCAGCGCCGCTTCAGATGTGGCAATGATGGACATGAGTGGAATGTGCCTTTTGAGACTATGGCAAAGAGGCTTCCTTTGTCTTGCCCCGTATGCTTCAGTGAGAATATCCAGCCCATGCCTTTGCCTCCATTTGCCGCAGGCAAAGGATATGGCAAGAGATTTCGCGGTGGTCGGCGATGGTGAAAGGAATTAAAAGAAAGGAGGTGATAGAGATGCCATTTGGAGATGGAACAGGACCGTTGGGATTAGGTCCAATGACCGGAAGGGGGGCCGGCTTTTGTGCTGGTTTTGGTGGGCCAGGCTTCGCCAGTCCAATGTATAGTTATCCACACCCTTATAGGTACGGTAATTTAACGCCGGTATTGCCCAGGTGGGGCTACGGATTTAGTCGTGGCTTTGGCCGTGGTTTCGGTCGCGGCTTCGGTCGTGGTTGGCGAAGATGGGGATCGTATGGATACCCTGGGTGGTAAATTTTAGAATTTCTTAAGGAGTTGATAAAATGTGGCCTTGGTTTGGATTCTGGCATCCGTGGGCATGGCGTGGGTGTAGAGTGCCTTACGCATATCCCTATGGAGGATATGGTTATCCTTGGGGAGCTATGCCCAAGGAAGAAGAAATAGCTATGCTCGAAGAACAGGAAAAATGTCTGACTAGTGAACTGGACGGAGTGAGAAAGAGACTTGAAGAACTTCGGAAACAGAAAGGAGGTTAAAAATGCCTAATGGATATGGTAGAGGATTTGGAGGGGGGGGATGGGGATTCGGCTTTAGAGGAAGCTCTCCACCCTGGCCTTATGTTGGCCTGGGAAGAGGAGGATTGCCGAGATGTGGCTATTTCCTCAGTGGAGCTGCAGCAATGCCTGCCCCGCCGGGTTATCCTTCTTATGGCAGCCCTTGGGCTATGCCATATGGTTATGCCGGAGCACCCATGGGAGCAGATCCCTATGCACCGCAGATGACTCGGGAGCAGGAACTTGATTTCATGAGGAGCCAGGCGGAAGCAATGAAGGGACAATTGGAGCAAATAGATGCTAGAATAAAAGAACTGGAGACGGAATAAACTGGAAAGAGGTGCATCATGAAAATTGCATTATCAGCAACAGCTCCTGGTTTGGATGCTGAGGTAGACCCTCGTTTTGGGAGGTGCCAATACTTCATTATCGTTGACCCCCAGAGTATGGAGTTTGAGGCCGTGGATAACTCTAATGCCATGGCTTCTGGTGGGGCAGGCATCAGCACTGCTCAGATGATTGCCGGTAAGGGGGTAGAGGTGGTGCTCACGGGTAATTGTGGGCCCAACGCTTACCAGACTCTTTCGGCAGCGGGAGTTCAAGTAATCACCGGTGTTTCGGGTGGAATAAAGGATGCTATCGAAGCCTTCAAGGCAGGGAGGTTTCAACCAAACGCTCAACCCAGTGTAGGCGACCATTATGGGATGGGAGCGGGTATGGGGCCCGGTATGGGTATGGGGCGAGGCATGGGCAGAGGCATGGGTAGAGGCATGGGCAAAGGTATGGGGATGGGTATGGGGATGGGGATGGGGCCAGGAATAATGCCTCAAGCAGCGCCTCCAGCAATGAGCCCAGAGCAAGAAGTAGAAATGCTCAAGTCCCAAGCTCAGACGCTGGGCCAACAGCTAAATGAAATCCAGCGTCGTCTTGAAGAGCTGGAGAAAGGGAGCTAAGCTATGCCAATCTATGAATACGAGTGTGTGCACTGTGGGCAGAAATTTGAAGTTCGCCAAGCTATTGGTGAAGATGGTTCTAGTTTGAATTGTCCCAAATGCCATGCTGGTGAACCCAAAAGACTCCTTTCCTCATTTTTTAGCCGCGGCTCAAGTGGAACCGAACCCTCAGAGGTGAGTTGCCCAACTTGTAGTTCTGGAGTCTGTGGGCTGCCGCCGATGGGGTAAAGCAAAACCAATTCTTGGCGGAGGTGAATTATGCCTAGAGGAGATGGCACGGGCCCTTATGGGCAAGGTCCGGGAACAGGCAGGGGACTAGGACGTGGCAAGGGTAGAGGCCGAATGGGTGGAAACCGCCCCGGCGCAGGTCCCACGGGGAATTGCATGTGTCCTAGCTGTGGAACAAAGATTCCTCACCAGGCAGGCGTCCCTTGTTATAACCTGAGTTGCCCAAAGTGCGGGGAAAAGATGATTCGGGAATAGTATGATAATCTCTGTTGCCAGTGGTAAAGGCGGCACAGGAAAGACGCTGGTGGCTACCAGCTTAGCTCTTTCCCTGATCGATAACTATAAGGTTCAACTTTTGGACTGTGATGTAGAGGAGCCAAATGCTAATATTCTTCTGCATCTAGCTGTGAACCAAGGCCAACCCGTTTTTATTCCTATCCCCAAGGTGGATGAAACAAAATGTACTTATTGTGGCAAATGCGCTGAAGTTTGCGCCTATAATGCCATCGCTGTGATTAAGGACAAAGTACTTGTTTTCCCCGAATTGTGTCATGGCTGTGGAGCATGTTCTTACTTGTGCCCTGAGTCTGCTATTACTGAGGAAGGAAGAGAGGTGGGGATAGTCGAAAGAGGCGGTTCAGGGAATTTGGAATTAATTCAGGGGAAGCTTAACGTTGGTGAAGCAATGGCTCCGCCCGTAATCAGGGAGGTAAAGAAGTATATTGACCCTGCAAATATAGTAATCAGCGATGTTCCTCCGGGAACTTCTTGTCCTGTAGTAGAGGCGGTAGAAGGGAGCGATTTTTGTCTCCTCGTGACCGAGCCTACTCCTTTTGGGCTAAATGACCTTTCACTGGCAGTGGAGGTGGTGAGAAAGCTGGGTATTCCATGTGGGGTGGTAATTAATCGTGTTGGAATAGGAGGCGAGGAGGTTGAGAAGTATTGCCATCAAGAAGAAATACCTCTTTTACTGAGAATTCCCCTGGATAGAAAGATCGCCATGTTATATTCGAAGGGGATTCCCTTGGTAGAAGGGATGCCTCAGTGGCGTGAGGATTTTCTCAAACTTTTTCAGGACATCAAAGATGTAATTGCTGCTAGTCGGGTGGCAAAATGATGGACTGGCAGGAAGTTGCCATAGACGGCGAAACACACCTCAAAAGACTAGTGGATATGTATCAAGAGCTAGGCTTTGAAGTTCGCCTGGAGGAAGTTAAGCCTGAAGAAGTGGCGCAGTGCACTCAATGTTTGCAAGAGAGGGGGGAAAGGATATACCGAGTCCATGCCCGACGCAAGCAGGAAGCCATGAATAAATGAAAGAAATTGTGGTTCTTAGCGGCAAGGGGGGAACAGGTAAGACGTCTATAGTGGCGTCCTTCGCATCCTTAGCCAAAAGCAAGGTATTAGCTGACTGTGATGTAGACGCCGCCGACCTTCATCTCCTTCTTAAACCAAAGGTTAAGGAGGAAAAGGAATTCTGGAGCGGGCAAGTCGCTTTTATTGACGAGGATAAGTGCACAGAATGTGGCTTATGTCAGGAATTGTGCCACTTTGGAGCCATTAAGGATTTTAAGGTTGACCCTCTTTCTTGTGAAGGGTGCGGCTTCTGTTACCAGGTCTGTCCTGTTGATGCCATCACTATGAAGGACAGCATGAGTGGGCATTCGTTTATCTCGGAAACCAAATACGGTTATTTATGCCACGCTAGGTTGGGCATTGCCCAGGAAAACTCAGGAAAGTTGGTGGCACTAGTACGGCAGAATGCCAAGCTCATCGCTGAGAGAGAAAATTTAGACTATATCATCACCGATGGGCCTCCGGGCATAGGCTGCCCGGTTATCTCCTCGCTATCGGGTGCCAGTCTGGCATTGCTGGTGACCGAGCCCACGCTATCAGGTATTCATGACCTTGAGCGTGTCATTGGCGTTTGCCGCCACTTCGGCATTCCTGTTTTAGTTTGCGTAAATAAATATGACCTCAATGAAGAGAATACCTCTCGAATTGAAGGCTATTGTGGCAAGGAGGGGATAGAGGTGGCAGCCAGGATTTCCTTTGATAATGTAATAACTGAAGCGATTGTTCAAGGTTTGCCGGTAGTGGAATATTCCAATAACAAAGTAACGAATCAGATAAAAGAGCTATGGCAGACTGTTTCAGCGAAACTAGACAAATAGGGGGTAGAGATGCCAATTTACGAATACAGATGCTTGGAATGCGGGAGGATTTCAGAGATATTCCTCCGCAGCCTTAACAACCATGATGTCCAGTGTCCAGTGTGTGGCAGCTATAAACTGGACAGGCTTCTCTCCGTACCGTATACTCTGAAGACTGATGCCTATACACCCGGCACGACTTGTTGTGGCAGGGCAGAGCGTTGCGAGACGCCTCCTTGCTCCTTGGATGATACTTGCAGGAGGGATAACAAATGAGATTCGCAGTACCTGTGACAGAGGGCAAAGTGGCTGCTCACTTTGGCCATTGCAGCCATTTCGCCTTATTTGATGTTGATGAAGCAACTAAGGCGATTGTGAAGAAGGAGGTTATACCATCACCAGGACATGAACCCGGGGTTCTTCCTGCATGGCTGGCTGAGCAAGGGGTTTCCGCTGTCATAGCTATCGGCATGGGTTCCCGAGCCCAGGCTCTTTTCAACGAGAGTCGTATTGAAGTTGTTGTTGGTGTGCTCGGTGACGACCCTGAGAAGGCTGTCCTGGATTATATAAAAGGTGAGTTGGCAACAGGCGATAATATATGTGACCATTAGGTATAATGGCAAAAAGGAGACAAAACGGAAGCTTTTTCCAGCGATAGCAATTTGAACCCTGGGAGGTGATTAAAGAGGCGAAATAGGGAACAAATGATTATTGTTGGTCTGACGGGAAGTGTGGGCACGGGCAAAAGCACGGTAACCAATTTTTTTAGAGAACTGGGGGCTTATATAATTGATTGGGATGAACTGGCTCGGGAGGTAACCCGTCCCCACTTAAGAGCTTGGAAAGAAATAGTAGAGTATTTTGGAAAGGACTTCTTAAATGAAGACCTGACCATCAATCGGCAGAAGCTGGCTGAGATAGTATTTTCCGACAAAGAAAAGGTGGCAAAGCTGAATCAGATAGTTCACCCCGAGGTGTTTAGGGAAGACGAAAGAATTACAAGTGAGATCAAAAGACTTGACCCCGATGCTCTGATTATTAAGGACATCCCGTTACTGTTTGAGCTTAAGCTTACTCGGCCTGTATTTGTGGATAAAGTAGTAGTTGTTTCTGCCAGTGAACAAACTCAATTAAGACGATTAGAAGAAAAAGGGATGAGTCGGGAAGATGCCCGAAACAGGATAAAGTCTCAACTTCCTCTTGAGGAAAAGATTAAATCTGCCGATTTTGTTATTAATAATGATGGCTCGCTTGAAGAGACGAAGAAGCAGGTAAGGGAAATATACTCTTTGTTAAGGAAAGGAGAGCAACATGGAAAGCAGAGGTAAGTGGGGGACCTTTTACCAGCAGGAGGTGATTTGGTGAATCAAATCGATGCAAAATTAGAAGAAGCACTGAATAAAGTGCTTGTCCCCGGAACAATGCGTAGCTTGGTACAGATGAACTTGGTTCGAAGTGCGGAAGTTAAGGATGGCAAGGCGAAAATAAGTTTGGCTTCGACTGCTATCCCTGACCAACAGCATAGTTGGCTGAAGGACAAAGCAGCGGCAGCGGTTAGCGAGGTTTCCGGGGTGGAGGATGTAACTGTTGACCTTGTCGAAGCCACGCCCAAAGAACTTAATCAGATTGAGAAAATAATAGCGGTCATGAGTGGCAAAGGAGGAGTGGGCAAATCTCTGGTAGCTGGTTTGTTGGCTACTGCTTTTGCTCGGGAAGGCAAGGCTGTTGGCGTGCTCGACGCTGATATCACTGGCCCCAGTATTCCCAAGATGTTTGGTTTAGATGCTCGCCCCAGCGGTAGCGAGACAGGTATTTTGCCCGTATTATCGAGGTCTGGAATTGAAATTATGTCCATGAATCTGCTTTTGCCTAATGAGGATGAAGCGGTTATCTGGAGAGGTCCCCTTATGTCTAAAGCTATCACGCAATTCTGGGAGGAAGTTCTTTGGGGCAAGCTGGACTATCTCATAATAGACCTGCCCCCGGGCACTGGAGATGCCCCATTGACGGTGCTGCAGGCAATACCCATCTCAGGGGTAATCGATGTTTTTACCCCCCAGGAGTTGACTGAGATGATAGTCAAGAAGGCAGTGAGGATGGCACAAAAGATGAATGTTCGAGTTTTGGGAGTAGTGGAGAACATGAGCTATCTCGTATTGCCTGACACAGGTAAGAAGATGGAAATTTTCGGTAGGAGCAAGGGGGAGGAAATGGCTAAGGCTTCCGGAGCTCCTCTTTTGGGGCAATTGCCTATTGATCCCGAGCTAGCCAGGTTGTGTGATGAAGGAGAAATTGAGAGGTATAGCTCAGATGCTGTGTCTGAACTTTTTGCCAATGTGGTCACAGTTCTAAATGGGAAGAATGAAGGATAGCTATACGCGGTCGGGCAAACTGGTCTGAACTGTGAAATCTTTTTCTAAAGGAGTAGAAAAGATGGCACAAGAATTTGATGACTCGTTCAAAGAACTGGAGCAATCCATCATGGCGGAGATGAAAAAGGTCTACTCGGAGAAAACGATTGACCATTTTCTCAACCCTAGAAATCTAAGTGAAATTCCCGCCCCTGATGGATTTGGCAGGGTAACTGGTCCCTGTGGGGATACCATGGAAATATGCCTTAAGGTGAGAGATGGCAGGGTTGCGAATGCTTCCTTCTGGACAGATGGCTGTGGCCCTAGCATTGCCTCGGGCAGCATGGTTACCGAGTTGGCTAAGCTAATGAATATCAGCGAAGCTCAAAGGATCAGTCAGCATGATGTCTTAGCTGCTCTAGGTGGACTGCCTGAGGAAAGCGAGCATTGTGCTCTTTTGGCAGCCGATACGCTTAAAGAAGCAATCAAGGACTACCTGACCTTCAAAAACGAACCGTGGAAAAGGGCTTATCACAGATAGTGAGGAGTAAATATAAAATGCCTCCTGTAGTTTCTATTGTGGGCAAATCAAAGTCTGGTAAAACAGCTGCTCTTGACCCTCCGTATAAGCCATCCTTACAACCCCCTTTTCTTCACGCATAATCATAGGTAGGCATAGTCCCTCTCTTCATTTAGTTTGTGGCATAAATATATTCGCACTTTTCAAAATTGTTCCCTGTCTTCAGGTCATTCAAAGAGACGCTTTGCACCTGAAATTCCAATCCTTGAAGATATTGGACAAGATCCTGAACCGACTGACCTAGTTGCTTCAAGAAATCGTGGTGGATCTCACAAAATATCTTGACTTTATTTTCCCAAAGGGTTTTTTTGGCTCCCTTGAGGACCAATAGCTCGCTCCCTTCACAGTCCATATTAATCAAATCTATTCTTTCTACCTTCTCCTCACTTAAGAATCTATCTATGCTTGTAGTGGAAACTTCAAACTTTTTAGCTCCTTCTTCAAAAGCGATCCCACTGGAAAGCTCCTTTTGGTAAAAAGGGGCTCTCCCTACCTGGTCAGTCACTGCTAGTTCATAAACTTTTACATTTTCTAATCCGTTGGAAGATATATTTTCCTTCAGGATCTTAAAATACTCAGGCACCGGTTCAAACGAGTAAAGCTTACCTCGCCTTCGTATTCCTTTTGCTATGGCTACAGTAGTAATGCCTATATTGGCCCCAATATCGATGACGTGCATTCCTTCCTTGGCAATTGATTCCAAGAATTTTACCTCTCCTCGTTCATGAGGATTATCTTTTAGAAAATTCTTGAAGCCAGGTGAATCATAAAGAAAAAGCTCTATTTCCATTCTTGGATACCTCAAGTCCGCTTACTGCTTCTTATAACTGAAACGCCTCCCGGCGTTAGATCAACCTTGTTACCTTTTATTTCTATAAAATATGAACTTTCAAGGAAGTTAAGGTGGAATCTCAATGCAGGTCCCGTAACCTCTACCCTTTCAGAAATTTCATTTATTGCTAAAGCTTTTTCCTCTAGAGCATTTAAAATACGTCTACGAAGGGGATTTTTTATGGCTTCGAGAGAACATGCTCCACCTATAGAGCCTTTCTCTTCCGCTAACTTGTTAACTAATTCTTGCATCCAGTTCATTACTTCCTCGTCAGTCATTTCTCTAGGATCTTGGCTAGTAGCATCCATCTCGGCCACCCTTCAATAACCATCGTCCAGATACATTCTTCTATGCCTTGGCTCTTGCCTTTTTCTTAGATTCCAGCATATCGGCAACTTCCTTGATACCCTCAACATCCATGTTAAATTCGCTACCCGCTAAACCAGAGATAAATATCTCTTTATTTTCCGGAATAATAGCTATAATCTTCTCTCCATCTATTGAATTCAAGAGGAGGTCTTTCGTTTCTTGGTCAGCAACCCGATTCAGTATGTAGTAGACAGGCTTATCAACTTGCTGGCCCAGTTCAGATATCTTCTTCGCTAGAAGGATGGATTCCTGGGAAGGATCGATGATAACAAGGAGTATATCCACTCCTTTCTCTACTCCTCTTCCGAAGTGTTCTATTCCAGCATCGGTATCTGCAATCAGGAATTCTCCGTCCCCCAAATCGAGAATTTCCAGAAACTTTGAAGAAAGAGCATTAATTGGACAGGCACATCCTTCTCCGAATTGATAAATCTTTCCCATGGATAAAAGTTGGATATTTCCTTTTCTGGTTAAATAATCTGCAGGTAAGTCCTCCAATCTCCACCTCTCTTTCATTTCTTTGGCTTTTTCAAATAGAAGTTTCTTTCCACCAAAATAATTCATGAAATCATCGGGTTTTTCCATTCCTAATCGGCTGTGAAGGCCAATATTGGACTCATCGTTGTCAATCACCAATACCTTATTTTTTCTTGCCGCCATCTCTTTGGCTAAAAGGGCCACAACCGTGCTTTTTCCACAGCCCCCTTTGCCACAGACCAATGTCTTCATCTACTCTCCTCCGTTCATTACTCTTTTCGCCTAAACCTGCATGACCAAGCAGTCAGCTATTCTTTCTCCCTCTCTTTATCTTCCACGCCGACCTCCGCCAAAACCTCGGCCCATGCCACGACCGGGACCCATACCTCGGCCTCCACCCATGCGCCGACCTCTACCTAGACCTTGGCCCATACCTCTTCCCATGCCTCTGCCTCCGCTTAATCCAGGCTGGTGAAGTCCAGGGCTGGGGCTGAAGTGGGGAATTGCCTCTTCAGGGACTCTGGCTCCCATAATTCCACACACTTTGGCAGCCACCTCTGGTCCGCCGCTAACACATCCATAACATGGTGCCTTTCCTTCAGCTACTGCCCTGGCGAATTCTCCACAGCTCTTATATCCACAGCGCTGATCATCTAATTTAGGCAAGACTTCATAGATTTCCCTTATCTTTTCTTTGATATCCTTTTTATCTGCCATCGTTATTTCTCCTGCTATGCTCAGTTTATAGCATTCGTATCGCTTTCAAGGGGCATGCAGTCGAACAAGATCCACAGCCTACGCACATAGATGCATTATGCATAGGAAACTCACATGGTCTCTCTTGAAAGAACGCCTTATGTGGGCATGCCTGACCAGCAGCGCAAATCCCGTGATCGCATCTCTCGGGATGGCACTTATTAAAATCTATTGACGGGACTGGTATTATAAGCACTTTTCTGTCCTGCTCGCAAAAAGAATGGCTTGAGTTCATGGAGAGGCGTTACATCCGAGTTCCTCTCTTTTACTAAAGACATCAATTTGCGCCTCGTTATTCAGGCGGCGCACTTGTAATGCTGCTATTGCCCCGGCGTCTCCAGCGCCGTGCTACAGGCTTTCATGGTTGCTGCTCTATTTCATTTTCTCCAATTTTGCCCTTTTTATCGCCTTTCCTGTAATTCGATCGATAACTGGGATAACCTCTCATTTGCCTTTTCCATCTCTTGGGCTGCCTCCTGTAATTTACTATTATAAATGGGGTCATCTTCTGCACTCTTGGCTTTCTCCGCCCATTTCCTGAATTTCCCACTATCCAGTTTGTTATGCTCCACCCAGGAGGTTAAAAGCACTTCAAGCCTGGCCCTTTCATCACTTGGAAACCTTACGAGGATTTCCTCAACTTTTGACCGGATCATCTGCTCAGGGACCGCGCCGAGGATTTCATCGACATTCTCACCATTAGCGAAGTACTTCTGCATGGGTATGCTCATAATCTGATATTTCGCTGCTGTTCGCTGGTTTTCATCTACATTAATCATGCAGAATTTAAATCTGCCTTCATACTCCTCGGAGAGTTTTTCGTATATCGGTATAACCATCCTGCAGGGACCACACCAGGGAGCCCAGAAATCTACCTCTGTGGGGATGTCTGAATTTAAGACCTCCTCCTCAAAATTTTGATCCGTGATTTCCACTATCTTGCTCATATTTCCTCCTTCTTGATTGATTGTTGACCCGCAACTATATTAGGGGCATATAAACCTTTCCTGAAACTCAGGATTCTGCGTGTTTTGAGACTTTTATTATCATCTTTAAGCGTCTCGGAGATGTCCTTTTCCAAGCGAAAGTCTGCATTTTTTATCTCATTCTCAGTGCCTGACTCTATCAAGTTTGGCCAGACTGAAATAGAGAGAAAGGCAAAGGGTTTCATGATTCTATAAATTTCATCTAGTAACCTCTTTCTATCATTTGCCTGCGGGAAATAGTAAGAATGAAAGACATCAAACAGGAGAACTACATCTACAGACTCATCGGCTAAGTCGATTTCCAGTTTCCCCGATGTCTCTATTCTTTTTATATTTTTCAAAGCCGCTGACTCCGCCTTTTGCATAAGCTCATCTAGGGATTCCTTGTTCTTATCTAAGGCGTATACCATCCCTTGCACACCCACTATTTTGGCAGCCGGAATGGTGTATGTGCCCAAGCCACAGCCAAAATCCAGCACAGTTTGTCTTCCCCTAATCCCTAGCTGTTGCAACATTTCAAGGGCTCGTGATTCTAGTTCCATTTCCAACCTCTTGAATATACTTAAAAGCGGACATGGCAGCAGTAGCACCATCACCAACGGCAGCGGAGACCTGGCGTGGTGAATTCCTGCGTATGTCGCCGGCAGCGAAGATACCAGATGCCGAGGTAGCCATCGTCTCATCAGTGACTATGTAGCCAGCATCGTCAAGCTCTAGGATATTAAAAAATTGCTGGCTATTGGGCATGAGGCCTACGGCGACAAAGACACCGTCTACCTTCAGGTTAGACTGCTGCCCTGTTTTGACATTGCGTAGTTTGAGCTCCTCCAATACTTTGTCTCCCAGCACTTCCTCTACCACAGTGCTCCAAATGAACTCCAACTTGGGCTGGGCAAAAGCTCTCTGCTGAAATACCTTTCCTGCTCTTAGCTGGTCTCGCCGATGTATTACATGGACCTTCTTAGCATGTCGACTCAGTTCCAATGCATCTGTGATGGCGGTATCGCCTCCCCCAACTACTGCTACTTTCCTGTCGCGAAAGAGAAAGCCGTCACAGGTGGCGCAGTAGGAAATGCCATGGCCTGCGAGTTTTTCCTCACCAGCGACCCCCAGCTTACGATACTCTGAGCCAGCCGCGATGATTATGGCTATAGCTTCAAAGTCGCCCTCAGTGGTCGAAATGCTATAGGGTTGTCCTTGGGCAATGCCTGTAACCTCAGCAGTTACTACCTCCAAGCCATATTTGACTGCCTGTTGGTGCATGAGGGAACCAAGCTCCATGCCAGAAATTCCTTGAGGAAACCCGGGATAATTCTCAACCAGTGCGGCATTCACTATTTGGCCTCCAAATATGCCACGTTCGACCAACAGGCTCTTGAGGCCTGCCCGCGAGGTGTAGAGACCGGCAGTAAGCCCGGCAGGACCGCCTCCGATGATGATTACTTCATATTTTGCCATTGGCCCTCTTTCCCCGTAGTTTAGGTAAATACTGGAGTCGCGCCTGGATGCAACCTCTGCCACTTAGCAAGCAGTTCGTCTCGACTTTCCACATGTTCTGAGTCAGGCACAGCGGCATCTACCGGGCACACTTCAACACACTTGGGTGATTCGAAGTTGCCCACGCACTCAGTACATTTGTCGGGGTCGATTACACAAATCTCCTCCCCCTCTGTGATTGCTTCATTCTGGCACTCTGGTTCACAGGCGCCACAACTGATACACTCATCGGTAATTTTGTAAGCCATCTATTAACCTCCTTAATTTATTGTTACTTATGCTAAATCTTTCCAGCTCTCTTGCTCCATAGCCAGGAAAGCCAGACGCTCCTCCTGGTTCATCTCCGCTACCCTGATTTCAACCTTCGCACCCAATTTCATCACTGCCTGGCGCAAGCTATTTATAAGATAGTCCTTGACTGAAACGGGGATGCCCAAGAAAGGAAGAACGAGGGCAAGCGTGACTTCGTTATCTTCCAGAGTTATATCCTTGACCATTCCCAGTTCGACTAAGGTACGATTGATCTCCGGGTGCATCACCTGTCCTATTGCTTGATGCACATCTTCCTCCGAAATATTCCTAGCCATTATGCCTCCTCTGTTTGTGTTTTGAAGTAAATCCATCCGCGGCTTGAATTGCCGCCTCGGAGTCTATCTACCCCTTGACACATGCTTACCTGATCGCGGCGAGAATATCACTTCTCGAGATGATTAAATACTTTTTATCTTCGACTTCAATTGTACGTCTGCTTACAGCATCTTAATTGCCTTCAGAGGGCAGGAATCAACACATGTCCCACACTCCTGACAGAAGCCTGCAATGGGATAGGGCAAATCGTATGACTCCTCTTGCCTCCAAAGCTTAATGGGACATTCAAGAATGGCAGCACAGACTCCA
>CAYYUO010000025.1:0-13517 GCA_964474965.1 uncultured Dehalococcoidales bacterium
AAAAGGCGTCATGGGAATGGTAACCCGGGGTGGCGATACAGTGAACCACATCTTGTTAGCTGACACCCATGATAATCTTCTTTTCTTTACCAGCGCTGGTAAGGTTTACTGTGTTAAATGCTACGAGGTTCCCGAGGATTCCTCCCGCATGGCCAAGGGGATAGCCCTGGTTAATTTATTACCTATTGACTTGAAAGACGAGGTAACTGTGTTGTTATCCCTGGCAAGTTTTCCCTCAGATAAGTTCTTATTACTGGCTACTAAGGGTGGCGTGATAAAAAAGACTACCCTAAGCAAATTTGCTTCGATAAGGAGGAATGGCATTATTGCCATGGGGCTCAGAAATGAAGATAAGCTGGTCTCATCCGGTGTAGTTGCTGATGAAGATGAGGTCATCCTGGTGAGTCGAAATGGACAGGCTATAAGATTTATGGTCAAAAGCTTGAGGACAGCGTCTCGAACCAGTGGCGGTGTTCGTGGCATACGCCTTGTTGACGATTATGTTGTTGGTATGGGCATTGTCCTTCCCGATGCTTATGTGCTCACAGTAACCGAAAAAGGTTTTGGCAAGCTGACCCCGATAAAAAACTATCCTGTTCACAATAGGGGAGGCAAGGGGGTGAGGGCTTATAGGGTTGGCCCGAAAACGGGTAATCTAGCTGTGTCCAAGTTTGTTTCCCCGCAAGGCTCCCTGGTGATGTTATCAGCCAGGGGCAACGTGGTGAACATTCCTATGGAGCAGGTCTCAATTCAGGGCAGGGGTGGCCGGGGAGCCAGGCTAATGGGCTTAGCCGAAGGTGATAGCGTGGTTTCGGCCACCTGGGTTTTCCGGCACGATGAAATACTGTGAGCATAAATTACCCCTCGCTTTTTGTCATTTCGCCCCTTGTAATTCTGAGCGAAGCGAAGAATCTAATCTCGCTCAGGGTAAACTCCGTGAAGAATCTTATGGTGCCCAGGGCAGGCTCCGTGAGGGGAGCGAATCTAGCCCATGCGCTAACGCTCGGGTGAGAAAAATCGGCTATTGACATGTCCCCCATATGTGATATAGATTTAATGTAAGGAGGTGAATATGTTCTGTCCTAAATGTGGTACGGAAAATCCCGATGGGGCTAAGTTTTGCTCCAAGTGTGGTGCCGAGCTTGGTGCCCCTGCGAAGCCAGCTGCAGGTGCAGCTGCACCTGCAGCTAAGCCCGAGGCGGAGAGTAGCACAGGCATGTCAGCCAATGTAGCCGGGCTTCTTTGCTATGTGGCTACGTGGATCACAGGAATAATCTTCGTGGTCCTGGAAAAGAAGAGCACCTTCGTTAAATTCCATGCCTGGCAATCTATCATGACCTTTGGGGTATTGACCGTGGTTCAGATTATTATGGCAATCCTTGGTGCTATCGCAATATCCACCCTTTCGCCTGGGCTATGGTGGTTTGCACATATCCTCGGCGTTATTGTCTGGGTGATAACTGTGGGCTTGTGGATTGCCCTCATAATTCTGGCAGCTCAGGGCAAAATGTGGAAGGTGCCTGGGGCAGGCAATTGGGCTGAGAAGCAAGCCAACAAGTAAGGTTTTTAAGGACTCAGTGCCCAAGCCTGACAAATGCGGCCACTACGGCTAGCTCCTTAGCGTCGCCGATGTGGCAAGGCGTGAGAATTTGCCTATCCAGTTTTCATAAGGAGGTGCAGAAGTGAAAAAAGTAATTGTTGTTGGAGTAGCCCTTTTATTGGCGATAACTTTGTTGCCAGCTTGTGATGATGGTACCTCGTCCGGTTACACCGGGTTCATGGCGCCGGCAGCAGGACAATGGGCTGAGTATGTCTATACTAATGGTGAAGAGTCCCACCTAAAGATGGAGTATATAGGGCAGGACACAGTCGATGGAAAGACCTGCACTGGGTTTGAAATGACTATGTTAGGGGAGGAAGACACTATTATGCAAATATGGACCGAGGTTGCTACCGGCCAGGCTGTAAAGTACGTGGTGAAAATGGGAGACCAGGTGATATGTATGGATGTTGGTCTAAGCCCTTATGAACCTCCTGAGACTGAGACCCCTGGCACGTATGAACCGAATCTTCCCGATATAACATATGGAACATACACCACCCTTACGGGAAAGACAGTAAACGTGGCCAAATTTGCGATAGACGGGGGGGAGACATGGGTGAGCAGTCAAGTCCCGTTCGGCATGGTGAAAGTCATTAATGCCAGCGAGGAGACCACCATGTATCTTTACGATTTTGGCACGACTGGAGCTCAGAGGGATATATCGAAGGCAGAAATGGAAAATTGCACACCGATGCCCGGCTGATCCTTAACAAACTTTCCTATAGAAGCAAGCCCATATATAAAGTCTCTAAGGACTCGGTGCCCAAGCCTAATAAATCAGGCAGCTAAGGCGAGCTCCTTCATTACCGCTGTAGAGTTCTGTCCCGGGAAATCTCGTCTCTGTTATGTCATTTTAATACGGGCAGCCACTGCGTGCGCTATAAAAAATTGATATATTACTCGTGCTGTAGCACAAAATCTCCTTTGGGGATTGGGTGGAAGGGTGTATAATTATAAAGTATATGGGCTCTGAGGTTTTTTACCGCAAGTGGCGGCCACAGACCTTAAGCGAGGTGCTGGGACAAGAGCCTGTAACTCAGACTCTGCGTCATGCTGTGGAGGGGGGCAAGATAGCTCATGCTTATCTTTTTTGTGGTCCACGAGGCACAGGCAAAACCAGCACGGCGCGCATCTTAGCCAAAGCAGTTAACTGTCCTAATCAAACAGGTGGCGAGCCGTGCAATGCTTGTGATATGTGTCGTTCAATCACTGAGGGCAGAGCTTTGGATGTAATAGAGATAGATGCCGCCAGCAATCGTGGCATTGACGAAATCCGCAGCCTGAGGGAAAAGGCAAACTACGCCCCCAGTCTCGCCCGCTACAAGGTATATATTATAGACGAAGTCCACATGCTTACCGAGGCAGCTTGCAATGCCTTGTTGAAGACATTGGAGGAGCCACCCGGGCATGTAATTTTTGTTTTAGCTACCACGGAAGCGCACAAGGTGATAGCCACCATAGTATCGAGATGTCAGCGGTTCAACTTCCATCGCCTGCGGCAAACCGAGATAATGGATAAACTCAAGCTAATATGCGATAAGGAGGGCATTCATATCGAGCCTGGATCCTTAGAGCTTATTGCTCGTGCTGCTACCGGGAGCCTTCGAGATGCTGAAAATATTTTACAACAAATGATTGCTTACTACGGCAACCAAGTTGAGCTTGCTCAGGTTCAAGCGGAGCTTGGCATTAGCTGGGATTCACGGGTTAGACAGCTAGCACGATGCGTGGTCAGCAGGGATGTGGCTGCTGGGCTAAAAGTCATAAACAGCCTTAATAGCGATGGTATTGACCTTCGTCAGTTTAATCTGGGCCTGGTAGGATACCTTCGAGGATTGATGCTGGCTAAATCGCGATGTGAAGAGGCTCTGGATGTTACCAGCGAAGACTTAGCTGAGATGGGAAGCCTTGCGACCAATGCTACACTGGATTATCTGCTTAAGGCAATTAAGTCATTCTCTGGCATAGATTTTCGAAGTGATAATTACTCCACCTTGCCCTTAGAATTGGCCTTACTGGGTTGCGCTTTGTCCCCACCCACAGGACAGGAGCAGCTAACTACAACTAAACCCTCCCGCCTGCCAAAGCCTTGTGCGGCGGGCAGGTCGGAGGCAGCGGATGCCACTGAGACAACTGAGTCCCCCGACGGAGTCGGGGCTGAGGATCCTGTGGCACTGGATCCCGCCAGAGTCGGGACGGAGGTTCCAAGCGAGGTTCCTGCGTCACTGGATAGCTCTGAGGTCCCAAGCAGAGAGATTTCCCAGGACATTGATCACCTCCGTAGCCGCTGGAGGGAGTTCATTAAATCTTTGCGAGGAGAAGGTTCCAGTGGCAATTTGGATGCCTTTTTGCGTAGCGCCTGTGACCCTGTAGCTCTTGAGGATGATACACTTGTGTTAGGTTTTTATTATTCCTTCCATAAGGAGAAAATTGAAGACGCCAAATATCGACATCTGGTGGAGAAAAAGCTTCAGGAGGTCTTTGGGCAACCCTATAAGATACGGTGTATTTTAGTTGATTATAAGAGGGAAAATCCGTCCCAGACAAAGACGCAAAACCCGGTAATTAAAGCTGCTCTGGAAATGGGAGCCAGGATTAGTGAGGAGGAGTTGTAGTCCTGAGCGAAGCCGAAGGGAAGGAGATAGATGGATAAATCGATATTGCGTCAAGCCCAGCAACTTCAGGCAAAGTTGGCGAAAGCCCAAGAAGAATTGGGCAATATGACCGTGGAAGCTACTAGTGGAGGTGGTGCCGTCAAAGTGGTGATTGATGGGCATCAGAAGATTCATTCTGTGGAGATATCTCCGGAGGCGCTAGAGGCTGGAGATGTTGAGTTACTGCAAGATTTGGTCATGGCCGCTGTTAACGAGGCTGTTACCAAGTCGCAGGAGCTTGTTAATAAGCGCCTCAGCAGTTTGACCGGTGGCCTCAATATACCGGGGTTACTTTAGGGAGCTCCGATAAAATCGGAGCTAACAAAGACTTTGGTGGTTTTTCGCTATGCTCCAGACAGCAATAGCGTAGAGAGTCAGGGAAAATGAGATTTGTCGCTGAACCTATAGCTAGATTAATTGAGGAATTAAATAAGCTGCCTGGAATCGGGCCAAAAAGTGCTCAAAGGCTGGCTTATCATCTCTTACGCAGCCCTGATGAAGAAGCTAAGGCTTTAGCCGAGGCTATTTTAACACTGAAGGAAAAGATAAAGCTTTGTTCGGTTTGTTTTAACAACACTGATTGTGACCCTTGCCGCATTTGTCAAGATAAAGAGCGCGACCATTCTAAAATTTGTGTTGTGGAGAAACCTTCAGATATCTTCCCTTTGGAACAGACGGGGAAATATAACGGTGTTTATCACGTGCTTCATGGAACTATCAACCCGACACAGGGTGTAGGGCCTGAAGAACTAAAGATAAAGGAGCTTCTGGTTCGTCTCAAAGATGGCCCGGTAACCGAAGTCATTGTCGCAACCAATCCCAATGTAGAGAGCGAAACTATGGCTATGTATCTGCAACGGATTATCACACCTCTGGGCATCCACGTCACTCGCCTGGCTCGCGGCTTGCCCTTTGGTGCTGAGTTGGAATATGCTGATGACCTAACCTTGGGGCAAGCGCTGGAAAACAGGCGAGAATTCTAAACTATCCCTACGGGGTCGACATCTATAGTCCAGCCCCGCGGCAAAGTGAACCGGGATAACATCCGAGTTGAGTCAGGGCCGCGGAGGAAAAGTTGCCAGCGATACCTGCCCCTGGCTCTCAAGGCAAAAGCGGGCACAGGACCAATTATATTGAAACCAATCATACCCTCTCTGGCCTTTTTATCAATAATTAGACGATACATCCTCTCTGCTTCACGACGACATAACTCTTCGTTGGTGTGGCTATAAACCAGGCGGACTAATTGGCTAAAAGGGGGATAATTGTATCGGCGGCGATAATCTATTTCTTTATAATAAAACCCAAGATAATCATGCCTGGCAGCAGCTTCAATAATGTAGTTATCGGGGGAGTAAGTCTGGATGATAACCTTTCCGGCTTTAACCCCACGCCCAGCCCTGCCAGCTACCTGACACAGGAGTTGAAAAGTGCGCTCGCTACTTCGGAAATCAGGAAAATTAAGGCCGGTATCGGCACTGATTACCCCGGCCAGGGTCACCTGAGGCATATCTAATCCTTTGGCTATCATTTGGGTGCCAATAAGCACATCTGCCTTGTGGTCACGAAAATTCTTTAACAACTCCTCGTGAGCATATCTCTTGGTAATCACATCTCTGTCCCAGCGAAGCAATCTTGCTTCAGGGAAGAAATGCCTTATCTCTTCCTCTACCCTCTGCGTGCCAGTGCCCAAAAACCTGAGATTGCGCCGAGAACACCGAGGGCAGCTTTGGGGTACCGGAATAGAATAACGACAGCGATGGCAAATTAGCCTCTTCTCCACTGAATGATAAGTAAGGGCTATGGAGCAGCGTGGGCAACGAAAGACAAAGCCGCAGTTACGACATCGAACAAAGGTAGCTGTGCCCCGACGGTTAAGGAAAAGAACTATCTGTTCGCCCTGCGCCAAAGTTTCTTTCATGGCAGCTAATAAGGAACGACTAAACAAGCTGGTGTTTCCGGCCTTAAGTTCTTCCCTCAAATCCACTATGCTTACTTCTGGGAGAGGGGAATAACCACGAGGAGTAATTCTTTCCTTTAGCTCCACAAGCTGATATTCGCCTTGCTTTGCCTTATGGAAACTGCCAATATCAGGGGTAGCACTGCCCAGGATGACAACAGCATCACTGAGTTGAGCCAATTTAATGGCCACGTCGCGGGCATGATAGCGAGGCGACTTATCTTCTTGTTTATATGTCCATTCATGCTCTTCATCGATAATGATAAGACCGAGGCTGGACAGGGGCGCAAATAAGGCGCTCCTTGGTCCGATGACAACATCGCAGTTTCCCTCCATTATCCATTGCCATTCGTCGAACTGCTCTCCTGGAGAAAGGCCGCTATGCAGTACTGCCACACGCCCGGGAAAGCGATTAGCAAATCTCTCTACTGTTTGTTGGGTCAGAGAGATTTCAGGGATAAGGCAAATTCCTTGCTTACCGGCGGCAATAACCTGGGCTAAGGTTCGCAGGTAAATCTCAGTCTTGCCGCTGCCGGTAACGCCGAAAAGGAGGAAAACCGGTGGACTGCCGGATTGCCTTGCCTCCCCCACAATAATATCCTGGATCGATTTCCAGGCAGCTTGCTGAGATGAAGTGAGAACCGGAGGCGGAGAAGTTGTGAAGCTGAGGTGAGATAAGGGGTCACGTCTTACCCTGAGCCTTTCCACTGAGACCAAATGGTGGCTCTCCAGGGCTTTGATAGTGGCAGGAGAACAATTGAGACGTTTCCTCAGTTCGCTAATTGAAATAGGTTGAGTCTGCCCGGTCAGAAATTCTAAGAGCTCTGCCTGTCTATATGCTCTAGACTTATCCAGGCGAGCCTTCGTCATTTCAATCTCTTCCCTGTCAGCTATCAGCTTAATATAAGGAAGCATTTTGGGCTTTATCTTTGCCTTTTCCAATTCCAGAGTTTTTGTAATCAACCGACGGTCTAGCAACTGGTCGGTGATTTGCCTGGCTTTTCTTTTGCCGATTGCCTCTTCCAGCTCAGGCAGGCTTATCTTCTTTTTCCCTCTTATAATGTGAAGGGTTTGCCTTTGCTCCGGTGTTAGGGGCAAATCTACTTGAGAATCTGTTAGCTGAAAGCAAGTAATAGCCTGCCTCCCAAATCCCGGAGGCAGCATTAAAGCCAAGGCATCGAAAGGGGGGGCAAAATAGTGTTCGCTTATCCACTGGGCAAGGTTCATTTGTATCGGAGAAAGCAAGGAAAAATCACCAACGACGCCAGCTATTTCCTTAGTTTCTTCAACCGATGGCTCGTCTGATAATCGGAGCACAATCCCCTGAATAACCCTAGAGCCAAAGGGTACCCATACTGCTTGCCCGACACTAATATTGAGCACTGGCGGTATGGCATAGCAAAAGGTTGACCGACTCCCCGGGGAATTGACCGCCACCTCGGCGTAGTTCATTCAGAGGTCTGTGCTTCTTCTTGAGGCACGGCTTGCTCTTTCTGAGGCATGGCTTGCCCTTCTCGAGACATGGCTTGCTCTATTGCCTTCTCTCGCCTTTCTTTAAGCCGAGCCTGCTTAACGCTGAGCCTGCGTATATAATAGAGTTTGGCCCGGCGCACCTTTCCATGCCTGAGCACCTCAACATTTTGCACGGAAGGGGATTGAAAGGGGAAAGTACGTTCTACTCCAATGCCGTAAGACACCCTCCTCACCGTAAAGCTTCCGCCATCAACGCCCTTCCTCATTTTAATCACCACTCCTTGGAAGTATTGCAGTCGCTCTTTATCCCCTTCCCTGGTCTTCAAACTAACCTTGACTGTATCGCCAGGGGAAATTTGAGGAATATTGGGGTTCATTTTGGGTTTAACAAATTCTCTGACATCCATTTCCTTTCCTCATCGCAGAGATTGCCCTTCTCCAAGAGGTCAGGGCGTCGTTTCGCCGTTCGCAGGATAGCCTGACGGCGTCGCCATTGAGCAATTTCGCCGTGATTTCCTGAAAGCAAAACCGAGGGTACTGACCAACCCCGATACACTTGAGGTCTGGTATATTGGGGATATTCTAAAAGCCCGTTGCTATGAGAATCACTGCTGGCGGAATCTTGTGAGCCAAGCACTCCCGGTATAAGTCTAACGACAGCATCCACCACAACCAGGGCAGCTACTTCTCCTCCACTAAGTACGTAATCCCCGATACTGATTTCATCGGTAGCTAAGTACTCACATACTCTCTCGTCTAAACCTTCGTAATGGCCACAAATTAACATCAGATGAGGGTGGAGGGCTAATTCTTGCGCAACAGATTGAGAAAAAAGCCTGCCCTGAGGGGTGAGTAATATGATAGGCACCTCACTTACATCAAGTTGTTGTTTTATCGCCTCTGCTGCCTCGAAGATAGGCTCGGGCTTTAGCACCATGCCAGGTCCACCGCCGTAGGGATAGTCATCAACAGTATGATGCTTGTCATGGGTGTAGTCACGAATATCATAAATCGCAACGTTCACCAATCCCTGCTCCCGAGCACGGTTGATGATGCTCTGGTTGAGTGGAGAGGCAAACACTTCGGGGAAGAGACATAAGATATCAATACGCATGGATTCCCCCAATAAAAACCCTTAAAGTGCATATCTTATCATGCAGGCGGCGATAAAAGAAAGTCTCGTGCTTCCAGTGACTTTGGCTTTCGGGGAGCAGTGTATTCATTGGGCTATATTTAGCACCACTCTGTTCTCAATCCCAAAGGCGAAATTTGTTTGAAAATTCAAAAAATCGCCAGAGGGTATTGACAAAATAAAGATAAGGTTTATAATAGAATTGTGGGGAAAAGTGGGGGAAAAGGGTAAAATAGAGCACACTATGACAGAAGGTGTGGAGTCAACAGTATTGTCTGGAGTTTCCGGGAGTTATGGACACAGCCTTAATATATTGCGAGTGCTCCTTTTTTGCATGAAATATCCCAAGTTGAAGTTCACCGCTGAGTGCGTTGCGGTGAATCAAGGAGTGGATAGAGTTGTATTGGAGAAAGAGATACAGGATCTAATTAGCCAAGGAATACTGGGCAGAAAAAGTGATGCAGGTATTACTTACTATTGCCTAAATAGGACGCAACAAGAATTGACGGAAGTAACTGAGGAATTTCTGAGAGACTGGCACTTGCATGAGATTGGAGTAAGAGCTGAGAGGGCTTAATATGTTTTTTGGTGAGTATCTATATAAGGTTGATGAAAAGGGGAGAGTACCTCTGCCGCCAAAATTCAGGCGGCAGATGAAGGAGGGCGTGATATTAGCCAAGGGGATGGGAGAGAAATGCATCGCTGTTTACACTGTAGCTGAGTGGAAAAGGTTGTCCGACAGCCTGGCTGCCAAGGCAGTAACCCCAGCTAACTTAAGGAAGTTGAATCGTGCTATCTTCGGCTCCGCCTTCGGTGCCTCGCTTGATGGGCAAGGCAGGATAACATTGCCATATCCCTTGCGCGACCACGCCGGGATTGGTGACACAGCGATTGTTGTCGGTGCCAATAACTGTGTTGAACTCTGGAGCGAAGGTGAATGGAAGGCTGAGAAAACATTGGCCGAAGAACAGGCATCACAGATAATTGAGAGTTTTGGAGAATAGTGAATGATCGTCACCATGTCCGTGCCCGTCCACGTGCCGGTTCTGCTTGATGAAGTCCTAGCAGGGCTACAGCCCCAGCGAGGAGGATACTTCGTTGACTGCACTGTTGGTCTGGGGGGACACGCGGCAGCGATACTGGAAAGAATTTCACCCTCAGGAAGACTTTTAGGCATTGATGCTGATCCCGAAGCCATCAAAATAAGCCAAGATAAACTTAGCGACTATGGCGAAGCAGTTACTTTGGTTAATGACAACTTTGTTAACCTTGAAGCTATATGCAGAAGATACCATTTTCATCCAGTTGATGGTATTCTTTTCGACCTTGGTGTTTCTTCTCTGCAACTGGATACAGCCGAACGTGGCTTCAGCTTCCACCTCGATGCTCCCCTAAATATGAGGTTCGATCCCGGACAAGGGTTAACCGCATCGGACATCGTCAACAGCTTCTCTGAGCAAGAGTTGGCTAAGCTCATAGAAAGATACGGTGAAGAGCGCCACAGCCGGCGGATAGCGCGGTATGTCGTTCAAAACCGCCCTATCGCTACCACCGTGGAGCTTGCCCGCTTGGTAAAGCAAGCTTTGGGCGCCCCGACACGTCGGGGCAAAATTCACCCTGCCACAAGGACCTTTATGGCGCTTCGCATCGCGGTCAACAGTGAACTACAGAATCTGGAGCTGGCTCTCAAACAAACTATTGACCTCCTTCGCCCCGGGGGGAGATTAACAGTCATTAGTTATCATTCTCTGGAAGACCGCATAGTTAAGCAATTCATGCGAGACGAAGCCAGCGGCTGCCTATGTCCCCCGGGAACAGTAATATGTCTCTGTGGGCATACGCCCACCTTGAAGCTCATTTCACGGAAGGTTATTAAACCTACCTCGTTGGAGATAGAATCCAACCCACGCAGCCGTAGCGCTAAATTAAGGATAGCCGAGCGCCTCAACTAGGCAGTACTCTCAGCAAAAAAGGAGGTGAAAATGGCAAAGAAAATTATTTCAGCTATTGATGTGGGCACAACTAAAGTAGCCACCATCGTGGCTAATGTCAAAGCGGAAGACGACATTGAAGTTTTAGGAGTGGGAGTCGTTCCCTGTCGCGGCCTACATAAAGGCATCGTTGTCAATATGGATGAAGCCAGACAGTCCATTGCCGCATCAGTGAGGGAAGCTCAAAGAATTAGCGGCATACGTGTAGATTCGGCCTATGTTGGGGTTACCGGCAGGCATATAAGCAGCCTGAATAATCGGGGGGTGGTAGCTATCCCCCGAGATGATCGATTGGTGCGTACTCAGGACCTTAAACGGGTACTATCTGCGGCTCGTAATATCACCGTCGCTGAAGGAAAGAAGGTGCTCCACGCCATTCCTCGCTCTTATGCCCTAGATGGACAGGAGGGAGTGAGACAGCCGGTAGGCATGCATGGGTCCAGGTTAGATGTAGAAACCCATATCGTCACTGCTTCAGTAACTTCGATACAAAACCTGGCCAAATGCGTCCGCAGTGTCGGCGTTGATGTTGAAGACCTCATCCTCGAGCCTCTGGCTAGTGGAGAAGCAGCATTGACTCCGGAGGAAAGAGAATCAGGTGTTATCATGGCTGACATCGGGGGCGGGACCACAGATATAGCGGTATTTAAGAATGGCAGCATCTATCACACCGGTATCCTTCCAGTAGCCGGTTACCAGGTAACCAGCGACATCTCCATAGGCTTGGGCCTGCCTTTTAATATTGCGGAAAAGATGAAGAAGAGATATGGCAATGTCACACCTACTTTAGATATGGACCAAACGGTCCAAGTGGGTATCGAGAATGGTCATAGCGCCTCTTATAAAGACCTGTGCAATATTATCCGGGCTCGCATGGAGGAGTTGCTACAACTCATATTGCTGGAGATGCCCACCAGCGATTATCACACCCTGGCGCCTTGTGGTTTAGTGCTCACCGGTGGCACATCCAATCTGTCCGGGCTTGACGAGTTAGGGCAGTCACTGTTGCGAATTCCGGTGCGCAAAGGCCGACCTTTGAGTACGGGCATCTATGGCATTTCCGATATCCTGCATGATCCGGCTTATGCTACCACCCTGGGACTGATCCTATGGCAGGTACGAGGCAAAGAAGGATCAACTTACAGAGAAAAAAGGGCTGGCACTTGGAGCAGCTTTATGAGTCTCGTTAGAAAGCTGTTTCGTGCCTAACTTGTGAAAGGAGGTTAGAATGGCAAAGCAAATTTATACTCCAACTCCAGCAAGAATCAAAGCCATTGGCATTGGCGGCGGCGGTTGCAATGCCATTACCCGCATGGTCCGTGAGGAGATAAAGGGCGTTGACTTCATAGCCATGAATACCGATGGCCAGGCGCTGGCTCTGGCTGAAGCTCCTACCAGAATTCAACTGGGTGAGAAATTGACCAGGGGTTTGGGCGCCGGTGGCGACCATAAGATTGGAACCAAAGCAGCCGAAGAAAGCCGCAGCATAATCGAAGACCTCGTTCAGGGTGCTGATATGGTGTTTATTGCTGCTGGCATGGGCGGTGGCACAGGCACAGGTGGCATCCCTGTGGTGGCTGAGGTGGCTAAGCAGAGTGGCGCTCTCACCATTGCAGTTGTGACCAAGCCCTTCACCTTTGAGGGAATGCATAGAGCTCAAGTAGCCGAGGAAGGGCTGGTTGACCTCTCGGACAAGGTTGATACACTTATCATCATACCTAATGACCGCCTTCTTCAGCTCTGCGATGCCAAGACGAGTGTGGACAACGCCTTCAGGCTAGCAGATGATGCTCTTCTGTTGGGAGTTCAGGCTATCTCCGAAGTAGTTACCGTCCCGGGACTGATCAACCTGGACTTCGCCGATATTAAATCGGTAATGAGAGACGCTGGCCCAGCTTGGATGTCTGTGGGTAAAGCCAGCGGGCAAAGTCGCGCTGCTGAAGCGGCTAAGGCTGCTCTGGCTAGCCCCTTGCTCGACGTATCCGTGGACGGAGCTACGGGGGTGCTGTTCAATATTACTGGTGGCCCAAGTCTCACTCTGTTTGAGTGTAATGAGGCTGCCCAAATAATCAGCCAAGCAGTGGACCCCAACGCCAACATAGTCTTTGGCGTGGTGTTTGACCCCAAGATGGATAGCGAGGTTCGAATTACCGTTATCGCTACTGGCTTCGCTAAGCAACAAGGCAGGGGAATATACAGCGCCGATGAGCTTCGTCGCCTGATAAAAGGCAACAGCGATGTTCTCGACGTACCCTCTTTCTTACGCCGTGCTCAGCATTTGCCTGCCTCCCATCTGGAGAGTGGCTCCAAAACTCCCTCACGTGTTACTCCAGAGCCGAGCAAAATCTCTCGACAGTAAACCTAAACCTCATTAATTAAGGATTAGGGGAAAAGGGTAGCGCGAGCTACCCCTTTCCCCTCCGATGTCCAGTATTGTAGCAAATTCCCCCAGCACTCAGAGCACTGAGGGCAGGGTTGCATTATTTTTAAAATTGTGGCATAATGGTTAGTTAGACCTTTAAATCAGTCCCGTGAGGCTGGTAAGGGGAAATATGTGTAAGCACGCCGCAATAGAAGCGCCAACTGAGACCTCTTGCCAGTTTGAAGGCAGGAGGTTTTTTAATGCCTGAGAAGGTTCTCCTGACCTCGAGGGAGGTAGGGCGCGCGTTAGCTCGTATTGCTCATGAGATTGTAGAAAGGAATA
>CAYYUO010000026.1:0-13329 GCA_964474965.1 uncultured Dehalococcoidales bacterium
ATTATCTAAGACACCGGCTTGAAAGTCTCCTTGGGTGGTTTGCACCCACTGGCTAGAGACCCAAGCCAGAAAGGTGTTGTCGGCATTCAGCTCAGCATCAGTGAAATATGCCGTAGTGCCTATACCAGCTTGGCCGGCAATTAAGCCGACCAATAGCAAGACCATTAATAGCCTGTGCATCATTCGCTCCGCTAAATTTCCTCTTCCGCTTGTCTGGAGCAGACTAGGGGGAGGGACTTAGTGCCTCCCCCTCAGTCCTATCTCGCATACTAATTATGGATTATTGGCAGTTTGTTCGGCATCGAAAACAAAGGCAACGGTGCAGGTAGCGCCCTGGTAGGTATTGTCTGTATCCAGAGGCAGCGTCGCCTTGAAGCGAAGCCTCTCGCTAGTTCCTGAAGCAAGTGTTCTATCGCCAGCCTGTCCACCCTGCGCCGGATCACC
This sequence comes from uncultured Dehalococcoidales bacterium, assembly GCA_964474965.1. Lineage (GTDB taxonomy): Bacteria > Chloroflexota > Dehalococcoidia > GIF9 > AB-539-J10 > RBG-13-51-36. The sequence continues at coordinate 445 of CAYYUO010000026.1, forward strand.
AAAGAAGGCCGATGACAGCACGCCATCGGGGCCATAGATGTTTGCTCCCCCGACCACATCATCATCTGTATACCATATTGTATCAGCACCGGGGTCTGTCACCACATCAATGGTCAAATCGAGCTGCTCATCAAGGGTGCTAGTGTCATCTGCAGTGGTGGTCATAGCGTACCTTAGCTCCAGGCTACCGCTGTTACTGACTTCGAGACCGCCGTACACTACGTCACCCGGCGCCATATCTGACACGGTAAACATGGCAGTGGCTGGGTCAATGCCGAGAATCACTGTGCCTGTTGTGAAAACATTGTCCGCGTTAGTCTCCTGGTCACTAAATACAGCCATTACCCCGCCTGTAATCAAGGCTGCCAGAACAGCGATTATCATCAGGCTTGTTAATATCTTTCTCATCTGTTTCATCTCCTTTCTGTTTAATTAGGTTTCCTCGAGTTAATATTTGTTTGCTGATATTACCCATTACATAGCTACCCCCCTTTTGCCATTTGGCGAATTTCCTCGCAACAACAAAGGGGGTCCGGCAAATCGCCCGCTACGATATTGAGATAACTGGTTTCTATTTTTCATCTTGTTGACCTCCTCTTCGACTTTCTTAATTTCGGCCTCTGTGAACAGCCTCCACCCTCGCCCATCCTTAAGCGATTGATTCTTGATGATGCCGTCATAAAACCAACGTAATAGATTCGACCTGCTTATGCCTGCTAGTCGAGCAACCTCACTGGTTTTATAGTAGTTCTTTCCTTTAAATTTGATTGACATATGTTAACCCTTATTGAAATCATTTAATCAAATCTAATATTAAATTATATCTAAGCGTGCCAAGTTGTAAATCACCCAAATGACCTACTTTGAGCAGAAAATAGTACTAGGACGATAGTAATGGATGGAATGGCTGATTAAAATGGCGAAGCTACTGGAAGCGGAGAGTCTGTCAGTTGTAGCAGGCGAAGGATAATACCAGGCAAATTGTACATAAAGCCAGATTGTTTTCTGCTGTCTAGCTATTTACCTCACGCCTCCGGGTAAATCACATCCTCCAAGCCTTGGCAATGAGGGGCAGAGGTTACCATGGAGCCCTTGCCGAGCTACTTCACATAGTCTAGGCGTATGTCGGCTTATCGTATTTTTGGTTTTCTCTTATGCCAATCGGTTGCTTGCTCGTAGGCGAAGGCGATGCGCAGCAGTTTTTCCTCGCTGAAAGGCTTGCCCATGATTTGCATACCTATAGGCAGATTATCAGCAAAGCCGGCGGGTATGGAGATGGCCGGGATTCCAGCTATGTTTATGGGTAAGGTGCATACATCGCTTAGATACATCTGCATCGGGTCTTCTAACTTCTCACCCAGCTTAAAAGGCACTATTGGCGAAGTTGGAGTGACCAGGGCATCATATTTTTCAAAGGCCTGGTCAAATTCCTGTTTTATCAGTGCGCGCACCTTCTGTGCTTTAAGATAGTAAGCGTCGTAATAACCTGCGGATAAGGCATAAGTGCCCAGCATTATACGCCTTTTAACCTCAGGGCCGAAGCCAAATTGTCGTGTCTTCTCTGTTGTCTCGATTACATTACCGGCATCTTGCCCAGAAAAGCCATACCGCACTCCATCGTAGCGAGCCAGATTCGCTGAAGCTTCAGAGGGAGCAAGTATATAGTAAGCAGCCAGAGCATATTTAGTATGAGGTAGAGAAACCTCCCAATCTATTTCCGCACCGAGTTCCTGGAGTTTATTTATAGCTGCTTGCAAAGCCACTTGTACCTGGTCCTGCACGCCCTCGACAAGATATTCCCTGGGAATACCAATCTTTAGTCCTTTGACGTCAGGAATTAGTTGCTGGGTGTAGTCCGGGACAGGATAAGGCACTGAGGTTGAGTCTTTAGAATCATAGCCGGCAATATCATTCATCACCAAGGCGCAGTCAGTGACGTCCTTGGTCATCGGCCCAATTTGGTCGAGTGAGCTGGCAAAAGCAACTAAGCCGAAGCGGCTGACCCGACCATAGGTTGGTTTAAGCCCCACCACGTTACAAAATCCCGCTGGTTGACGTATGCTGCCCCCGGTGTCAGAGCCCAGAGCATAGATAGCCTCACCTGTGGACACAGCAACTGCTGAGCCACCGCTGCTGCCGCCGGGGACCCGACTTAAATCCCATGGATTGTGGGTGGGGAAAAAGGCGGAGTGCTCAGTAGAAGAGCCCATGGCAAACTCATCCATATTCGTTTTCCCTACTATTACCGCCTTCTGTGCCTTCAGTTTCTCTATTACCGCAGCATTATAGGGAGGGACGAAGTTTTCCAGCATCCTTGAACTACAGGTAGTCCTTATCCCCTTGGTGCATATGACGTCCTTGATTAAGGTAGGGATGCCGGTTAAAGGGGTAACCTCACGAGCGGTTTTGATGTAATTATCGACTTTCCCGGCCTCTTCCAGAGCGATGTCTTCGACAATAGTGACACAGGCGTGAACTTTCCCTTCTATCGCGGCGATACGCTTCAGTACAGATTTTGTCAGTTCCGTCGAGGAAATTTTCCTTTGTTTAAGAAGCTCGTGTGCTTCATGAATAGTTAGCTGGTGTAGTTCATTCGCCGGCATATTTAGAACCTTTCTTTGAGGCTGCGACGCCTGATAACTTTGCGCCAGTCGCCGCCAGTTTTGCTGTGCATCTCTTTAATCCTGGGGATGTACTGTATGCCCAGGAATACCCCCAAGCCTATGGAGTAGAATACTAAAGCCAAAGGCTCGCCGTAGCGGTCGACGTAAATAAACCCCGCAACAAACGGGAAAACAACAAGGAGCAGGCTATAACTAAAAGTGGGATTACGAGTAATACGTAAAGCTATTGCAAAAACAATAAAGAGAAACGGAACTGCCCAGGGCATCAAGAAAATGAGAATCCCTATGGCGGTAGCTCCTCCTTTGCCGCCACGGAACTTGAGGAAGGCAGGAAAGACATGGCCAATTACGGCGGCTGCTCCGGTAAGCCCGGTAAGAAAATCAAATTGTGAAGTCAGGGGAATGTCTGACAACCACCGCACCAAAAGAATCGCTCCTACGCCTTTGCCCAGGTCAACCAAGGTTACCAGCACTGCCTCTACCAACCCGACCTCGTAGTAGACATTCATAGCGCCCATGTTTTTGCTTCCGACCTCGCGGATGTCTACCCCTTTTCTCAGGCGACCGGCAAGATATGCTGAAGGGATAGAGCCAAGGAGATAGCCAATTACGATGGCGATAACTATGTCGCTAATCATTTGACTGATGGGCTCACTCTAGTATTGCTTGAACCTTAAAACATTTTTCGGCTTGTTTTGGTGCGTTTGATAAAATCTCAGCTTGAGAATATGAGTCAGCTACATCGTCTTTTCGGAAGACATTTTGTAGTGGGATGGTATGAGTCGCTGGTGGCACGTTGGCTGTATCTACTTGCTTGAGTATTTCGAAGTTCTCCAGAATATTAGATAGCTGGAGGCTAAATTTCTCCACCTCTTCTTCGCTTAAGCCCAAGCGAGCAAGCCAAGCGATATGCTTCACCTGTTCGTAACTCAGTTTCATCTCGCGTTACTATCACATTACAGCATCACACTTCATAATGCAACAGCAGTTGCTTATCTTCAGGGGCAATATTATAATGTGGAGTCGTGCAAATCCGAAACGTTGTCCTACTATCTCATCAAGGGGCTGGTAAAACTTCACTTACCGAGTCCATGCTCTTTACCTCAGGTGCTATTCAGCGTTTAGGTAGCGTTGAAGACGGCACTGCTACCTCAGATTATGACCCGCTTGAGGTAGAACGTCACATGGGCATCAACCTGTCCCTGCTGCCATTTGAGTGGCAGGGGGTGAAGCTGAATCTCATTGATACACCAGGATATGCTGATTTTATTGGTGAGGTAAGATCGGGATTGAGGGTAACCGAAGGAGCAATAGTTGTAATATGCGCCGCTTCAGGTGTGGAGGTAGGCACAGAACAAATGTGGGACGATACTGAAAAAGCAAATTTGCCGCGGTTGATATTTGTTAATAAGATGGATCGTGATAATGCCGATTTCTTCTCTACTTTGCAAGGAATTCAGGCTAAGTTGTCACCAAGATGTTTGCCTCTTCAATTACCCATAGGTTCACAAAGTGATTTTCAAGGCATTATAGATTTGGTGACTATGAAAGCTTATATTGGCGCTACCTCGCAGGAAGCAGAAATACCTTCGACACTTCAGGAACAAGCAGAAGCTAGCCGTGAGAAGTTAGTAGAGGCCATCGTGGAAATTGATGACGAGCTCATTAACAAGTATCTGGAGGGCGAGCCCATAAACAACGAGGAAATCTTTGCTGCCCTAAGAAAGTCTACCATTGCTGGCAAGCTGGTGCCTGTTTTTGTTGGCTCTGCTTTGCAGGGCATCGGCACCCAGCAACTTTTCAACGGTATTTGCCATTGTTTACCTTCGCCAGAGGAAAAGGATGTCTTCGTCGCTAAGAATGTTTCCACCGGTAATCAAGAGGAGGTCAACCCTGATTCGAAGTCTCCCCTGTCCAGCCTTGTTTTTAAAACCAGCGCCGACCCTTATGTCGGCAAGCTCAGTTACTTTCGGGTTTACTCAGGCGTCATTTCCAGTAATTCCCAGGTTTGGAATGCCAACAAGAATAGCGTGGAACGGATTGGCCAGCTCTTTACCATGCTGGGCAAAAATCAACAGCCAGTGCCGCAGGTCGCTGCCGGAGATATTGGGGCAGTGGCAAGGTTAAGTTTAACCACTACAGGGGATACCCTCTGTGCTCGCGAACACCTTGTTATATTCCCCGGTATCGAATTCCCCAAAGCGAATTTCAGCATGTCAATCCAGCCTCAGACGAAAAGCGATTTAGATAAGATGAGCACAGTGTTGCCCAGGATTTGTGAGGAGGACCCTTCTCTCCAAACACGTCGCGAAGTTGATACTAACGAGTTTATTATTTCCGGAGTTGGTGATAGCCACCTGGAGATAGTCAAGGAGAAAATACGTCGCAAGTTTGGAGTAGAGGTGAAATTAGACCTGCCCAAGATTCCTTACAAAGAAACTATTACTATGTCAACCAAGGCGGAGTATAAACATAAAAAGCAGAGTGGAGGACATGGTCAATATGGACATGTCCTTCTGGAGTTGGAACCTTTGTCCCGGAATGGGGGATTTGAATTTGCTAAGAAAATCTTTGGGGGGGCAATACCCCAGAACTATATCCCCTCTGTAGAAAAGGGAGTCAATGAGGCGAAACAGGAGGGGGTTTTAGCTGGTTATCCCGTAGTGGACATGAAGGTAACCCTTTACGATGGCAGCTTCCATTCAGTAGATTCTTCGGACATTGCTTTTAAGATTGCTGCAGCACAGGCCTTAAAAAAGGGGCTATCTCAGGGACAGCCGGTATTGCTTGAGCCCATAATGAATCTCACTATAACCGTGCCTGAGACGTATACCGGGGATATTGCTAGCGATCTTAACACCAAGAGGGGACGTGTGCTTGGGATGAACCCCAGTGACGGCATCAATGTCATCCAAGCACAGGCACCTTATGCAGAACTGCTCCGTTATGCCATAGATTTAAGGTCGATGACACAGGGACGCGGCAGCTTTACAATGGAGTTCGACCATTACGAAGAAGTGCCAGCTCATCTTACTCAGAAAATCACCGCTGACACGAAGAAGACAGGCAAGAGCGAATGAGAGCGCCCGTCAGTTTTTATATTATTTAGCCAGCTAATAGCTCCTTTAGCTTGTTAGTAAAGGCCGGCACCACTTCTTCATATTTACCCACCACTCCAAATTCCGCTTCCCTGAATATATTAGCCTCAGGGTCCTTATTAATAGCTATGATGTGCTTGGAACCCGAACATCCCGCTGTGTGCTGGCTGGCACCCGAAACTGCTATAGCGATGTAAATATCGGGGGCAACAATCTTTCCAGTAAGCCCGATATGCACCGCCTCCGGCACCCAACCGTTATCAGCAGGAGGACGTGAGGCACCTACCGCGCCATGCAGCAAATCAGCTAGCTCTTTCAATGTAGTCTGGAAGGGCTCAGAACCCCCTATCCCCCTGCCTCCACAGACAATCACAGGAGCATCCTCAAGCTTAATGCCGACCGCCTCTTCCTTAACAGTTTCTAATATCTTGGCCCTTACTTTCGACGTATCTATGTCAATCTTGGTGGGCACGACCTCTCCTTTCCTCGAGTCATCACGCTCCAACGGCGACATTGCTTTGGTCCTGACAGTAACCACCTGAGGCACAAGCTCGCTGGTGAATACAGCTTGAGCATTGCCACCATAAACAGGCCGCGTTTGTATCAGCAGCTTCGTCGCCGGGTCTATGCTTAAGTCGAGACAATCCGTCGTCAGGCTGGTACCTAGTTTGAAGGCAAGGCGAGGAGCCAAGTCTCTACCCATAGAAGTCTGCCCTATAAGTATCGCCCGAGGCGAAATTTCGTTGACCAATTTTTCCACAGCCTGCATATAGGAATCTGCTTGATATTCTTTGAGTGCGGGGTGTTCTACAGCATAAACCTTGTCTGCTCCGAAGGCAATTGCTTCTTTAGAAGCCCCGCCAACTGAATCGCTGGTCAGCAGGCAAGATAAGTCTTCCTTCAAGTCATCAGCAAGCTTCCTACCACATCCCAGCAACTCAGTAGTAATGGAGGCTAACTTCCCGTTTGCTAGTTCACCACAAACTAATATACCTTTGTTTTCAGCCATTATTTCCTCCTTGACCTTAAAGCAATTTGGCTTCCTTGAGCCTGACGGCCAGATTAGCGCCCGCCTCTGCGGGCGTCTCTCCTTCGATGATTTCACATTTGGCTTCCTTGACTGGCTGGAAGAGTTTATCTAACTTGCTACGCCTTCCAGCAGCGCCAACTTGTGAAGGCTCAAGCCCGATATCGGCTGGCTTCCAAATGATAGGTTGTTTTTTACCCGCTGCCATGATTCCTTTCAAGTTGGGATAACGAAGCGCTCCTATCCCGCTGGTTACTATAATTAGGGCAGGAAGCGTCACTTCGACAACCTGGTAGCCATCGGGAATAACTCTCTCAACCTTCGCTTTCCCATCTGTGACCTCTACCTTACGAGCTAAAGTTACAGCCGGGATTCCTAAAATCTCAGCAATTCCTAACCCCACCTGCCCAGCATCCCAGTCAGAGGATTGCCTACCGCAGAAAATAATGTCATATTCCCCTATTTTCTTTATTGCCATAGCCAAGGCGTTGGCAGTTGACCAGCTATCGCCCCCCTCAAAAGCTTCGTCTTCCATAAGAATGAGTTCATCGCCCCCCACAGCTAACGCCTTCTTAATCACATCGCGAACGAAGTTATTACCTAAGCTGAGCGCAGTAATTTTGCCCCCCGCGGTATCTTTGATTTTGAGAGCAGCTTCCAAGGCGAATTCCTCGTACTGACCGATTACAGGTTTTACATCCGGCGGCAAGGTCATTTGGTTATTTACCACCTTAAACACAGCCGGTGGCGCCTCAGGATCAGGTACTTGCTTGCAGCAGACAATCATATTAACTGGCATTCCCTAACCTCCTTAAATCTTTTTGCAGCCTCAAAGGATACGGGAAAATCCGCCTTATGTCAATAATTCGAATTACGCAGACTTGATATGAACGGTTTAAGGGGTTAAGTGATAATAGCTACTCTAGCCACGGAATTAATGCTAAAATAGATAAAATTTGTTATTCGTGAGCATATTTTTTTACATCCGCCATCGGGGAGGCCTTTAAGCCAGCCATCCAAATCAATTGCCCTTGTTCTGGACAAACCATGGAAATCAAATTCATTGCAGATAACAATGTGGGCAAACTGGCTCGATGGTTAAGGCTGATTGGCTATGATACGCTCCTGTTTAAGCAAAAAAACGATGGTCAAATGATTAAAACAGCTCTTAGTGAGGATAGGGTAATTCTGACCAAAGATACTCAATTTATGAAAAGACGCGTGGTCACAAATGGCAAACTTAAAGCTATACTCATTAAACAAGATGACCCTAAAGTTCAAATACAGGAAGTGGTGAAGGCTTTGAATCTAAATTATCATCTCAAGCCTTTCTCGCTTTGTCTGGAATGTAATCAAGCATTAATAGCCCTGGATAAGGAAGAGGTGCAAAACCTGGTTCCCCCTCACGTTTTTGAAACTCAAACCCAATATACGGAATGCCCCGCCTGTCATCGCATCTACTGGCAGGGTACACATTGGCAGGCGATGGTCAAAAAGTTACAAGACTTGCAAGGAAGGGATAGCGAAAAGCATACTTCTAGCTAGTGCCCGGCTTTTTAACCTGGAGCTTCGATAGTAGCACGGATTAGCTAGTAGTGCTATACTCAGCCCATAACGTCGGGAGAATAAAGATAAGGCTAAGCACCTATGTTATTAGCAATTGATATTGGGAACACCAACATTAAGCTGGGTATATTTGATGGCGATAGCCTAAAAGCTACCTGGAATTTAGCTACCGGCATTCATCGCACTTCAGACGAGTATGGTGGAGTGGTGCTCAACCTCATGGAGCGGAAAAAGGTCTTGCCTTCAAAGATTACCGGAGTAGTATTATGCGGTGTCGTGCCACCGCTGCTATATATATTCGAGGAACTGTGCAGGAAATATTTAAATACTAAACCCTTAGTGGTCGGAGCTGGAGTCAAGACAGGCATGCGCATCCGCCTGGATAATCCTCGTGAGGTTGGCCCTGACCGCGTGGTCAACGCCGTGGCTGCCCAGAACCTCTACGGAAAACCGTTAATAATTATTGACCTTGGCACTGCTACCACTTTCGACGTTGTTTCAAAGGAGGGTGATTATCTTGGCGGAGCTATTGCCCCAGGGATTATCATAGCTACTGAAGCTTTATTCACTCGTACTGCTGCGCTCCCTCGAATAGAACTAATCCATCCCAAGCAAGTCATCGGCAGAAATACTATCTCTGCTATGCAATCAGGTATAATATTCGGTTACATTGAGCTTATTGAAGGCATGATTCGTCGAATACAACAGGAATTGGGAAGCAAAGCAAAGGTGGTAGCTACCGGCGGCCAGGCTTACCCTTTTGCCGAAGAGATAGCAGCCATAGACGTAATAAATCCCGATTTAACCTTAATTGGACTGCGCCTCATTTATGAAATGAACAAGGAACAGTAATGCTTAGCAACAAAACCATAATTTTAGGGGTAACAGGGAGCATTGCTGCCTACAAAGCAGCAGAGATTGCCAGCCAGCTAACTCAGGCAGGGGCGGAGGTGAATGTAATTATGACCAAAGAAGCCATCGAGTTCATATCACCTTTTACCTTTTGGGCCATTACAGATAGACCCGTAGTTACCAAAATGTTTGATTTGGCTTCAGAATCCAGCATTGAACATATCTCTTTAGCGAAAGCTGCTGATATAGTAGTCATTGCCCCCGCTACAGCTAATATCATTGCCAAACTGGCTGCTGGCATTGCTGACGACATGCTATGCTGCACGGTTCTGGCTACCAAGGCACCGGTGCTTATTGCTCCAGCTATGGAAAACAATATGTATAATAATCCAGCCACCCAGGATAATTTGTCCAAGCTTAAAGCTCGCAACTTTATGATTATTGCTCCAGCCACGGGCCGGTTAGCCTCGGGTAAAGAAGGTCCGGGGCGACTCGCCGATATCTCTGATATTATAGGCAGCATCCGCCAGGTACTGGGGAGGGGTGGAGGCCTGGCTGGTAAGCATATCTTGGTTACCGCAGGCGGTACCCAAGAGCCTATCGACCCGGTTCGCTACATAAGCAACCGCTCCTCAGGGAAAATGGGCTATGCTCTGGCTGAAGCAGCCCGCGACCGGGGAGCTAAAGTAACATTGGTTACAGCACCTACCCCGTTACCCGAGCCCGCAGGAGTTGACGTGGTCAAAGTCAACACTGCTCAAGAAATGCGTCAGGCAGTAGAGAATGTAACTCCCCGAGTTGACGCTCTGGTCATGGCAGCCGCCGTAGCTGATTATCGTCCGATAAAAGCGGCTAAAGATAAGATCAAAAAAGGAGAGGCAAGGTTGACCTTAGAACTGGAATGCACCCCGGACATTCTAGGAAGTGTCAAAGGCAATTTCATTAAAGTAGGCTTCGCGGCTGAAAGCAGCAACCTGGTGGAAAATGCCAAGCAAAAGCTAAAGCAAAAGGGGCTTGACCTTATCGTAGCCAATGACATTACAGCCAGCGACAGTGGGTTTGGCGCCGATAGCAATCGAGTAACCATAATTGGCCGAGAAGGTAAAGTTGATAGCTTACCTCTCATGCCCAAACGAGAGGTGGCGGACAAGATTTTGGATAGGGTGGCGAAGCTCCTCCCAAAGCCAAAATCCCGACGACCAAACAAGCTTTGAATTTGGAATTTTATCAAGATTTCTTTCGGCTGACAGCCGATAACTAAGATAGGTTTAGAGTTAATGTCCGAGATACCTAAAGCCTACGAGTCAGGCAAGATAGAAAAAAAGTGGTATGATTTCTGGCTCAAACAAGGCTACTTTTCTCCTAAAATAGACCCCAAGAAGAAGCCCTTTGTCATTATTATGCCCCCCCCTAATGTTACCGGTGAGCTCCACCTGGGGCATGCCCTGACCGCGACACTGGAGGATATTATGGTCAGGTGGCACAGGATGAAGGGGGAGCCCGCCTTGTGGCTACCGGGGACCGACCATGCCGGCATTGCCACGCAAGTAGTTGTGGAGCAGCAACTGTCTAAACAAGGGCAAACTAAGGAGGAGATAGGCAGAGAGAATTTCACTAAGTTAACCTGGGAATGGGCTAACAAGAGCCGTGAAAATATCAGGTATCAGCATCAGCTACTGGGAGCTTCCTGTGATTGGACAAGGGAGAGGTTCACCCTGGATGAAGGTCCGAGCAAAGCAGTCCGTACCGCTTTTGTCCGTTTGTACAACAAGGGATTAATCTATCGTGGAGAGCGAATGATAAACTGGTGTCCCCGCTGCCAGACTGCCCTCTCCGACCTCGAAGTAGAACATAAAGATATTGTCGGACACCTTTATTATATTCACTACCCTCTAACTGAAAACGAGGGCTTCGTCACCGTAGCTACTACCCGACCGGAAACTTTCCTCGGCGACACGGCTGTGGCGGTGAATCCTGAAGATAAGCGGTACAAAAAACTCATAGGCAAGAGTGTCACCCTCCCTATCATCGATAAGGAAATCCCCATAATCGCTGATGATGCTGTTGATACTTCTTTCGGCACCGGAGCATTGAAGATAACTCCAGCCCATGACCCCACGGACTTCGAAGTAGCCCAGAGACATAATTTGCCACTGGTAAATATCATGAACCCCGATGCTACTATGAACGAGAATGCTGGACCGTATCAAGGACTGGAAAGGTTTGCCTGTCGAGATAAGGTATTAGCCGACCTAGAAGACAAAAAACTTCTGGAGAAAATCGAGCCCTACTCTCATTCGGTAGGACATTGCGGTCGTTGCCAAACGATGATTGAACCCAAAGTCAGCCTGCAATGGTTTGTCCAAACACAGCCATTAGCTAAAGCTGCTATCGCGGCTGTTAAAGATGGCAGGGTCACTATACTTCCGGAACGCTTCACCAAGATATATTTTGACTGGATGGAAAATATCAGGGATTGGTGTATCAGCCGACAACTATGGTGGGGACATCGCATCCCGGTATGGTATTGCCAGGACTGTGGCAAGTTGACCGTATCGGTGAATGAACCGACAGCTTGTACTCATTGTAGTTCGAAACAAATCATCCAGGACTCTGATGTCCTTGACACCTGGTTCAGTTCAGCGCTATGGCCACATTCTACGCTAGGCTGGCCAGATGACACGGATGACCTCCGCTATTTCTATCCCGGCTCGGTAATGGAAACAGGTTATGACATCCTTTTCTTCTGGGTCGCCAGGATGATTATGATGGGACTGGAGGATACCGGTGAGATACCTTTCCACACTGTTTACCTCCATGGCCTGATTCGCGATGAAAGCGGAGAGAAAATGAGCAAATTGCGAGGGAATGTCATAAACCCTGCCGAAGCTATAAGCAAATATGGTGTTGACGCTCTCCGATTCGCTCTAACTACCGGGACTTCACCGGGGAATGATATAAACCTGGGCAAAGGTAAATTGGAGTCCAGCCGCAATTTTGTCAATAAATCGTGGAATGCCACCAGATTTATCCTTCAGAGCCTGGACGCTGAAAGGCTAGAAGTTCAGGCAACCGAGCTCCAACCGCAGATAATAGAAGACCAATGGATTGATAGCCAGCTCAACAAGCTTGTTAAAAATGTTACCGGGCTGATGGAAGATTTCCAATTTGGTGAAGCAGAGCAGCAGGTTTACGATTTTGTCTGGTCGAAGTTCTGCGATTGGTATATTGAAATTGCTAAAATACGACTTCGTAGCCAATTAACCCCTTCACCTTTGCCCTTCCTGGTCAATACATTGGAAAAATCACTGCGCCTTTTGCATCCTTTCATGCCTTTCGTTACCGAGGAATTGTGGCAAAGTTTAAAGCAACGCCTACCTGACAAAGACCAAATGCCGGCTTCCATAATGATAGCTCCTTATCCTCTCGCTGACGATAAAGCCTTTGCTCCAGAAGCAGAGCGAGTGATGGATTCCGTAATAGAGATTATCCGCTCCATCCGTAACGTTCGGGCTCAATATAAGGTAAAACCAACCAGATGGATTGAAGCCCGAGTTTACGCTGATGAGCTTCTTTCGGGTCTTGTCACACAAGCGAATATAATAGAAACACTGGCCAAAGTCCGGCCCTTAACAATACGCGGTCGCCAGAAAAGGGAACCCGCTAAAGATAAAGCCCTGGTTTTGGTGTTGAAAGAGGCTGAGGTAGTTTTGCCTTT
>CAYYUO010000027.1:0-12765 GCA_964474965.1 uncultured Dehalococcoidales bacterium
GTTTACTTCCCGGAACATGGCTAACCCTGTCTCAGTAAAATAACCACCTTCCTACCCTCCCCTTCACCTATGCTCTGAGTTGTTACATCGGGATTATCAGTAAGAGTCAAATGAACAATACGGCGTTCGTCAGCAGGCATTGGCTCCATGGTTATGGAGCGGCGTCTTGATTTCACCTGCTCAGCTAGATATAGGGCCAATCTTTGCAAGGACTCACGACGGCGTTTTTTGTATCCGCCAACGTCAACTGTTAACGGCAGCCAGGCCTTTAACCGTCCAACTACTATGAGCTTGGTAATATATTCCAAGCAAGCTAGGGTCTGACCTCGCCGACCAATCAAGATACCCAAATCGTCACCGGTGATATCCAAAGCCAGCGGTATCTCATCGGATAGCACTTCAACCTTGCCTGTTACATCCAGCAATCCAAGCAACGTATCTAAAATTTCTGTAACCAGCTGGACCGCCTCCTTTTCCAGCGGGGTTACTGGAGTCACCCTGATTAAAGCCTCTTGTCCTTTTGCTCCTAAAATACCTGACTTCCCCTCTCTAACAACCTCCACCTCAAATTGGTCCCGGCTCAGTCCTAGCTGCGCCTCCGCTTTCTCTATCGCCTGTTCTACTGTCTCGGCTACTATCTCAATCCCTTCCATAGTCCAATTTCCTTTTAGCAATTTCCTTTATCACCAGCCCAATTTGCAATCACCTCTACAATGCTAGTTCATTTTCCCTTCACTGGTGTTGACTGAAATGGAGGCCGGAATTTAAGGTAACCCCATCCACCAGTGACAAAGTACTGAGCTATAATACCAATTATATTGGAAACTGCCCAATAGAGAGCCAAGCCACTGGGGAGCATCAAGGTGAGGAAGCCAAATAAGAGAGGCATCATCAGCGTCATCATCCTCTGCGTGGACTCTTGCTGGGGGGCAACAGATGGTGCCTGGGTCATCTTCTGTTGTACCCACATTGTACCACCAACTATGATGGCTACAAGCAGACCGAGACCGCCATTCTGCGAACCGGTTTGTCCCAAATCAAGCCCCAAAAATTGACTGCTCAACGGAATCGCTTGATTCACTATTTCCCAGGAATAAAGACGATTAGCTAAATCAAGTAAGTTCTCTGGCGTGGTGGCCAGAGCTCTCATGATGGCTTGATAGAGAGCAATCCAGATAGGGAACTGAACCAACATGGGCCATAAGCAACCCAGGGGGTTTACCCCTGCTTCCTTATAAAGCTTCATCGTTTCTTGCTGAAGCTTTTGCTGATTTTTACCGTACTTCTTCTGCAATTCTTGAATCTTGGGCTGCATATCCTGTAAAGCTTTGCTGGAATTAAGCTGGCGCTTGGTAAGGGGCCAGGTGATTAGGCGCACGATTATGGTAAGGGCAATGATGGCTAAGCCAAACTGACCGAACAAAGAGTGACTCAGGGCAATCAATACATTAAGTACTGGGTTACCTATAATTAAATTCCAAACTTCTATGAAACCCATTGGGTGCGACCCTCATTCTTCAATAGTTAAGTTGACTCTCCAGCTTACTTCCCCCGTATCAGTATCCACAACATATAACTGGTTATCTTCACCTCGAATATAAACTAGACCTTCTTGAGCGCAAAAAGAACTTCTAACAGCAGCACCAATAGAAATAGTTTTCGATGGTACTGCCTCATCCTCGATCTCGGTGCTGAGGTCAAAAACATATACAGTGCCTGACTCATCAACTACTATTAGCAGATTACCCATCAAAACAGGTGAGGTAACTATGGGAACGGGCTTCCCACTCGAGTCCTTGCTTTCAAACTGCCACAATTCTCGCCCTGTCTCAGCACCAATCGCATAAAGTTTACCATCGAGGCAGCCAGCATAAACAATGTCTTCATTTACTATGGGAGACGCCCAGAACCAATTACCGGCTGGTTTCTCCTCGGGAAATTTCCACATCAGCACATCGCTACCTATTTTTACGGCATAAAGATAGCGGTCAAACGAGCCCAAAAATAGGGTATCTTCGTAAATCACTGGTGAAGAAGCAAAGCCTGCCTCTGATTCAAAAGACCACTCCAATAGTTCCCCCGTTTCTAACGATAAAGCATAGATATGACCATCGAAAGTGCTGACATAGAGAATATCACCTTGAATTACCGGGGATGTCCATAGCTTTCGATATTTTTCGTCTAAGACCTTTGATTCCCAATTTAAATCACTGAATTCCTTATCCAGAGAATATACCCTGCCATTGGAGCTACTTACATATATGTTATCCTCGCGTACTAACAAGTCAGCTACTATAGCATTGCTTTTTGCATTATTTATGGGACAATCCCACTTCCATTCACCATACCCCCGCTGAGGAAAGGTCAAATTCTCGCTTCTAGCCGACGTGTTCAATGCCAGAACTTGGCCACTATAGGTGCCAATGTAAACTATATCTCTATCTACAACCGGTGTATCATATATAGCAGTTGTAACCGATGTCTGGCCACATGATAAGCCGCTGGAGGGTGCAGTGACCGGGGCGATGGAATAAGACCATTCTAGATTTCCAGTTGACGAATTTATCGCCACCACCCTGCCATCCACGGTGCCCACATAAGCAATGCCGTCATGAACTGCGGTTCCTGACCATCCCTTCGCTAACTGAGCGCTACCGGAAATACAGGAAACCAGTGTCAAGGGCAAAAGAGCAATTACAACGAGGAATAATATCTTTGGTTGCTTCATTCTATAACTAAGGTACTGGGTCGTAGCCACCTTCAGAGAAGGGGTTACATCGAACTAGCCTCTTGGTTGCCAGCCAGCTACCTCGGGCAAACCCATGTCTTTTAATTGCCTCAAGAGCGTACTGAGAGCATGTAGGCTGGAAGCGACAAACACTAGGGAGAACCTTCGACACTGTGTTCTGATATAATTTAATTAACCCCAGAGCTAATTGAGTCATTTGTTGCTCTCCAACAATTGTGCCCGAGCTAAAAGCTTGGTTACTGCCCTCTCTAGCTGGTGATAGTCAATATTGACTGCTACAGGCCGAGCAATGAGGACAATGTCCCATCCCGGCCTTAGCGATTGCAGCTTCATTATTTCTCTGAATAACCTCTTCAAGCGATTACGTTGCACCGCCTTACCTACTTTTTTGGTCACGGAGAAACCATATCGGCTTAGGCTTAAACCATTGGGCATCGCCTTCATCACTAGCAAGCTGGTTGCCCATACTTTGCCTTGTCGATAAACCAAAGTATATTGCGCTCTATTAGTTAAAAAACGAGGCTCCTTCACAGGATAGAGTTAAACTGGAGTCAGCCTATACCTCCCCTTAAGGCGCCTTGCTTTAAGCACTCGTCTTCCAGCTCGAGTGGCCATTCTAGCACGAAAACCTAAGCTGCGCCTCCGGGAAATTTTCTTCGGTTGATAAGTCCGCTTTGGCATTCTTCAAACTGTCGAACGATATAGGCCTACGCCTCCTGTTTTCCAAATATGGCTTGGTGCGTAAGGTAACATAGCGAGATAACGAGCCCTCTTTATAGCTTGTGCTAAGCTTCTTTGATGTTTAGCACAGCTTCTGCTCCTCCGCCTTGATACAATCTTACCCTGACTGGAAATATAGCGAGATAACATAGAAACATCTTTATAGTCAATTTTCATACTCCCCTTGCAAAAGGGACAGACTGCCGGCCTGGTGATGAAGTTCCTCGTACCTCTTACTCTTCCAGTAGTAGCTACTCTTCTAGTATTAGCCAAAGCTTCCTCTCCTTTATTTTAATCAAATGGTAAATCTTCAGGCTCAAGCTCCCCTTCCTCGGGAAGGGAAACCGGAGCCGCTCTGTCGAGGAAAATTACTCGGTTTGCTGACACTTCAAGGCTAGTACGCATCTGCCCATCTTGCCCTTCCCAATTGCGAGAACGTAACCTCCCTTCAATATAAACTCGTCTCCCTTTGGATAAGAATTGGTTACAGCTCTCAGCTTGCCGGCCCCAGACACTAACCCTAAACCATTCTGTTTCTTCTCTCCGCTCCCCGTCAGGACCACTATAACGATAATTGGTAGCCATGCGGAAAGAGGTAACCGCCTTTCCATTGGGAGTGTACCTCATCTCTGGGTCACTACCTACGTTGCCAATGAGCATTATTTTGTTTAAGCTTGCCATATCAATCCTCAACTTTTACCACAAGATATCGCAGAATGTCCCCCGAAGCACTAATTTCTCCTTCAAGTTCCTTAACCGATTTTGGCATTAACTTAAAGCGAGCTAGAATATAATCAGCCTCCATAAATTTCCTTATAGGGTAAGCCAGCTTTCTTCTCCCCCACTTTTTTATCTCTTCCACCACCCCACCGCGACTATCAATGGACTGAGTCACCTTGTCTACAATTTTAGACACTCCCTCTTCATCAACTTCGGGACTAATTATAGCTACCAGCTCATAATCGCGCATGTCTAGATTTTATAACACAGGGAATAAAATGGCAACAAGATCTATGTTTTAGCCACCTATTATATCTACCGGCTAGAATGTTAAATAAAGCCAGTGTTATAATTCCATCGATGAAAGTATCTGAGTTGGGAGAATTTGGCCTGATTACCCTCATACGCAATAGCAGTGCTAGATATGAGGATTCTGGACACACTCCGTGGCAAGAGGTTTTAGTGGGCATTGGTGATGACGCTGCTGCTTGGCAAAGTGGCAATCACATCCAATTAGCTACTACAGATACTCTAGTTCAGGATATACACTTTGACCTGGACGTTATTAGCTGGGAGGAATTGGGCTGGAAAGCACTGGCTGTAAATCTAAGCGATATAGCTGCCATGGGCGGTATTCCCAAGTACGCTTTGCTTTCTCTGGCACTACCTGGTGAACTGGAGGTTGAAGACGTCTCCAAATTTACTAACAGCATGATGCATCTTGCCAGAGAATTTGGAGTGGCTATAGTTGGAGGTAATTTAGCTAGCGCTCCCAATGTAGTTATCACTGTAACAATCATAGGCTGCTCTAAAGATAAAGCGATACTTAAGAGGTCAACAGCTTCTTCTGGGGAGCAAATAGCTGTCACCGGATACCTGGGATTATCGGCAGCCGGCCTGGAAATGTTCAAGGGAAAAACCATCTCAAATCCCGAAATAAGAAATATCCTGAGGCGAGCTCACCTTCAGCCCGTGCCAAAAGTAAAAGAAGGGCAGACCTTAATTGAACAAGGAGTTAAAACCGCTATAGATATAAGCGATGGGCTTGTTGCTGACCTTGCCCATATATGTGAATCCAGCAAAGTCAACGCCGAGATAAAGATAGAACAAGTGCCAGTACACACTGTGGTAAGAGCAAATTTCCCTAATTATCAAGAGCTGGCTTTATGCGGTGGGGAGGATTATGAGCTCCTTTTTACCGCTGATGAGGACACTGTTGCTCGGGCTAAGAGGGCTCTAAACTGCCCGGTGACCGTAATCGGTGACATAACGAAAGAAAAGTTACCAACACGAGTGACTGTGGTGGATGGCAAGGGAAATATCATCCCTTACCAAAGGGGGGGCTGGGAACACTTTAAGAATGGAGTCCCTGAAGTTAAATTCACATAGCCCCGAACAAACTCAGCTTTTGGGAAGTTACCTGGGAGAAATAGCTCAAAAAGCTGATGTTTTCCTTCTCGTAGGTGAGTTGGGAACGGGCAAAACTTGCCTTGTCCAGGGCATCGCTCGCGGGCTGGGTGTAAAAGAATATGCCTTCAGTCCCTCTTTCGTCATCCTTAGAGAGTATCATGGCCGACTTCCCTTATACCACATTGATTTCTATCGGCTGGAGCACATTGAGGAAATTGCTGACCTGGGGCTGGAGGAGTATTTTTACGGCGACGGAGTGTGTGTGGTTGAATGGGCAAAAAAGGGGCTGCAAGTGGTACCCGGGGATAATTTGTTTATCACAATGCATTATGTTCCTGCCTCCGAGACAGGGCGGTCTATTTGCCTGCAACCTCAAGGCGAGCGCTACTATGGATTGATAGAACAACTAAAAAAGAGGGGGAATTATTGCGCTGAATGCGAAATGCTAAACAATAAGAAAGTCTAAAATCAAAATGACAACTCAAAATGCAAAAAAAGTAACCTTTGCTATGTCATTTTGCACTTTTATTTTTTCATTTTGCATTTAGATTTCTGATATGGAATTAGCTATAGATACTTCGTCTAATATCGTCAGCGTTGCCTTATCTCATGAAGGTGAGATACTGGCTTCGCTAACCTGGCAGACAATACAAAACCATACAATAGAACTGTTGCCGAATTTAATTTGCTTGTTACAACAAGCCAGGGTGGAGCTAGGCTCTGTAGGAGCAATCATTGTAGCTAAAGGCCCAGGAAGCTTTAATGGACTTCGAGTAGGCATGAGCACTGCTAAGGGGCTATCGTCTGCCTTAAATATTCCTTTGCTTGGTGTAAACACATTAGAAGCTGAAGCCTATCCCTTTGCATTTACTGGGCTGCCCCTGCGCCCTATTCACAAGGCTGGGCGCGAGGAAATAGCCACTGCCCTTTATCGGCAAAAAGATAATGAATGGCAATGTCTGGAGGCAGAAAATCTAACCACAGTTAAAGCTTTGTGCCGTCGAATTAAGCAAAGAACGCTTTTTTGTGGTGAAATCCCTCCTGACGTGATAAGCGAAATACAGCAGAATCTGGGCAAGCAAGCTATAATTTCCCAAAGTAATGGCCCATCTCGAGCTAGCTCTCTGGCTATGTTAGGTTGGCAAAGATTGAGCAAAGGAGAACAAGATGACCCGATTACCCTACAGCCATTATACCTTCGTCCTCCTCATATAACCAAGCCCAGGGATAAAATACCCCGTTTGTCACTCAGAGTTAAGCAAGGGATACAAGGAAATGGAAATTCCCAGATTAGATGTTGAGTACACAGCAAGGCTTTGTTTTGCCTGTAGCCAGGAGAACCCTATAGGGCTAAAGTTAAAACCTGTTCACGATGGAGAAAAAGTCATCGCGGAGTTCACCCCCGGGAAGTTTCATCAAGGCTGGAATGGTGTGGTTCACGGAGGTATCCTCTACACCCTCCTTGATGAAGTAACCGCTTACGCCATGCTTTGCCATGGGGTTGAGTTTGGCGTTACTGCTAAGAGTGAGATAAAATTTAAACAGGTAGCGCCTATCAATGAGCCAATCCAGGCCTCTGCCTGGGTTACTAAACTGACAAAACGGCTAGTGGAAACTAAAGGAGTGCTTACTCTCAAGGATAATACAGTCATAGTCGATGGCGATTTCTTATTTTATGTCTGGAGACAGTCCAAAAAGACAGTCCTTTGGGACATGGATGGAGTTATTGCCGATTCCTATTCCTTCCACTTTGCTGCATGGCAGGAGACCTTTGCTAAAAGAGGGATAAAATTCACCAAAGAAGATTTTACCAAGCTCTTTGGCACCAGAAATGACTTCATAATCGGCAGCATTATGGGCAGGGAACTCTCTGAAAGAGATGTCAAAATCATGGTGCAGGAGAAAGAAGAAAAATTTCGACGGAAGGCAAAAGGCCGCGTAAAGCCATTTCCCGGGGCAATAAGGCTCCTGAATGCTATAAAGAAGGGGAATTTCAAACTGGGCCTGGTTTCTTCAGCGCCCAAGGAAAACATCGACTTGGTCCTTAGTGCGCTTAATTTGGAAGGAATTTTTGATTGTATTGTTTTTGGCCAAGAAGTATACGAAAGCAAGCCCGGTCCTCAGATATATCTTTTAGCCGCCGAGAAATTGGAAGTGAAACCTAACGATTGCTTGGTAATTGAGGATTCCCCCCTGGGAGTCAAAGCAGCCAAAACAGCGGGGATGAAATGCTTGGCTATAGCCAGTACACACCCCCGACAAAAGCTAGAGGAAGCTGACAAAGTAGTTGACTCCTTAGAAAGCGTGGATTTGATCACCCTGCTCACGAGGGTTTAGAAAGAAGCCAGGATAAGGAAGAAGGAGATTTAAATCATGGAGAGAAGTTTAGTTCTTATCAAACCTGATGCCATACAACGGGGGTTGGCTGGGGAAATCATTTCTCGTTTGGAAAGGAAGGGGCTTAAAATCGTAGCTATGAAGATGTTGCATATGGATAAAAATTTGGCCCAACGCCACTATGCCATTCATAAAGGAAAAGCTTTCTTCGATGATTTGGTAAATTTTATTACCTCTAGCCCAATCATCGCCATCGTCTTCCAAGGTAAAAATGCCGTGGAAATAATACGGCAAATGATGGGTGAAACTGACCCTGCCAAAGCCTACAGTGGCACTATCAGAGGCGATTTTGGCATTGATATTGGACATAACTTAGTACATGGCTCTGATTCACTGGAGAATGCCTCGAAGGAAATTGACTTATTCTTCTCAGCAGAGGAAATTTTCAACTATGACCGGGAACTAGATATGTGGATCTATTGAATTCTAACCACAGGGGTTGCCTTGTCCCATAATTTATCCAGTTGATAATAATCCCGCTCTAACGGGGCAAATATATGAACAATAACCGAACCAAAATCACCAAGCATCCAACCTGAGTCAGGAGTCCCTTCATTATGATGAGGTACGACGCCTTTAGTTTTCAATACTTCATCAATACCCTGCCAGATAGCTTCAATATGCCGCTTGGTATCTCCAGTGCAAATAACAAAGTAATCCGCGAAAGAGCACAAGGCTCTAACGTCCAGCATAGCGACATCCCTTGCTTGCTTCTCAGAAGCAAGTCCGGTAGCCAGGCGCGCTATTTCCTCCGCTTCCAGAAAGGCACTAACCTCCTTTCATATTATACCACTTATGGCAACATTTGACCAAAGACTATCTTGCCATGTATATTTTGCAAATAATGTACCCGGCATCGGAACTTTACTGCGGTAATATTCCACTTGCAAATTTGCGAATGAAATTTTTCAGTTTGCAATATATTTGCTATAATTAAGGCGAGGATTAAAGATATGCAAACAAAATGGTGGCGCAGCGGGTTTTTTTACCTGCTGATTTTAGCAGTGGTATTAGCTCTGGTATTTGCTTTCATGCCCGGTGAGGGGCCTGACGAAGTAAGCTTGCCTGATTTTACCGAAAGAGCCAAACAAGGGCAGATTGACATAATTAGGCAAAAAGGCGATATGGTTGAGGGCTTAGAGGGCTCATTAAAAGATAACCAAGTCATAATTACAACGCATTTTGACGGTACTACCTATGAGCTGGTCAATTTTCTCCAAGATGAAGGGGTAGTCCTGGGAGTAGAAGGAGAAGGAATAACGTTCCTCGTCGAACCTAGTGGCTTTGATTGGGGAACGATAGCACTGACAGTCATTCTGCCCATTGTGCTGCTTGGGGCATTATTTTACTTCTTATTCTTCCGCGCCGCCCGTGGCGCTGGCACGCAAGCCTTCAATTTCAGCAAAAGCCGTGCTCGATTAACTCTTGACAAGAGGCCTGATGTAACTTTTGCCGATGTTGCTGGAACAGACGAGGCAAAAGAAGAGGTTCAAGAAGTAGTGGAATTCCTCAAGTCTCCCCAAAAATTCCAGGCGCTGGGGGGACGCATACCTCGAGGAGTGCTCCTGGTAGGGCCACCGGGAACAGGCAAGACTTTACTAGCTAAAGCTATCGCTGGAGAAGCCAAGGTTCCTTTTTTCTCTATTAGTGGCAGCGAATTTGTGGAGATGTTTGTGGGCGTCGGTGCCGCCAGAGTCAGAGACCTGTTTGAACAAGCCAAGCGTAATGCACCATGCCTCCTATTTGTTGATGAAATCGATGCCGTAGGCCGACACCGTGGTGCTGGTTTAGGTGGAGGACACGACGAAAGGGAGCAGACCTTGAATCAAATTCTGGCTGAGATGGATGGCTTCGATACCAATACCAACATCATTGTCATAGCCGCCACCAATCGCCCCGACATCCTCGACCCAGCTCTCCTCCGTCCCGGTCGTTTTGACCGCCACATTGTCATTGACTTACCCGATATGAAAGGCCGCAAGGCTATTCTAGAGGTGCATGCTAAGGGCAAGCCGCTGGCCAAAGGAGTTAACCTCGAAACGGTAGCTAAGGAAACGCCGGGATTCAGCGGCGCTGACCTTGCTAACTTAATCAATGAAGCAGCCATCCTGGCTGCCCGGCGCAACCGTCAAGATATCACATTAAAGGAACTGGAAGATGCTGCCGACCGCACTATAGCTGGACCGGAAAAGAAAAGCCGTATAATAAGCTCCAAAGAAAAGGAAATAATTGCTTACCACGAAAGTGGCCATGCCTTGACCGCCAGGATGTTGCCTAATGCCGACCCTGTGCATAAAATTTCTATTGTTGCCCGGGGGATGCTGGGGGGCTGGACACGTTTTCTGCCATCCGAAGACCGCCATTTATGGACTAAGTCTCAGTTTGATGATAGATTGGCAGTGAGCTTGGGCGGACGTGTTGCCGAGGAAATTACCTTCGGGGAAATAACTACCGGTGCCCAAAACGACTTGGAGCAAGCAACTAAGCTAGCTAGAAAAATGGTCACCGAGTATGGCATGAGTGAGAAATTGGGCCCGCGGACCTTTGGTCAAAGGCAGGAACTCGTCTTTCTCGGTCGTGAGATAAGCGAACAGAAGGATTACAGCGATAAGATAGCCCAGGAAATCGATGAAGAAGTGCACAATATTATCCAGCGGGCCTACGAAACCACCAAGAAAATTCTGACCGCGAACAAAGAAAAACTAAAACTGCTAGCTGAAGAGCTTATAGCTCGTGAAACTCTGGATGAACCTGAGCTCGACAAAATATTTGAAGGCTTAGCACCACAGCCAACCCCCAGCTAAATCAAAAAGCAAAGGTCAAGTCAAGATTCAAATTTTTTGATTTTCTTTCAGGGAGCCGAGCCGGCTACTTTCTTTGGCGACAATATCTTCATCTAGCTTGACAAATAGCGGTTGGGGCTGGCGAAGTTTCTGCCCCGGAGGTAAAAACTGAACTTTCCAACCTGCTTCCTTCACACTACCATCAAATCCAAGGAAGGAATGAAGCCTTTCGGAACTGAAGGGGAGGAAGGGATAGAAAACAGTTTTCAATGCTGCCAGCACAGAGAGGACTGTATAGACGGATTTAGCCGAAGTCTCTCGTTCCGTTTTGATTGTCTTCCAGGGAGCTTGTTCGTCAAGGTAACGATTAGCTTCCTGGGCTAGAGACATAGCCTCTTTGACCGCCCCTTTAAACTCACAACGATAAAGCAACTTATCCACACTGTCTAGCGTAACTTCAGCTCCATGAAGCAAGCTCTGGCTGTGTTCATCCAGTTCACCCGGTGCAGGCACGGCTCCATCGAAATTGCGATAAGCAAAGGTGAGAACACGATGAGCTAAATTACCATAGGTGGCTACCAACTCATTGTTATTACGACGAAGGAATTCACGCCAGGAAAAATCGCTGTCCCCGGTCTCAGGCATATTCACTGCCAAAGCATACCTCAGGGGATCTGGCTCATACCGTTCCAGGTAATCATGCAGCCAGATTGCCCAACCACGGCTAGTAGAAAGCTTCCTGCCTTCGATAGTCAAAAATTCGTTAGCTGGAACATCATAAGGAAGATTCAGACTACCATAACCCATCAACATCGCCGGCCAAACAAGGGTATGGAAAAAGATATTATCCTTGCCAATGAAATAAAAACTCTTAGCATCGTCTTGCCAGAAAGCTTGCCAGGCGGTATCATCTCCCTGCAATTTTGCCCATTCCTTGCTTGCCGATAAATAACCAATGACTGCCTCAAACCATACATAAATACGTTTACGCTCAAAGCCTGATTGCGGCACAATTACTCCCCAATCCAAATCACGGGTAACCGCCCTGTCCTTTAATCCTTCATCCAGAAATTTCCACGTGGTGCCAAGCACATTACGCCGCCAATGAGTCTGCTCTTTTGTCCAGTCAGTCAACTTGTTCTGAAAAGAAGAAAGGCGCAAAAAGAAATGCTCAGAAGACTCAGAGCGAGGCGGAGTAGAACAAAGGTAACAGCGAAGATCCTTAAGCTCCCATGGATTCAAAGGCTTACCACACTCATCACATTCATCACCTCTTGCTTTAGTGAAGCCACAGTGAGGACAAGTACCTTCCAGATAGCGGTCGGGAAGGGACCTCTGGCACTTAGGGCAATAGGCTTGAAGCATCTTATCTTTGTAGACATAATCCTTGTTGAGCAAAGTGAGGAATATATCATGAGTAACTTGAGTGTGATTTGGAGTGCCAGTGGTGGTAAATAAGTCGAAAGAGATGCCTAATTTTTCCCAGCAATCGACAAATTGCCGATGATATTTGTCCACTACTTCTTGTGGCGTGGTAGATTCTTGTTCAGCACGAATTGTAATCGGCGCTCCGTGCTGATCGCTACCGGAAACCATCAGCACCTTATTGCCCTTAAGGCGATGATAGCGGGCAAAAATATCGGCTGGCAGATAAGCACCAGCGATATGTCCTAAATGTAGAGGACCATTGGCATAAGGCCAGGCAACACCGATAAAAATGCGCTCGCTCAAATTCTTTCCCCAAAAGTCAGCCTATTGTAAATCATAAATTGCCTCGTGTCATTGCCATGAGCCGAGGCTCTCAAATGACGATTGCCAACGTTTACTCCTTGGGAAGAAAGGTGATTATTTGCTTTCCTTTCTCCGTTCTGTATGAGATATAACCACGGCTCAGGCAACAATCAATACAAAGACATTGCTTTTCATCTCCTTCCCCGTTGATTGAAAGATAGCGTTCTCCATATTTAATAGGACGATGACAACCAT
>CAYYUO010000028.1:0-12312 GCA_964474965.1 uncultured Dehalococcoidales bacterium
TCAGTATATTGAAAAATCCAGATTAGAGCAAGAACTTGTTGTGTCACTAGATAATCAATAATCCAACCAATGTAAAGGCAGCGATAGGTGGCAGAGCTGGCATCGGCTTCCCCTTTAAAAATCTCGCTTGAATCACATAGACGCTGACCAATCCCAGTAATCCGAGTACCGCAATAATAACCGCTGGAGCTAGCCCTCGGGCAAAATAAACGGAGGCTGTAAGCAGACAAGGGAAGGCAATGTCGCCACCGCCCAGTATGGAGTATTCCCTAGCGGCGGGATTCACCTCTATTATTTTCTCCCGTTTTTTCAAGTTGAAGTTCCACTCAGAATAGTTTTTGGGAATGATTAGTGCCGGCAAGGCATTTATTTGCGATAGCCTGTCGGCCATCCAGAGCATGAATTTGAAACGAACCGCCAGGAAGTCATAGATGGCGAGTGCCAGAATAATAGCCATCGCAGTCCACGGAGTAATAAAGCGACCGAAAACTGCTCCTATACTGCTAACCGCCAGAATCAATACCAGGTTATGTAACCAGACAAGTGGTATCAAGAACCAAAATGTTCCAAACACAACAGCGATAGCGACAGCTACCGGAAGGGGCACGTAGAAGACAGTTGCGATGAATGCACCCCAACTGAACAAAAGGGCAAACAAGAGTCTAAGAATAACCTTTAAAGCTCTGAGCGGAATCTTGGAGAGCGTGAGTCCAAGCACGGCCGCTGCCGCAAGAATATAGATTACAATCGGTCCTAACGCTGAATGGGCTGGTACCTCGATAACCTCCCCATCGGGTAATGTCACTTCACCAGGCCACCAGGATATCGGCGCGGATGGCTGGCTTGGTATATCTATATCATTTTCATCCAGGAATGGGTCTATTCGGGGAGCAACAAGAAGGATGAGCATTTGAGCGACGACAAAAAGAAGAAGGCCCAAATATACCGTACTCAGCTTTACCGGCCTCTTTGTGCTCATATAGGGGGTATTGTACATCGAAGAAGGCCCGATGTCGAAGTATCACTGTGATGTCGCCCGCTATCAGCACAATCCCGAGCATTATGGGAGTCCCCTTTGGAGGATCAGGACTTCAAACTGAGACCCCCTTCTCTGTAATAGTATCGTACCAGGCAACTCTCTTCTTGCGCAAAATCACCCTGGCTGCTATTAGAGCTAATATGCCCCCAATTAGAAGAACGCGTCTATCAATTGGCATAGGGGTCCAAAACTGTCGCCGCCACGAATTCGTTAAATCGCTTAGGCCAATGTCAGGAATTTGAAAGTGCCTCTCACCCGTTTCGGGATCATATTGGTAAAACTCGACTTGTGTATTCTCACTTGAGGTCTCCTGCTTACCTTCATAGCCCACCCAAGTATGCATAGGGGATGAATGGACTTGATAGGGAATATTTTTCGCTTCCAGAACAGAAGCTAAGACCAGGGCCCGGGCCTTGCAATCCCCGCCTTCTCGCTCCAGTACTTCCTCAATGCTAGGACAATACCAGGGCATGCCATAAAGCTCCCAATCACGGTGATAGGGTATTCTAGCCAAGACCGCTTTCTCTATATCTACGGGGTCGGAAGGAAAGTCATTCAGCATAAATTCAACAGCGCCAGGGTCGGCATCGAAGTTAAGAGCCCTGTGGATACTGTTGATTAAGTTTAGAGGATTGGGATATAACACGAAAAAAATCCACAGTACAAATATCAGGGGAAAATATCGCCGAAAAGCTCTTCTAAAAACATTCTCGGACTTTTTAAGGCTGTCCGGCATAGATGTAGTTTCAGTCGAACTACTGGTAATATTTTTCCTTACTGCCATAGTACAGGAAACTCCTAATCGCGTTCGGGAGAATCAAGATAAATATTATATTGAGCCGCAAAAATACCTGCCCTCACTTCTTCCCGCGTTTCTCACTCTCTATCTTCCGCAGGGTCTTATCATCAAGGCCGAAGTGGTGGGCTATCTCGTGGCGCACTACTTCCTCTATTTTTGCTTCAATTTCATCGCCAAAGCGGCATTGTGCCTCTATGGGCTTTTGAAAGATACTTATCTTATCAGGCAAAACCAATCCGTACCCCCGGCCTCGCCTAGTTTGGGGCACACCCTGGTAAAGACCAAGCAATTGTGTGGGATGGCTGTGTTTAACTCGTCTCAGTTGCCCTGGTGTGGGCCAATCTTCTACCACGACATCAACATTTTCCAGTTTGTGTTGAAACTCCGGTGGCAAATTATCAATTGCCTTCGCTACAAGAGCCTCAAATTTATCTCTCTGCATATCTATAAATCACAGATATTGTCAACAAGTGTAAGAACACTCATCATCATCTTACCATTCAAGAATGCCACCAGACAAGCAAATAGCGAGTAATGGTACCATTAAACCTGGCCTTTTATATTAGTTGAGCTGGGTATAGCACAATAGCTACTTTTCGCTCATGAGACACAATCATGGTAGTTTATCCCGCTGTCAAGGCTAGCGTTCTTGACGAAGGATGATAAATAGGATAGGCTATTACTTTAAATCTGAAAAGGGGAGAAGTTAAATTGCAGTGCCGTGGCATCAGAGGTGCTACCACAATTTCAGCAAATAGTAAAGAGAGCATCCTAGCTGCAACTGAGAAGCTGCTTGTGGAAATGACACAGGCTAATAGCGTTAAAATTGACGACATAGCTGCTATCTTTTTTACCACCACGTCAGACCTAAATGCTGAGTTTCCCGCTTCAGCAACACGAGAGCTAGGATGGCCATCCAACCTGGCTTTGCTTTGTGGGCATGAAATGAACGTGCCCAACGATCTCCCTCGCTGCCTGAGAATTCTGATGCTAGTAAACACTGAAAAGGGACCTGAGGAAATCGTGCATATTTACTTAGGAAAGGCGAAGAAGTTAAAGGACAAACCGTCACTACCAATTGGAGGTAGTACATGATAGTAGTCATGAAGGTTGGCTCCAGTCAAGATGAAATCAGCGGGGTTAAGAAAAGAATCGAAGACGTTGGTCTAAAGTCACACATATCAGAGGGTATTGAACATACCGTTATCGGCGTACTGGGGCAAGTTTTCCCTGAACTTCGCGACACCTTGGAATTGCTCCCCGGCGTGGAACAGGTCATACCTGTGAGCAAACCCTACAAACTTTCCAGTCGAGAGTTCCATCCCCGAGACACTATAGTCAAAATAAATGGCGTGGCTATCGGTGGCAATGAAATAGTAGTCATGGCTGGACCCTGCGCTGTAGAAAGCGAGGAACAACTTTTGGCCACTGCTCAAGCGGTCAAGGCAGCCGGGGCCACTGTACTGCGCGGTGGCGCCTTCAAACCACGCACCTCACCTTACCAATTTCGTGGACTGGGCGAAAGCGGGCTCAAAATACTGGCACAGGCAGGTAAGGAAACTCGAATGCCCATAATCACCGAGGTTATGTCGCCAGACCATGTCGACTTAGTAGCCAAATACGCTGATATACTCCAGATTGGAGCTAGAAACATGCAGAACTTTATCTTGCTCGACGAGGTGGGGAAAACAAAGAAGCCGGTGTTGCTCAAACGGGGTTTGTCATCCAATATACAAGAATGGTTACTGGCCGCTGAGTATGTCCTGGCCCAAGGGAATGAGCAGGTTATTCTTTGCGAACGGGGTATCAGAACCTTTGAAACCTACACCCGTAATACCATGGACCTAAGTGCTATACCAATTATCGAAAAAGTCAGCCATTTACCCATTATCGCCGACCCCAGTCACGCCACAGGTAAATGGTACCTGGTAATCCCGCTGGCATTAGCAGCAGTAGCTGCCGGGGCAGACGGACTTCTCATAGAAGTCCATCCTAATCCTGACATGGCGCTTGCCGATGGTCCTCAATCGCTCACCTTTGATAACTTTCGCCTCTTAATGTCTCAATTACTGCCCATAGCCCAAGCTAGAAATAGAAAGCTAGCTACTCCAAGCGTGAAGAACAAACCCTGAGACCATGGAAATCGAGCAGGAACTAGCCAATATAACTCCCCGAGGAGAAACACTCCTTACCATAGGTGTGTTCGATGGTGTCCATGCCGGACACCGCTACCTGCTGGAAAAATTGCAGCAGCGAGCAGCGGAGAAAAACTTGCTTAGCGGAGTAGTTACCTTTAACCCTCATCCTCAATCGGTATTACATCCGCATAATCAACTACCTTCGCTTAGCAGCCTGGACGACAGGGTCAAGGCTTTTCAAGAGCTAGGCATAAAAATAATCGCAGTGCTGACTTTCACTCCTAAGGTAGCCCAGCTAAGTGCCCGGGAATTTATGTCCTTAGTTAATAAACAGCTCAAGATGCGCGGCATCATGGTGGGGCCCGACTTCACTTTAGGACGAGGCGGGGAAGGCAATATCGACCTACTCCGCGCCCTGGGACGTGAAATGAAGTTCAGCGTGGAAGTTATCCCCCCATATACAATCGATGGCGAAGTAGTGAGCAGCACTCTCATCCGCCAAGCATTAGTTCAAGGCGATATGAGAAAGGTAGAAAGGCTAATGGGGCACTATTTCCACCTGAGAAGCAAAGTCATCACATCCGACAAACGTGGACGAGTTTTGGGATTTCCCACCGCTAACTTGGATATCAGGCCACAACAAGCCTTACCAGGCAATGGCATCTATGCTACTATCGCTCAGGTGGATGGCAAGCAATTCCCTTCAGCAACTAATATTGGCATCCGCCCCACCTTTGGGGAGGGGGAAAAAACGGTGGAAACTCACCTCTTAAACTATAAAGATGATTTGTATGGCAAAGACATAAGGGTAGAATTTGTGCAAAAATTAAGGGATGAGCAACGCTTTCCTTCTTCTGAAGAGCTAAAGGTACAAATCGAAAAAGATGTTCGAGAAGTAGAAGCAATTTTAGCTAAAGATTTAAAATGACTGATACAAGGTTTGCCACCATATTAAAACGAGGAGTGGCTGAAATTATAACAGAGGCGGAACTACTAAGGCTGCTGAACTCGGGGAGAATTCTGACCCTGAAGCAAGGCTTCGACCCCAGCGCTCCTGACATCCACCTGGGACATGTGGTGGGCCTGAGAAAGCTGCGTCAATTCCAAGAGCTAGGACATAAAGTCATTCTTATAGTCGGCGACTGGACAGCCCGAATTGGCGACCCCAGCGGTCAGTCGGCTACTCGCCCTATGCTCTCACCCAGTGAAATAAAGAGCAATGCTCAAACTTACATGGAACAATTCTTCAAGGTGGTAGATAAGGATAAAACAGAGCTCAGATGGCAAAGCGAATGGTTTTCCCAGTTCACCTTGGATGAAGTAATTAAGCTTACCAGCAAATTCACTGTCGCCCAACTTCTAGCCAGAGAGGATTTTAACAAGAGGTATGGTTCTGGCAACCCTATATCCCTAACTGAGATGCTTTACCCTTTGCTTCAGGGCTATGATTCAGTAGCTATCAAGGCCGATGTTGAATTCGGTGGCATTGACCAAAAATTCAATTGTCTAGTGGGCAGAGAGCTACAGCAGAGCACGGGGCAGCCTCCCCAGCAAGTTTTCCTTGTTCCCCTCCTAGTCGGTACCGATGGTCATCAGAAGATGAGCAAGAGCTTAAATAACCACATAGGCATTGCTGAGCCCCCCCGGGAAATATACGGCAAGGTGATGTCCATCGACGACCCCCTTATCCTGGATTATTTTGAACTGGTGACCGACATTCCTGAAGAAGAAATCACTGAGTTCAAGAAGCAACTGAAAACTCACTCGGTTAACCCCATGAACCTTAAAAAACGATTGGCTCATGAAATTGTCAGGCAGTTCCACGGTAAACAGGCAGCAAATGAGGCAGAGGAGTATTTCCAGGAGCGGTTCCAAACGCGAGAACTTCACAAAATAGAAGTGACAGATAGTATTAGTATCAAAGAGAGCGTGGAAGTTATCCTCACTAGGGACATGCCGCGGTGGCTTGTGGATAACAAATTTGCGAATAGCATGGGCGAAGCTAAAAGGTTGCTTGCTCAGGGTGCTGTTCGAATAATCCGAGCAGATGGAACCAGCCAGGTAGTCAAAGACGAGAAGGCGACACTTAGACCTGGTGATAAAATTAAAGTTGGTAAGCGCCACCTTTCTGAAATTCGTCGAGGCTGATAAAAAGATAGCCTGATTAGGAGGTAAAAATGCAGCTACGTATTCCAGGACCAACACCTTGCCCACCACAATCTCTCCAAGCCATGGGGCGGCAAATGATAAACCATCGGGGGGGAGAATTTGCCAAAATTATCAATTCAACAACGGAGAAATTAAAACAGGCATTTCAGACCAAAGGAGACGTTTTCCTCCTTACCGGTTCAGGCACCGGTGGCATGGAAGCAGCTATTGTCAATACTCTGTCGCCGGGTGATAAGGTCCTATCTATCTCCAATGGAGCCTTCGGCGAGCGCTTTGCCGACATCGCCGAAGGGCATGGCGCTGAGGTAATCCACCTTAGTTTTGAATGGGGGAAAGCAGTTGACCTTGATGCAGTAGAAAAGGCACTGAAAACAGATGGCGATATTAAGGCAGTCATGGCAACTCACAATGAAACATCCACAGGTATGACTAACAGGCTCAAGGACATAAGCGCCGTGGTCAAGAAATTCGATAAACTTCTCCTGGTTGACGCTATCTCAAGCCTGGGCTGCATCAATTTGCCTACCGATGACTGGCATTGTGATATAGTTGTCACTGGTTCCCAAAAAGGATGGATGGTGCCTCCCGGACTAGCCATGGTTAGTGTAAGTGAAAAAGCCTGGCAGGCTCATGCTCAAGCGAAAATGCCACGCTATTATTGGGATTTTTCCAAAGCCAAAGATTTTCTCCAGAAAGGACAAACTCCCTGGACGCCGGCTATCTCTATCTTCTATGCTCTTGATACCACTTTAGATTTAATGCTAAAAGAGGGACTAAACAACATATTCGCCAGGCATGCTCGAATAGCCCAACTAGCGAGAAATGGAGCCAAAGCACTGGGATTCTCCCTTTTCCCTGAAGAAGAGTATGCCTCCAACACGGTGACGGCGGTTAACGCCACAGACAACATTGACGTCCCTAAATTAATTCAAGTGCTCAGGGAGGAGCACGACGTAGTAATTGCCGGAGGCCAGAGGAAGCTAGCAGGCAAAATATTCCGTATTGGCCATCTCGGCTCCGTGGAGGATGATGATATCAAGTCGGTACTGGAGGCGCTAAACAAAGCTCTACCCCGAGCGAAGAAGGGCTAACCAAAAGATGAAAATTTTAGTCGCTGACCCAATTGCTGAAGAAGGGATACAATCCCTGCGTAGCCACGCTCAAGTGGATATCAAGACCAAGCTAGCGCCCGAGCAGCTCAAGGCTATAATTGGCGATTACGATGCTTTGATTGTGCGCAGCCAAACTCAGGTTAGGGCAGAGATTATTGAATTGGGGGGAAAACTCAAGGTGATCGGCAGAGCCGGAGTGGGCACAGATAATATCGATGTCGATGCCGCTACCAAGAAAGGCATTGTGGTGGTCAACGCCCCTACAGGCAATACTGTGGCTGCCGCAGAACATACCATCGCCCTCATGCTCGCCCTGGCACGTAATGTGCCACAAGCAAATAGCCGCCTTAAATCAGGTAAATGGCAAAGAGAGAAACTGGTTGGCACCGAACTAAGAAATAAAACACTGGGCATTATCGGTCTAGGTAATGTCGGCTCTGAAGTAGCCAAGCGGGCCCAGGCTTTTGAGATGCGAGTGGTCGCTCACGACCCGTTTGTCTCTAAAGACTATGCCCGCAATCTCAAGGTAGACCTGGTATCCCTGGACCAACTTTTTAGTGGGGCTGATTTTATCACTCTCCACGTACCCCTGACAGCAGCTACCAAGAAATTAATTGGAAGTAAGGAGTTAGCAAAATTAAAGCCCACGACCAGGATTATCAATTGTGCCCGGGGCGGATTGATTGATGAGGAAGCAGTAGTTAAAGCAATTGAGGCTGGGAAAATAGCTGGCGCTGCCTTTGATGTCTTTACCAATGAGCCAGTAACAGATAGTCCTCTATTCAAAGAAGACAAGATAATCGTTACCCCTCATCTGGGCGCTTCTACAATTGAAGCGCAGACTGGCATCGCCAAAGACATCGCTGAAGAAGTCCTGGCTGTGCTTCAAGGACGATTTAGCAAATACGCCGTTAACGCTCCACACATAGCTCCCGAACTAGTACCATTTATGAAATTAGCTGCAACTATCGGCAACCTCGCCAGTCAGCTAATGGAGGGACAAATAAACTCAACACACATCACGTATAGTGGCGGAGTAGCTAACTACGATTGCAACCCTATTAAGACGGCTCTCATCAGCGGACTACTGCAACAAGCAAGCGAGGAAAGAATCAACCTGGTCAACGTTGGTTTTATCGCCACTCAGCGTGGCTTGAAGATCAGCGAAGAAAAAGAGGCGACCTGTCAGAACTACTCCAACTTGCTCACGCTAGAGGTCAATACCAACGCAGGAACCACTGCAATATCGGCCACGGTTAGAGATAGCGAGATTCACATCGTCCAGGTTAATGACTTCT
Organism: uncultured Dehalococcoidales bacterium; assembly: GCA_964474965.1. Classification (GTDB taxonomy): domain Bacteria; phylum Chloroflexota; class Dehalococcoidia; order GIF9; family AB-539-J10; genus RBG-13-51-36. The sequence goes on from CAYYUO010000028.1 coordinate 8,556, forward strand.
GGATGGATATCGTGCCCAGTGGAGGATATTTCCTTTTCTGCGACCATCTTGACCAACCTGGGCTTGTCGGCATCATCGGTAATATAACCGGTAAAGCCGATATTAACATCAGCTCCATGCACTTATCCAGGCTCCAGCCCCGGGGAAAAGCCCTCATGATTTTAGCTCTCGATGAACCACTAGGTGAAGAGCAACTACAGGAGATACTTGCCCTTCCCGGTATTTACAGTGCTAAAGTAGTAAAGCTATAGATTGCCTTCTTGCAAACCCGGTCAGTCCAGAGGATTAATGATTAAACCGGCGGGGAGCTTGGGGTAGAAATAAGTTGATTTGCTTGGCATCCTGTCTTGAGCATCGGCAACAGCCTTGACCATCTCCGGCTGCGGCGGATTTAATAAGAAAGCTAATTGATATTCCCCGTCCTTTATCTTCTGGTAGGCTTCTTTCAAATCCACGGTATAAACGAAGTTTTCCTTTGAAGTGAGCCCCAACATCTTATCCAAAATAATATGATTAAGGATGCTAACGTCAAACTCCCGGTAAGCTTGGGACCTGTTGCCAGGCATCATGTCCTCAAGTGAAATATCTTGACGCCTCTTCAATATGACCACTGGGCTAGGCTGTAAGCCCAGGATTCCCAAAAAGCTATCAGTCGACAGCCCCGACGAGTCGAGGCCACCAGCTTCGAATGGGGCAGACTCAAGGACAAAGAAGCTCTTGAGTTGGTCTTCCAGTTGCCTCAATACAGAAGGCGCTATATTACGCACCAGTCTGTGCAGAGGTAGAACAACCAGTCCAGGGTCAGAAAAGTCAACTAATTCCATCATTACGTAATTAAAGGCTTCTTTGCCAGTTAGAGATTGCTCTTTCGCTCTTTCTTGTTGATAATTTAGGGCTGTTTCGTAGCGGTGATGACCATCAGCAATGTAAAGTGGCTGAGAAGATAGAAACTGACTTAGCTCCCGCTTGATTTCTGGTTCAGTTATCGCCCATAGAGTATGAGCTTCTCCACCCTCATCCCGACCCCCTCCGGTCGAAAGAGAGAGAACTGATGTCTCAATCATGGGCTTAGCTCGGGATGCTTCAGATAATATCGAGGCAATTTTTCGCTCAGAACCATTGTAAAGACAAAGCAACGGGCTGCAGTTAGCTCGGCAAGCTCGCATTAGCTGTAACCGGTCGCTCTTAGCTTTGGAAAATGTTTCTTCGTGAGGATATATACCTTTGCCCCAGGGTTCGAGCTTAACGCGAGCTATCAACCCACGCCTTACCCTTTTTTCGCTTGAATACTCAAAACGATGGTCATGCAAATAGAAGCTGGATACACTGTCAAGCTGAAGAACTCCTTGCTTCAACCATTGCTGAAAGGTAATAGCTGCTCTTTGATATCTATCACCTTTCGGTTCCAGTCTTTCAGCGGGGAATTCCAAGCGAATAGCGTTGTAACTATTTCCTTCGTAGTAAAGTTTTTGCTGTTCAGGATTGATAACATCGTAGGGAGGACAAAGGGCCCGAGCTAAATCTCCAACTATTCTTTGGTTATAGTATATACCTCGAAACGGAGAAACTTCCATCTACTTAAAGCTCTAATTCCTAAATCCTAAACAAATTCAAAATTCCAAATTCGAATACTAAAACTCATTCCGTTTTGAATTTTTGCCATTAGATGAGAGGAACTAAATTTTTCCTTTCTTCTGTTTAGCATTTAGGATTTTGTCTTTCAAGGCCATCCCGCCAGGCTCTCGCCCTAGCTGCTGCACGATAAGCTTATATTCCTTTTCGCTTAAGGCAACCTCATCCAGAATTTCCTTGGAGATTTTCATTAACCGATTCCATTCACCAAGATTTCATTCTGCGGAACAAAGCGTCAAGGGCATAGTAACAATATGGATCAGTCTAGGTGCTGGGAAAAATGACGATCCAAATTTCATACTGCAAAGAATAATGGCGGTGCTCTTTTACCGCCATCCCGCATAATTTGAAAACCTTGCTCGCCTTCTAAACCTAGCTAGCAGCAAGCAATTCTGAAACTATCTCGCTGACTTCTTTGCCATCAGCTTTGCCTTTGAGTTGAGGCATAAGCTGAGACATGACTTTGCCTTTGTCGCTCGGCCCCTTAGCTCCAACTGCATCAACCACTTGCCGTGCCGCTGCCATGATCTCCGCCCGACTCATTTGCTCAGGAAGATAGCTCATAAGAACAGCCAGTTCTGCTTCTTCCTGCGCCACCAGATCGCTACGATTACCCTTCTTAAAGGCTTCGATGCTCTCCCGACGACGTTTTACTTCCCTGCTAATAACATCAAGTACTTTGTTATCGTCAGCGGGCTTTTGCTGCGCAATTTCAGCATTCTTTATTTCAGATAACAATAACCTTAATGTAGCAACCTCTACTCTCTGCTGCCGCTTAAGCGCTCCCTTCAGCGCTTCCTGAATACTATCCTTCAGCGCCATCGCCCGACTATCTAGAACTTTTCCGCCTTTTCGCTGCCGCTTTCTTTCTCCTTTCTTCACTAGGTTTTTCAAAATGCTTGCGGCGGCGAACTTCAGCTAAAATGCGGTCCTGCTGCACCTGCCTATTAAATCTACGCAGCAGAGCCTCGAAACTCTCGCCTGAACCAAGCTTTACATCAGCCATATCAAAACAATGTATTTTACTCCGGTCACTCCAGTGTGTCAATTACAGGATGGTAGAGGTAGGTTATCGTGTTTGACAAATAGTAGTAAATAGTAATAAAATGTGATAAAGGTATGGTACTTGGGTGGGAGAGATCATGGCGTTAAAAAAGCCCAGCTTCGATTCTATAAATAGGTCCCTTACAAAGAGGGGGTTCTTTCTTTTTGTGAAAGTCGTAGATAAATATGCTCCAGATAGGCTGCTGCTCTTTGGCCTCAATTTTTTGGATAAACGTGTCCCCAATAGACTGATTTCCTTCGCAATTAGGGTGGTCGAGAAATTAGCTTCCAATAAGCTGCGCTCTACTGTTATTGCTGCCGTTGATAAATATGTCCCTGACGAGGTAGCGAACTCGAGAAAGGTTTGTGCTGTCCTTGCTGGAGTAGGGAAGTACATTCCGGACGAGATAATTCCCCCGGAGTCCACAGAAAGTTGGGAAAATCTCAGAACAAAATTCCATATTCCGAAATTAATAGCGAGCAGGCCAAAGTGAGCCTGTGGACTTGATATATCTACTTTCCGTTGTAGCTCCTCACGGTGCTGGTGAGGGAGAAGCAGGGTATTGAATGCAATACAACCGGGTCTGTGTTGAGTCTTTCGGTTATGAACTGCCTGATAATATCGTGACATCTTTGAGCCTGGAAGGAAGACTAGCCCCGATATATGACAAATTCAATCTTTCCTACGGGCGCCTGGAATTGATGACTGGGATTCGGGAACGGCGATTCTGGGACGATGGAACAACGCCGAGCCAGGCGAGTATAAAAGCGGCAGAAAAAGCCATTAGTAAGTCCGGCATTAAAAAAGAGGATATCGGATGCCTGCTCCATACCTCGGTATCCCGCGATTTCCTGGAGCCAGCGACGGCTACCGTGGTCCATGACTCTTTAGGCCTTCCTCCCACAGCTACCATTTTCGACATCTCCAATGCCTGCCTGGGTTTCATCAACGGTATGGTAACTCTGGCAAATATGATTGAGTTGGGGCAGATAAAAGCAGGAATTGTGGTTGGCTGTGAGAGCAGTAAACGGCTTATTGACACAACAATCGATAAAATCTTGAAAGACCCAGACATCACCA
>CAYYUO010000029.1:0-12231 GCA_964474965.1 uncultured Dehalococcoidales bacterium
TTATATCGAGCAATTGGGCATGTACTGTGCTATGGTCAATGCCCACGAGGGAGAAATTATCATCTATCAGCGCCAGGGAGAGGAATCGCCCTCGACTTCTCCTCTGCTTGTCTATCACGTTAATTTCCCGGACCTGGAAGCAATTCGAGAGGAAATGCGGCGGAGACGAGACCTCCTGGTGCAAGCACTCATTTCCAACGACCCCAGCAATCTCCCCGTTTGCCCCTGGTTCAACAAGCACTGTGATTATTCCCAGGTATGCGACTGCGCAACCACATCGGCCCCAGCATCGTATGAGATAGCTGAGTTAGCCGGGGAAATCCACGTCGATAGCATGACCTGTGAGCAACTCCTCAGCAAGATGGCTGGGGCTCAACCGTCCCAAGTGTTTGGCATCAACGATATTGTCTTCCCCCGCAAAGCATATTTTGAGCGCCTTAAGTTGAGTGAAGGAGTCCGGGAAGAGAAGGAAGAGTACCTTCGTTCCATGGATGAGCTTGGTTTTCTCGATGCACTCCGCGATTCATTACGCTACGGTGCCCCGGGCGAAGCACAGAGGATTCCCGTGAAGCATGCGCCGCTAGCCGACCTGGTCCAAATCTGGCAGAACTTGCCCACCATTTTGCGCGGCCCAAAATTTTCTTCACTGGTGGAAAGAGAACGCTTGCCCAGAACATTCCCTCATTATTTCCTCCGCCTGGGGTTTGACTGCGCCTTAACAGAGAACACAAAAGGCAGGCTGCTGCTCTACTATGTTAGAGTTCCCAAAGAGGATGCCAAGCTGATGGTCTACGATGTAAATTTCAGGAATTTGAATGCCGTTAAAGCTGAAGCATTACGCAGGCTTGAGCTTTTGGAAAAAGCGACATCACCACTGCAGCTCCCTAAATGCCCATCATGGATGTGCTCTTACTGCGACTACAGGCTTGAATGTGACGAAATTTAGCATAGAAACAATTAGACCGCCCACCAAGGAAAGGATATTGAGCAAACTGGTGGTTATCGTATGATAAAATAAAGAATTGGAGAGGTGAGCAATGAATTGGTTGGACATAGTCATAATAGTCGTGTCAGTTTTATTGGGTATTTTGGGCTTGCGGCAAGGAATTATCAAGACAGTATTTAGTATTGCCGGGTTAATAGGTGGCATAGTTTTAGCCGGGCGTTATTACGGCGGGCTTGCGGCATTGCTTTCTCCCTCCGGTGCTACCTCGGCCAACATAGCTGCTTACGCCATCATTTTAATAGCTACCTTAATTGTAGCTGGTTTGATTGGCTCGCTTGTATCCAAGTGGGTTCACCTCACCATATTTGGTTGGCAGGATAAGCTTGTGGGCTGTGTCATTGGCGTCATTATAGGGAGCCTGTTATGTGCCGCCGTTCTAGCTATTGTCGGTAAGTACTACCCGGGCACGGAGGCAGCTATTAGTCAATCGGTGATAGCCAAATTCTTGATGGAGCGATTTCCCTTGTTATTAGCACTTCTGCCCGGGGAATTTGATTTCATTCGCGATTTCTTTTCACCATCCGCGTAGATTTATTAAGGGCTAGTGTATAATTTACTCCCCAAGAACTTCATCTAACACCTTTTGGAGTTCCTTCTTAGGCCTGTAGCCGATAATTTGCTGAACAGGTTGCCCGCCTTTGAATACGAGCATGGTGGGAATGGCAGCTATGCCATATCGGGCAGCCACAGGACCATTCTCATCTACATTCACCTTAGCAAAACTCACCTTGCCATCGTAGTCCTTAGCCAGTTCCTCCAGAATAGGAGCGGCAGCCAGGCAAGGACCACACCATTGTGCCCAGAAATCTACCACAACCGGCGACTTCGATTGCAAAACAGCATTTTGAAAGTTATCCTCACCTACTATTGATTGCATCATGGGTTGACCTCCTTATTTAAAATACTATATCTAAAGAAAAGAAGTTAATGGCATTTCTCGTTGTCTGTTCAGCAATTGTAGCTTTAGCAATTCCTTTAAGTTGGGACACGGCTTCCAGGTCTCTTAAAACATCAGCAGGCTGGGACTCATACCGTGCTTCCCTTCCATAAGTGACAGGGCAATCTGTCTCCAGAAGTAATCTCGGCAAAGGTGCTTCTTTGACTGCCCTTCTATGTTCTTCATGGTACTCCGTAGCTGGCGTGGCAGAAACAAAATAACCACCATCAATTATACCCTTAAGAACACTGGAAAAGCCAGTGAACCAGTGAAAAACGGCTTTATCTATGCCGGCGTCCTGAATCAGTTGTAGTGCATCCTTCCAGGCATATCTACTGTGAATTACCGCTGGCTTAGCATATTTCCTGGCTATATTCAGAAGCCGACCAAGAACCTCTTTCTGCAATTCCTTGGACGCTACCTTCAACACCCTCTTGTCATAGTCCAGACCTATTTCACCAACAGCAACCGCTGAAGCAATATTCTGCTCAATAAACCTCAAATTATCATCTATCTCAGAAGTTCCAAGATTACCTAGCTCCCAGGGATGTAAGCCTAAAGCAGGATAGACAAAACGGCGATGTTTTTGCGATATTTCCAATGTTTTTATGTTCGATTGGTGGTTCGACCCCACAGCTACTATGGCAATAACGCCTGCTTTTTTAGCTTCCTCGAGCATCAAATCGAGGTTTTTCAGTTCGTCAAGATGGGCATGAGTATCGATGAGCTTGTACACTAGATTTTCTTCTCTTTACGCATGGCCTTATAATACTTAAGTCCTTCCTCAGTCGGCTTGTAGCCGTAGAGGGAGAACCTATCCTCCCGTTCCCTGGTAATTAAATTCGCCGATACCAATGCCCTCAACATTGCCTCGCCAAAGTACCCCGCCACATTAAGGTGATGGTCGGGAACTGCTTTTTTAGTCGCTTCATACTCCCGGCAAATAGCAGCCAGGAGCTTCGCCGGCTCCTTTTCCAGGTTCTGGAGTAGAGCTTGCATAGTCTCTGTCTGCTTTACTACGTCAACAAAATCTTCGAAAGCACCCATGTCCGCTAACCCTTAATTTTAACAGTAATGAAGAGGTCACCGGGAGTCGCCCCTTCCAATCCCATCCCCCTCAGCCTTACCTTCGTGCCCTGGGTAACCCCTGGGGGGACTTTGACTATAAGTTTTTTCTTTTCCTTGCCTCTCTTATATTTTATTTTCTTATCAACCCCGGATGCAGCTTCTTTCCGTGAGAGACAGATTTCATGGTACAAGTCCTCCCCCTTGCTCCGCCACGAGAGCTCCTGCACACCTAGCACCCTCTTAAGAGTAAACCTGATGACCTTGCTGAAAAGTCGTAATAATAAAGGTGGTTTATACTCCGAAGTCGCTGTAGACTGATCTCTTCTTAATGTTTGACCTGGAAAGGTGAAAACAAAACCTCTGCCACCAAAGAACAAATTGTCCACAAATCCTTCATCGAACCTCAAACCAGCTTCCTGAAACATCCTTGCCAGCTCCTGAAATAAATAGGGATTAGTAAAGGCATCCGCAAACACCTGCTCCTGACTGTAATAGCGCCCACCAGCATATTGAGCACCATATCCAGCAAAGCCGGCCTGTCTCATTCTATCATATTCCTGCCGCTTCACTTCGTCGCCCAGCACGGCATAGGCTTCGTTGATTTCCTTAAATTTTTCCCCGGCCCACTGCTCATTTCCCAGATTCCTGTCGGGATGATATTTCATAGCAAGCTTTCTGAAAGCACGTCTTATTTCCTCATGACTAGCCCCCTCAGAAACACCAAGAATAGAGTAATAGTCCTTCGTACTGTGATACATTTGCCTGAAACGATATTTTAGCGATTAAAGCTCGCTGCGGCAAATCAGACAAGCCCCTGTAAGATTCCTTTCCCTCACCTCCGTCACTGCGAGGCCCGATTTATTGAGCCGAAGCAATCTCCTTTCCTTCGACCTGCTCACCGTATGACTCCAGCAGGCGAGTGGGAGGAATTAAGGTGAGGGTGAAAATATCTGAAAGTTATCCTGCCTGCTTAATTTCTTGGTGGCGGGGGTGGATTTGAAGGGGGCGAGGGGCGGTTCGTTTGCTTTGGATATGGTTCACGCTACTATAGTAGTATTGCATCTGCGAATTGTCTGGAGTACTACAGGAAAGCGTTAGTATTCAGTTCAAGTATTAAAATGGATTATTGACTAAGTTATTTCCCCTATTTCCGCTTTGACCACATACTCACACCCCAAATTATACCAATACCACCAAGCAAGAGACCAAGACCAGCCATAATTATGCCAGCTTCAACCATATCTATATTTTCACCTCCGAAATTATTGTTTATTTGAATATATCATACCCCTGCTGAAAATGAAATATAGTGTTCGTATGGTAAAACACAATCAGGCCGTTAGCAATCCGTTAGCAAAAACAAAACCCGCTCATCCGAGGGGCCCGAATAATGGCCGATTTAGCCTTGAAAATTGGTGGCGGGGCGTCGGATTTGGATCAACGACTTCCGGGCTGCAGGACTGAAATCGTGTTCAGCAAATATGTCTTGAACATTACACAAAACTAGTGACAATCTCCTTAATGAGAATTTAATAATAGTACTATATGATAGTAACATGAGTATTTTAAGGAGACCATAGGGAATGACACAAAGGATAAGTTTTGTCATACAAGCATTTGGATTTCGGGTGCTCGCAATGACAAAAACAGACTGCCTCATAAGTCATGCTACTGCAAAATCTGGAGGTGACATATGAAGAAAGAGTTGATAGCCGCACCGCTGATCGCTGTTCTGTTTCTATTGTCAACGACGGCTGCTCCAGTCCTTGCCGACGGATGTTTCTTTCCAGATTCGATGTACCGCGATCTTTACGAATCGGCTCAGAAAGCTGTCATACTATATGGGAACAGTACAGAGCACTTGATTCTGTCGGTCAGCTTTGAGGGTGATGCTGAGGACTTCGCCTGGGTTATTCCCCTGCCTGATAAGCCTGAGATAGCAGTTACCGACCCCGAGCTATTCTGGGAGTTGTCCGACTTCACCGCAACAGCAATCCCCGGAGGTAAGGGCGGGTTCGGGTGTTTAGGGCGTTTTGAGGGCACTACTCCAGGGGATCAGGAAGGAGTGGATGTTATTGAGGAACAGGTGGTCGGTCCTTATGCTACGGCCATTTTGTCAGCGACGAACGCGACAGCACTGGCAGACTGGCTGAACGCAAACGGGTACGTTTTCCCGGAAGAGGGTGAGGAAATTATCAGTGAGTACATCGAGAGGGAATGGTATTTCGTAGCCACCAGAATCAACGCAATGGTAGATGTCGACCTTTTTGGGTATGAAGAAGAAGTTGAAGAAGAACCCATTGCTGCCCTGGCCGAGGGGGCCATTGAGCCCATAGTACTGAGCTTTGCATCCGACGAGATAGTCTATCCATTGCGAATCACCTCGCTGAGTGCAACGTCGCCTGAAGTGCTTCTGTACGTGCTTGCTGACCACGTAATGGTGCCCGAACAATACCCGTTATATATTGGATATGGCAACTGGGAAGACAACGCGTTTACCTTAGAATTCGGGAACAACGTGTCTGTTGAAGACCTGTCTGGTTATGAGATACTACCTGAGCTGGTTTCTACTTATTTGCCTGGTGATGAATTCTACCTGACGAAATTGAGAGGCACGGTCACTGCTGACCAAATGGTAGATATCGAGATGGTTAGCTATGCAGAAGGGGATTCTTTAGGTTTACTTTCCGAGACTAACACAAACAGTGGCGATATTGTTGTGCTCGCAGCCATTGTCGGGCCTATGTTTGGCCTTTACCTCTGGCGAAGATCTCAGCCGAAAGGTGTCAGGCGCAAACCAGCCAGGTAACTAATAAAGCGCACGGGGCCAAGCCGGTAACAGTTAACCTGGCTGATAGAGAGGTTGCAGAGTGGTAATACTTGATTCGAGGAGACGCAAATACCTAGTCAGAGTTAGCATCTTTTTGGTTACGGTGGCCTTAATTGCCGGGATGGTAGGCTGTGACGGTGACGGTTATACTCCTCCTTCCGAAAACCTGGAAATACAGACCTGGTATGATTTGGATGATGTCAGGAACAACCTGGCTGGCAACCATACTTTGATGAACGACCTTGACTCCACTACCGCTGGTTATGAGGAGCTGGCGAGCCCGACAGCCAATCAGGGAAAGGGCTGGGAGCCGATTGGATCTCCTGATCCACATGATCCATACCGGATTGATTTATTTACCGGGAGTTTCGACGGGCAAGGATACGAAATACGTGACCTATTCATTAACCGCCCCGACGAATCTTTGGTAGGGCTTTTTGGTATAGTTGGTGGAGGGCATATCGAAAATATCGGAGTGGTGAACGTCACTGTGACTGGTGACAATGAGGTTGGCGGTCTGGTGGGGCATATTGATGACGGTACTGTGAGAAACTCCTATGCCACGGGCAATGTAAATGGCGAGAGATACTATGTTGGTGGTCTAGTGGGATGTAATGGGGACACTGTGACCAACTCCTATTCCACCGGCAGCGTGACTGGCCATGGGTTCGTTGGTGGTCTGGTGGGAGGTGGTAGGGGTACTGTCCGCAACTCCTATTCCACAGGCAGCGTGACTGGCGATAGGGATGTTGGCGGTCTGGTGGGATTGAACTTTTCTGACCTCATCGTAAGCAATTCCTTCTGGGACATCGAAACAAGCGGACAATCTACTTCGGTTGGCGGGACTGGCAAGACCACCACGGAAATGCAGGACATCGCCACTTTCTCAGGTGCAGGCTGGAACATAACCGCAGTCGCTCCCGGCTCGACTAACACCACCTGCATTTGGAATATCATCAATGGAGTGACCTACCCCTTCCTGAGCTGGCAGCCATAAATGTGAAATCGGTGGAGGATATTACACATCGCATTAAGCCGGGATAAATTATTCCCCAGAAGCTAGTCTGAAAACTTCTTTTCCACCTCAGCTGGTGGAATGCCGTTTTCATCCCAGCCGCGCTTCTGATAGTACAGTGAAAGAAGCTTCTGGAAATCTTCCCGTCCGATCACCTTGCCCGCGTTTGGACCCGTAAGAGGAGGATTAGCCCAAACCTTGTAGGGAAGCGTGTCATCTTTGCGGCTCATACCGAGGCGGGCATTTATCAGTCTTGTCAGGTCGTATATGTCATTCGAGAGTCCTAGAAGCTCCTCAAGGGACGTTTCGTTGCCAGTCACATATTTGTAGAAGTTCGCATAGTGCCGCTCGCTCAGCCCAAGTTCAATCCAAGGCAACCGGCAAACACCAAGCATGTCAAACAACGGGCGCACTTTCTGGTGATATATCACGGTGTCAACCTTCTCGTCGTTAGTCCAGTTCTGACCCTCTTCCATTTCCTTGGCAATGGTCCAGGCCCGTGTGTGATGTGCGCCTATGTCCGAGGTAGCATAGGCCAGACCCATGGAAATGCTGGCGCGGCTGTCATAGGCCGACTGCTCAAGGCCCTTGACCTGGAGGATAATTTTGTCCATTTCGGGCCAGTTCTCGATAATACGGTGAGAGCCATCAGCAAGAATGTCACCGATGCCCTGTCGGTGAGCGATTTTTTGTATCAGTTCCAAGATGGCATCCTCATCTCCCCAAGCAATCTCCCTGCCATCGAGGTCGCTGAGCGACAAAATCCCCTTTTCGTACCCCTCTATTGTAGCTCCCACGATGCTACCTGTGGAAATTGTATCTATACCCAGTTCATCGCACAGCCGGGTTGCAGAAAGTATCGCAGCGAAGTTGTCAATCCCCAAGTTTGGTCCCAGCATAGCACAGGTTTCATATTCTGGTCCCTCAACCACCGTGCCCGTATATTTCCCGCTCTTAACGAGGCAAATATTGCCGCAACACATGGGACAGGAAAAGCATGCACTATCACCTATCTTATAGCGATTTACCATTGTTGTGCCGTTGATCTGGTCGTGCCTGGCAAAAACGCTATCCTTGAAATTGTATGTAGGCAGAATACCCTTCTCGTTGGCGTAATCGATGACATTCATCAGGCCTTCTTGCTGCCACAGTTTGAAATACTTGTGTTCCTCCATATATTTGAAAGCTTGTTCAGCCTCCGCCATTAGCCCGGCCACATCATAGACGGGAAGATCCATGTGCCCCCGAACAACAATTGCCTTGAGGTTCTTGGCCCCCATGATTGCGCCCATCCCAGCCCTGCCGGCATTGCGGCTCCAGTCGGTGTTGACACAGGCGAACCTGACCATGTTCTCGCCTCCAATGCCTATCGTAGCAACATGGACAGCGTGGGTGCCCAGTCGCTCTTTAATCATTCCTTCGGCTTCCAGACAGCTTTTTCCTTTCAGTTCGGGCATGGGAAGGATTGTCGTTTCACCATTGTCGATGAAAAGAACAGATAGTTCCGGCGCCTTGCCGGTAACGGAGAGAATATCAGTTCCCGTTTGTCGGAGCTCGATACCGAAGCCACCACCCATGGAAGAATCACCGTAGAGCCCGGTAGCTGGTGAGATGGCGACAAAGGAGTTCTTTCCCGATGAGGGCAGGTAAACCCCGGTCAGAGGTCCCGGCGCGACAACCAGAAGATTCTCAGGGCCAAGGGGGTCTATCTTGAAATCATGCTTCTTTAGATTGTCCCAGACCAACTTCGCGCCAAAGCCACGTCCCCCGATATACTTTTCGATGAAGGCGTCCGCCGTGGTTCGGCGCTCAGCAGTGCCTTTCGTAAGGTCTACGTGGAGGTGTTGCTTAAAATATCCGCTCTTTATGCTCATAGCTCTTCTTTTCCTACCTCGGCATAGCGGATGACCTTCTTTTCGCCCTTCTCATAGAACTCAATTTCCTTCATCTGAGTGTAGCTCAGGACGTTGTTGAGACGCCTGGATTCGCCCAGGGCAGCCTCCGGTATGAGCATGAGTGCTCCCTTGGGACATTTCTTGACACACTCCGGGTCTCCTCCACACATATCACACTTGATGGGCAGGTCATAATCTGGATGTATATATATCGCTCCAAAAGGACAGGCTTCCACGCATTTGTAACAGGAAGTGCAATTCTCTTCGTCCAGTTGCACAACGCCATCAAGCCATCGCAAGGAATCAGAGGGACATATTTGCGCACATGCGGGCACCTTACATTGGCTGCACACAATCGGCATTCTCACGACCGGTTGAGGGTATGTGGTCAAGACTCTTATCGCCGCCTTCTTGGGATTGTTCACTCCGAAATGTTTGATTGCACATACAAGTTCACAGATCCTGCAACCGGAACACTGCTCAGGGATTACCGTTAGCTTTTTCGACATCGGATGGTCCTCGGAGGATTCGTGTAATTATTATCCCTGAATGGCGAGATTGTCAACGAGGGCAAAGAGGTACTGCACTGGCAAACGGGGCATACTTTCGGTGGGTATCGTGCATTTCCTCGTTGTTGATATGGGTTCGGATAAATCAGGGGTAAATGGATTGTCACCCCTTAACTCTATAATATGTCTTGGACACCGCACAAAAACTAGTGACAACTTCCTTAATGAGAATTTAACAATGTTATCATATACTAGTGCAATAAGTATTATGAGGCGAGTATGGGCTATGAAGACAATACTTGGTTCGAGGAGACGCTATTACGCGGCAAGAGTTAGCTTTTTTCTGATTACGGCAGCCTTAATTGCCGGGATGGTAGGCTGTAATCCTTTTGTCACACTCACTATCGACAGCACCGAGGGAGGGTCGGTAACCGTCCCTGGAGAGGGTACTTTTACCTATTTTGTTCCACAATGTTGTCCGACGCAGGATCTAGTAGCCGAGGCCGACGCAGGTTACCGCTTTGTCGAGTGGACTGGCTATGTTAACAATCCCGATGCCGCCATAACCTACATCATGATTGGCCGCCACGAGTCCATAACGGCTCACTTTGGGCCCGAATGTACCCCTATGGTCGCGGCAGGCGGCTTTCACACGGTGGGGCTTAAGGACAACGGCAGGGTGTTTGCCGTGGGAGACAACTCCTACGGGCAGTGCGATGTCAGCAGCCAGAGCTGGACGGGCATCACCCAGGTCGCCGCAGGCGGCCACACGGTGGGGCTTAAGCTCGACGGCACCGTGGTCGCCATTGGAGACAACTTTGACGGGCAGTGCGACGTCGGCGGCTGGACGGACATCACCCGCGTCGCCGCAGGCAGTGAGCACACGGTGGGACTTAGGTCGGACGGCACTGTGGTCGCTGTGGGGGAAAACAGCGACGGGCAATGCAATGTCGGCGGCTGGACGGACATCGTCCAGGTCGCGACAGGCGGAGGTCACACGGTGGGGCTTAAGTCCGACGGTACCGTGGTTACCGTGGGAGACAATTCTCACGGGCAATGCAATGTCGGCAACTGGACGGACATCACCCAGGTCGCCGCAGGCGGAGCTCACACGGTGGGGCTTAAGTCTGACGGCACCGTGGTCGCCGTGGGTAACAATGACTTCGGGCAGTGCAACGTCAGCAATTGGACGGATATCACCCAGGTCGCCGCAGGCGGAGCTCACACGGTAGGGCTTAAGTCCAACGGCACCGTGGTTGCCGTGGGTAACAACGATGAGGGACAGTGCAATATCAGCAGCCAGAGCTGGACGGACATTATCCAGGTCGCCGCAGGCGAACGTCACACGGTGGGGCTTAGGGACAACGGCAGAGTTGTCGCCTCTGGAGACAACGACGAGGGGCAGTGTGATGTCGGCTGGACGAACATCACCCAGGTCGCCGCAGGCGGAGCTCACACGGTAGGGCTTAAGTCCGACGGTACCGTGGTTGCTGTGGGAGCCGAGAGATACGAGGACTATGGGCAGTGCGACATCGGCAGCTGGGCGGATATTGTCCAAGTTGCCGCAGGTGAGTTGCAAACGGTGGGGCTTAAGTCCGACGGCACCATGGTCGCCGTGGGACGGAACTACGAGAGTCAGTGCAATGTCGGCAATTGGACGGACATCATTCAGGTCTCCGCAAGCGGCTGGCACACGGTGGGACTTAAGTCCGACGGCACCGTGGTCGCCGCGGGAGACAACGACCATGGGCAGTGCGATGTCAGCAGTTGGACGAACATCAAGAAGGTCGCCTGCGGCGACCTTCACACGGTAGGGCTTAAATCCGACGGCACCGTGGTCGCCGTGGGATGGAACGCCTACGGGCAGTGCGATGTCGGCGGCTGGACGGACATAGTCCAGGTCGTAGGCTGCCGCCACACGGTAGGGCTTAAGTCAGACGGCACCGTGGTCGCCGTAGGATACAACGAATATGGGGAGTGCAATGTCGGTGACTGGACGGACATCATCCAAATTGCCGCAGGCTGCTGTCGCACGGTAGGGCTTAAGGAGAACGGCACCGTGGTCGCTGTAGGGGCTAATTGGTCCGGGGAGCGCGATGTTGGCGGCTGGAGAGACATCGCCCAGGTCGCCGCGGGCTGCGGGCATACGGTGGGGCTTAAGTCCGACGGCACCATAGTCGCCGTGGGAGACAACTTCGAGGGGCAGTGCTATGTGGGCTGGACGCTTATCAGCTAAGTCGCCGCAGACGGCTGAACAGACACCTTGCTTCAAACCACTAACCTCCGAGTTATCGACACTACAAAGGTGAGTTTTTGGTTACGGAGTTATGGCTGGGAGAAGCTGGATATGGTGCTGAGATGTACCAGATCAGTGAAATTTGAGGATATCTTGAGGGTTTGTCAGATGCTTGACAAACATAGGTGATCCAACTATATTTTCTCTTAATCAAGCTACTATGACCTGAAAAACCGGGCTTAAAGGCCCGCGGGATTGAGTCTTAACAAAGGAGGACCAAGATGGGAAAGGAAATTTCTATTTACAACCTGGCCGATGGTGTGACTGATGAGCAGTACCGGGAGTACGTTAAAAATATCAAGGGCCCCTTCCTGGAGAGCCTGCCCTCGGTTCGTAAGTTCGAGCTGGTCAGGATAAAGGGGGCGGTGACGGGGGAGTCCCCCTATACCTATGTCGGCATCCTGCATGTGGACAACCTGGATGAATTCTACCAGAGAGACGTCCCATCTCAGCAATTCCAGAGCTTCCTAAAGGAAGTGATGCCTATGATTAAGCAGGAAGGCTATCATATGATGTACGGGGAGGAAATATATTAATCTGTAAAAGTCACTGTGTTTCCTTATTTAACATCTTGGTTGCTGGTCCCAAAAATTGAAGGGGAGCATTATAGCTCCCCTTATCTTTGTCTTGGTGGCGGGGGTTGGATTTGAACCAACGACCTCCGGGTTATGAGCC
>CAYYUO010000030.1:0-11865 GCA_964474965.1 uncultured Dehalococcoidales bacterium
GAATAGTTTTTAAGCCGATTCCAGCTTTGAAAAAAGGCCGACATCCTGAAAAATGACAACCTGACTTTTAATCAGGGTGTCGCAGGTTCGAATCCTGTACGGCCTACCAGCTAAATCATCGGATTTCGCTAACATAAGCCTCTCTAATTTCAGTGTGCCGACCGGCGTCCAAATAACTGATCAAATCCCTGTACCACAGCTTTCTGAGGACCTGACCAAACTTGACTGCATCAATCAGATTTCGCAGGGCAGGGATTTATTCCCCGCCGAAAAAAGGCAGTATATGAAATGCCGAAATTTGAACAGAAAATCAAAATTAAACAGCCTGAAACTCGTCATCCGAGATACCCTATCAACTCGCGGCTGTTACTTGGATGGCGCAGCTTAGCCAGTGCTTCTTTTTCAATCTGGCGTATTCGCTCCTTGCTGAGACCTAGCTCAGTGCCAACCTCTGCCAGGGTTCGACTGTACTCATTGTCCAGCCCAAACCTCAATTCAATGACGCGTCTTTCCCTGGGTGTCAGCGACTCTAATGTCCTGCTCAATTTTTCCCTGAGCAGGCTTGCAGTGGACTGCTCTTCAGGCTGCAGAATTGTCTGATCCGCGATGAAATCACCAAGTTGGCTTCCCTCTTCTCCTACAGGTTTCTCAAAAGAAACTGACCCACTAGAACTAAGCTTAAGCAGCAATGCTATCTTTTTGGGCAGTAGTCCCGTCTCGGAAGCTAATTCCTTATCGGTCGGCTGGCGACCAAGCTTCTGGGCTAAGCTATTTCTTGCCCGGGATAGCTTCGTCAGATCCTCAACCAGGTGGCCCGGCAGGCGCACAATACGTGACTGGTCATTAACTGCCCTGTTGACTGCCTGCCAGACCCAGGGAATAGCATAGGTGCTAAACCTATAGCCTCTGCGATGGTCGAATTTCTGCACCGCCTGCATTAACCCGATATTGCCTTCCTGAATAAGATCAGGTAGAGGCACACCCCAATCAATATGTCCCTTGGCCACGCTTACGACCAGGCGCAAGTTAGCTTGAATCATGTGGTTGGTTGCCTGGCGGGACCTTTCTCTTACTTGCTCAAAGTGTTTGACAATTTCTGAGCGATGCGCTTCCAGTTTGTCATGGAATTCTGGCGACTGCAGCGCCTTCCCAAATTCGGCCAGGGAACCCCTCTGGCTTGCTCCTTCTATGATATGCCAAGGTATCAGCCGGCTGTCCAGTGAAAATTCAATCATGGCCTTCTCAGTTTTAGTTTGGCTTGCCCCAGTGATTTTAGCTATAGCGCTCGAGAGATTCTGATCGATATTGCCATCAATTGCACTGCGTAGATCCGGGTGCGATACCTTATCTGCTATACTTCCGTGAGAAGGAAGACCCAGATACTGATAAAGGGCTTCAAAAAGCAAACGCGCCCGACTGAATCGCTCCATCAATGCCAACAACAAGTCTATTGCCGAAGGCGGAGCGTCATGTTCAGCAACCCAGTCCTCCTCAAGCCGGGCAATATACTTGCCCTCCTCTATCTGGCTGCTCAGTACTTTTGTCTCCTCGGCATTGAGAAGGGGAGTTTGTCCTATTTCGGCGAGGTACAAGTTCAACGACTCCTCACCAAGCTCAAGCTCCCGCTTTGGAGGATTAATCCTATGCCCAGAAACCTCATCCTCCTGATCAATCTCCTTATTAGCCAAATCTAATTCCTCATCCCGGGAAAAGACTTGTTCTCTATCTTTAACATTTTCTAAAACCGTTACCATCTTCAGCCTCCTATATATTCTTCGTTCGGATAACTGCATTTTCCATGCAAGATAATTGTATTTGAGGGAGCAATCATTGTATGCGACTTTTGTCTCATACAGACATGGCAACGGGATAGAGAAACTTAGAACATTAAAAGATCGGCAAGGAAAGAGAGTGAAAATATCATATAAAAGGTCTTAGTCGGTCTCTAGGGCTCTTGGATGATTATCTCAAAGGGGCAACTTATGGCGCCGGTGGGGCAAACGAGTTCGCAGTCCGTACACCAGTCGCACTCCACTGTTTCGACAATGGTAACAATATTGTTAACTATCGCCAGAGCATTTAAGTGGCACACGCCAACGCATAACCCACACCCATCACACTTTTGGGGGTCTATGACAGGCATTTCAGTCACTGATTTCAGTCTCCATTCCAATTATTTTAAAAGTAAGGCTTGCCATCCGTCTGCAACTTTTGTCTCAAGAAGGCGCCTCCATTATTTCTCTGAGTGCTTCTTTATCCGTAATTATTATGCGATGGCGATCCAACTTAATCGCCCCTTCCTCCTCTAATGCCTTTAGCGACCTGCCCACTACCTCCCGAGCAGTACCCGCCATTGCTGCCATCTCTTGCTGTGTAAGCCGTGGCCCACGGCCTATTTCACTTCCGGCGTGCTCAAGGAGTATCTTTGCTACTCTGCCGATAACATGCTTGAAGGACAGGTCCTCAACCAGTGATACGAGGTGACGCACTCGACTTGCCAGTACCTTAATCACATTCAATGCTATCTGTGGATGGTTCCGGAGGATAGCCTCCATGTCATTCTTCTTTATCCCATAAAGAAGAATGGGTCCCATAGCCCGAGCACTGACGGGATTTGGACCGCCGTCAAAGATAGGGACATCATTGAAGGACTCCCCGGGGCGCACGATGTTCAAGATCTGCTCCTTCCCTTCGGCCGAGGTCTTGAACACTTTCACCACCCCCGAAGCGACAAAATACAGATTCGCAGCCGATTCACCCTCAAGCAAGACCATTTCTGCTCTGTCGGCAGTTTTCTCAAAGACGAGCTTTCTGATCGACTCAAGCTCAGCAAGGCCAAGATCGGAAAAGTATAGAATGCCCTTCAAAAACTCCAACTGAACAGCCATACCTCATATCCCCACGGGGTAGCAAAATTTGCTTTATTATAACACCTGAGTGACTTCCAAGTTCTCACCATCTGACCATATCGCTATGAGCCAGTTCACATGAAAGGGGGGCAAACTTCTTCAACTTTATCTTATAACTGTATACTCATGGGCGGCCTGTGTCTGTGACTTTTATCGCTTTGGATTCAGATATAAAATGTCATAGTTTTGTAATATTTCCCATCGGTATTTTATGACTTCTCTATGGCAGGCAAACTATAATTTCACTCCATATGAAAAACGAAATATGAGACGTGAAATTTCATACCTAGCGTGGTTCAGCATATAATAAAACCAAGGAGGTGAAGAAATATGAGGCTAAACGGCAAAACAGCGATTGTAACTGGAGCCCGGAGAGGGATGGGGCGTGCTATTGCCCTGGCTCTGGCCAGAGAAGGAGCCAATGTAGTTGTTAGTGACATAAGCCAAGAAGATTGTCAGAAGGTTGTTGATGAGATAGAAAAGCTGGGGCGAAAAGGGTTGGCAATCAAGTGTGACGTCAGTTCCGGCGGCGACGTTGAGGATATGGTCAAGAAAACAGTGGCAGAGTTTGGCAGAGTTGACATCCTGGTAAACAATGCGGGAATCATAAGTTACAAGCCATTCCTGGAGCTTACGGATGAAGACTGGGACAAGACTTTAAACGTAAACCTCAAGGGGCAGTTTCTCTGTGCTCGGGCTGCCGCCAAAGTCATGGCCAAGAACAAGTGGGGGCGCATCATTAACATCGCCTCCATATCTTCTGGAGGATGTGGCATTGCCTTTCCTCTCATAGCTCATTACACGGCATCAAAAGGTGGTGTGGTGGCTCTGACCGAAGCACTCGCGCTGGAGCTTACTTCCCAGGGCATAAATGTGAACGCGATTTGCCCCGGGGCTATAGATACTGACATGTCTAAGGGAGCCAAGGAAAGCGGTCAGTTGGCGCAGGTACTGGCAAGAATTCCTAAGGGAAGACTGGGACAACCGGAGGAAATTGCTAACCTTGCCGTTTTTCTGGCGTCCGAGGAGGCTGATTATATAAGCGGGGCTCCCATTGTTATTGACGGTGGATGGCTAGTCACATAGCCTATTGATAAGTGTCGCCCCTACGACCAAAAACATAAGCGCTTGGGTGGTTCTATAATGGGGACATCGTGCTAAGCTTGGTGCTAGCATCCTGTCTCGGGCTGGTTATCCGAGTGTTTACAACTCACCACTGGCGAAGCTTTTAAGTACCGGGCAAATGGAGATCGGAGGGATTATGAAGAAATATGATGTCATCGTCATCGGTTCAGGCTGCGGAATGATTATTATCGAGGAAGCCCTGTCCCATGATCTAAATGTGGCACTTGTGGACAAAGGCCCACTCGGAGGTACCTGTGCCAATCTTGGCTGTATACCATCCAAGATGCTCATATTCGCTGCCGACAGGATAGCCGAGATACAGGAATCCAAAAAGCTGGGCATTGAAGCAGGGATAAGAAACATCGACTTCGGCTTTATCATGGAGCGTATGAGGAAATTCGTACGGGAAAATCAAGAACATATGAGGCAGGGGCTCTCCCACGCGGAAAATCTAGACTTCTATGAAGGCGAAGGACACTTTGTTGACGATTACACTATCGAGGTTAACGGTGAAAAAATAAAGGGCGATAAGATTTTCATCGCCTCCGGCTCGCGCCCCCTGATACCGCCGATAAAGGGTTTGGATAGTGTGGACTTCCTGACCAATGAAACCGTACTGCAATTAAAAGAGAGACCGGAAAGTCTCATAATTATCGGTGGGGGCTATATTGCAGTGGAATACGGCCACTTTTTTGCCGCCATGGGCACGAAGGTGACTATTCTGGAGATGGCTGACCGGCTCGTCCTTGCCGAAGAGCCGGAGATAGCCGAGGCCTTGAAGAAGGAGCTGGGTCGGCGCATGGATGTTTACACCGATGTTCGGGCTGAAGAAGTGAAGAAAAACGGGCGTGGCGTTACTGTTATCGCAACGGATGCAAAGGGTGGCGTGAAAAAGGAATTCACAGCACAGAGAATTCTGGTCGCCGTGGGACGAAGGTCTAACGCTGACCTGCTGAGGGTGGAGAATACCGATGTGGAGGTAGATAAAAGAGGTTTTGTCAAGGTTAATGAGTATCTTGAGACCACCAAGAAGAACATATTCGCCGTGGGAGATATCAATGGCCAGCAGATGTTTACGCATGTAGCCAACGTAGAAGCATCACTGGCTGCCGATAATGCCATCCATGGCAGCAAAATAAGGATGGACTACAGCGCTGCTCCCCATGCTGTCTATTCCCACCCGCAGATTGCATCAGTAGGAATGACTGAAGAAGCTGCTAGAAAAGCACATAAGATTCTGGTCGGCAGGGCTAAGTATTCAGACGTGGCCAAGGGCGAGGCCATGATGGAGGAAAACGGTTTCGCCAAAGCTGTTGTAGAGGCAGATACCGGTAAGATACTGGGTTTTCATATCATCGGCCCTTACGCGCCTATTCTGATTCAGGAAGTGATAAATGTCATGGCGTCTGGCGGTGGCATTGACCAGATACAGAGGGGCATGCACATACATCCCGCCATTACTGAGCTAATACCTGTGGTGTTGAATAACCTGAAGAGCACGACTTCATGACCCATGGGAGTGGGGCTTGGCTGAAGACCCTTCACAACACCCTGGCTCTCCTGGATGACCACAACAGTTCTGTCTTCGCCAAATCTTTATAAAGTTATTGCGAAACACCAGTTTCAGCTTCCGTCCCAGAGGCATGGGCGCTGACATATTGGTGAAAAACGCTCTTACTGTTGGCATATTACGACCTCCTAAAAATACTCCTCGTTCTTCAACCTTAGGTAATGCTACATATTGCTTCGTTTACTGTCCCTACCTACGGATGTTTAACATAACTGCTAATCACCCTGATTTCTTTAATCCTCCGACTCTTTCGGCTCCCAGATTCTGTAAACCGAGATTACTGACTACCTGAAGTACGGCGTCACTTTGATTAAGAGTGTAGAAATGGAAATAACGTACACCATGCTCCAAAAGGTCAGTACATTGCTCGGTAGCCACTTCTACACCAATTTTCTTTGCGTCCCCGGCCACAGAGCCCACCTTCTCAAACCTCTGGATAACATGTTCAGGAAGTGTAGCGCTACACATTTGACTGAACCTTTTGGTCTTATCGATGTCAGTAATTGGCATAATGCCTGCTATGATCGGGATCTTAATGCCGACCTTAGCCGCTCTCTCCAGGAAATCATAAAAGTAAGTGTTATCAAAGAACATCTGAGTTATGGCGAAGTCAGCACCAGCATCGATTTTCTGTTTCGTGTAGTACATATCCATTTCGAGGTTTGGCGATTCGCAGTGGCCTTCCGGATAGACGGCTACGCTGATAGAGAAGCCCGATAAGGAGACGGCGAGTTGCACAAGGTCTCTGGCATAACAGAAGCCGTTTTCCAGCGGAGTGAACTTTTCAGCTCCTTTAGGCGGGTCTCCCCTGAGAGCGAGCACATTTTCAATGCCGAGTTTCATGTAGTCTTCCAAAATAGCTTTAAGCTCGTCTATATTCTGGTCGACGCATGTCAGATGCGGCATGGGGACCAGAGAAGTCTCCCGCAAAATACGCAGTACGAGATGCCTTGTATTCTTTAACGTACCGCCACCGGCGCCATATGTTACCGAGACAAAGGTGGGATTGAGGGCCTCAAATTTAGCAATATTCTCGAATAGCCGATCCTCCGCTGCCTTATCCTTGGGCGGGAAAAACTCCAAGGAAAGGCTTTTCCCTTTCTCTGCTAGGAACTGACCTATTCTCATAGTGGTCTCCCTCCTATCGCCGAAATCACGTCGACTTACATAAATTCCGCCAGGAGTTTCTCAACTCGACGGGGGTCAATTTTCTGTTTCACCAGCGGTCCATCGCTCAGTGCCGGTAGCTGGTCTTCGTAAACCGGTAAATCTTCTTCATAGATAATCCCGATGGGAATTTCCTCTACCCATATAAGTGCCTTTTCCAGTGCCGCCTTCCTGTCGCTGGGGTCATACTTTTCATCTTCCAGATTATATACCCGTTCCTTATACCACTGGAAGGTATTTTTATGGTTGAATGAGACGCAGGGTTGCAGAATATCGATGAGGGCGAATCCCCGATGAGTGATACCCTTTTTAATAAGCTGGGAAAGGTGGTCTATATCCCCGGCGAAGCCCCTACCGACGAAACTGGCACCGCTGACAATCGCCAGGGCGATAGGATTTACCGGGTTGGCTGCTCCGTAAGGCGTCGTCTTGGTGATAAAACCGACATCACTGGTGGGTGATGCCTGTCCCTTGGTCAGCCCGTAGACCTGATTATCATGTACCAGATAGGTAATATCATGATTGCGACGGGCAGCATGGAGAAAATGGTTGCCCCCCTCACCATAGGCATCCCCGTCACCGCTGACGGCGATGACTATCAACTCAGAATTGGCAATCTTAGCGCCGATGGCTGGCGGAACCGGTCTGCCATGCAGAGAGTTGAACACATTGCCTCTGGTGTAGTGAGGCAGCTTGCCTGCTTGGCCGATACCGGAGACCAGTAAGACCTGATGAGGCTCAATCCTCATCTCAACCAGTGCTCTATTTAGTGCATTCAATATGCCGAAGTTGCCGCAACCTGGACACCACGCCGGCTTAAGTCCGGCATAATCAGACACTGTGACCATCTTTAGCGTCCCTCCTTTCTCACTGCTTGGGCGATATAGGCTGGTGTAAAGGGCCGCCCATCGTATTTCAGGATTCGACCGCTAACATCATATCCCGTTTCTGCCTTTATGAGGCGGGCAAGCTGTCCCGTAGCATTGTTCTCAATGACGTAGCTATTTCGGGCCTTACTGACAGCATCGGCTACCGCCTTCGCCGGGAAAGGCCATAGTTCATTGAGGTGAAGCATATTGACGCTGGCGTCTTCCTTGCGCAGGATATCCACTGCCTCGTGGATAGCTCCATAAGTGCTGCCCCAGCTTATAAGAGTTGTTTCCGCCTTTTTAGGGCCATACTTCTGTGGTGTGCTGATCTCTTTTTCAAGTGGAATAAGCTTGCGCAGTCTTTTCTGCACCTGCGCTGTCCTCTCCCCAGCATCTTCAGTGAGGTGTCCTTCCTCATCGTGCTCGTCACAGTCGGTGACCACCAGTGCCTCACCCAGCCCCGGGAAGGCACGGGGAGAAATACCGGACCTTGTTACCTTGTGTCTCATGTACTCCAAGGGGTCATCTTCTTTCTCTGAAAATAACATGCCGCGGTCAATTGTTACCTGCGAGAGGTCTAACGGGTCAACGGTGGCGTGGGAGCTTGCCAGATGCTGGTCGGTTAAAATAATAACCGGCAGTTGATATTTTTCTGCCCAGTTGAAAGCGTTGACCGTTACCCAAAAGGCGTCTTCAATAGTAGCCGGTGCCAAGACAGCCCTGGGGAAATCGCCGTGGTGGGCATGAAGCACAAACTGAAGGTCACCCTGCTCCGTTCGGGTGGGCAGGCCTACAGCCGGACCCGGTCGCTGCCCGTCAACTATCACTATTGGTGTCTCAGTAATGCCCGCCAGCCCTATGCCTTCCACCATGAGACAAAGGCCGCTGCCAGAGGTGGCAGTCATGGCCCTGACACCAGCGTAGGCGGCCCCAATAGCCATGTTGATGGCAGCTATCTCATCCTCAGCGTGGACCATTACCAAGTCAAGGTCTTTTGATTTGGCTGCCATATATTCCATGATAGAGCTGGCAGGAGTCATAGGATAGGCAGCCATGAATTTACATCCTGCGGCAATGGCCCCCAGAGATATTGCCTCATTGCCGGTGAGCAGCATTCTCTTAGCCTCAGAGAGGGGCTTTATCTTACGAAAGTTGCCTTTGTGCTCGGACTGGACATAGTCGTATCCCGCCTTTGCCGCTGCAATATTCCTATCGCTAACTTTGCCCTTCCCGAACCGGTCTACCAGAACCTCATTTAACATGTTCAGATCGTAATTTACCAGGGAAAGAGCAGCTCCGAGGGCGACGGTATTAATCATGAGCTTGTCTCCAGCCTTTTCCTCGGCCAGCTTTTCCAGCGGAATGCTCAAGAGGCTACCATTATCACCGCTGACTCCTTTTATCTTTTCGCCATCGAAAATGATAATGCCCTTAGTAACCACCTCCGGCTGGTGCAATTCGATACTGTCCATGTTAAGTGCAATCATTATGTCTACTTCTTCGGCAATGGCATCTACCTTGCCGTCACTGACCCTGACGCGGAAGAAGTTATGTCCGCCTCTTACTCTTGATTCGTAATCCTGGTCGGCGAAGATGTGATAGCCGCCGCGGGCAAAGACTTTAGCCAGCAGGAATCCTACCGACTGCACTCCCTGCCCGGCTTCTCCTCCAACCATAAAATTAAAGTCAATTGGCATTGGTTACCTCATACCTCCTTTCTTGCTGCTTTCGAGGACTGAGCCTGACCAGCCCGAGAGGACTATCGCCAGATGGCATGTATCATCTATTCCATTCCTGCACAACTCATGCCAGCATTGCTGGGGAGCAGAGCCATTTACACTTCATTTGGCTGCCTTGACAGCCTTCTTCTTCGTTGATTTGGTAGCCTTCTTCTTGGCTGATACGGCAATTTTCTTTGGTTTTACCTTGGCTGATTTAGGGAGAGCGACCTCAAGAACCCCGTCATCGAAGCTGGCTTCGATCTTGTTAGCATCTACGTTAGGCGGAAGAGGGATCGAGCGATAAAAGCTGCCATAGCTGCGTTCACATCGATAGTAGTCCTCCTCCTTAACCTCGGTCTCAGTCTTCTTTTCTCCTTTGATAGATAGTGTGTCACCGACCACCGAGACATCGATATCCTCTTCTTTCATCCCCGGCAGTTCTGCCTTGACGACGAACCTGTCCGCTTTCTCAAAGACATCTAACGCTGGCATCCAGCCTCTTTCCTCGACAGGCAATCGCCACGAGGGCCGTCCGAACAAATCATCAAAGCGCCGCTCCCATTCTTCTAAATCCCTGAATGGTCTCCACGGGGTGATTCCCCACCTTGGTCTCCATATTTCTATAGCCATAGCGTCCTCCTTTCTCACTTAATAGGATTCAGGCTCTGCTCCCTGGCAACACTGCAGCCAAAATCGGTCAACCTGCCCTTTGTTCCCTAGATTCACTACACTATTTCGATACCGCGATTTCTTTCTGTGATTGCCACAGCCCATGTATATTACATAGAGCGGCAGCGTAGATAACTCCGGGCTTGTCGGTTTTCATGGACAAGCTAACCTCGTGGTGAGTATATACCGAACTTTTGTCCGGTCCCTCCACCGATTCCCCATGGGCGGCAAACTCAAAGTGACCTATCTGGTAGGTAAACTTTTCCCCGTCCGGATGGAAATAGACCGAAATCCACCGGATATGGTGTTCGGTCGTATTGGGATGAGCTATCTCCTTTCCCAGGGTCACATTCACTGGAAAGAACTCACCGCCTTTCACTTTGTCCGCACACTCTATTACCGGGACATGCTTCTCCATCTTCCAGTCCGCCGTCTGAAATAGTTCTCCAAATTGCTTCATTTCGTCCTCCTTTCGTTATTATGTTCATTAATGTGCCCCTTATTATCTCTCCCTGGTTTAAATACTAGGTGCGCACCCGGGCGCTCTGACCATTAATACGGGAACGAGACTACCTCTGAAAACCCTGTCGGCAACACTGCCGTGGGTCCACCGACTGATACCGGTGCGACCATGGCTGGACATGACTATGAGGTCGCAGCCGGGATGTTTTGCGTAAATAATAATTTCCTCGGCAGGATCGCCAAGAAGTACCTCCGTATCTACCTTGATTCCTTTAGCTTCCATTGCTTTAGCTATTCTGCCCAGATATCTCTGTGCCTGCTTCTCTTTCTTGCCTACTGCTTCAGGTACAATTCGCCGACCCGTTGGCTGGCTAGAGTCTGCCAAGGCGCTATAGCCTTGAATGCGCTCGGTAACGCTGACCAGAATTACCTTTTCTGTGCCGCAGCCTTTAGCCAACGCTTCTACATAGGGAATTGCGCACTCGGCCAACTTAGAGCCATCTAACGGAACTAAAATTTTCTTGTACATTTTGACCTCCTTCTGGCATATCCTGATTCAGACTAAAGCCTCAATTATTGCCCTGTTGAATTTCGGCAGGTCAGCAGGTTTACGCGCGGTGATGATATTGCCATCCCTGACCATCGGCTCATCAACCCAGATAGCGCCGGCATTTTTCAGGTCTACCGCTACCGAAGGCCATGAAGTTACACGGCGCCCTTTGACTATATCGGCTGAGATCAGAAGCTGAGGGCCGTGGCAGACTGCGGCTATTATCTTGCCCTCAGCGTGCGCCTCTCGTACCAGATCAACCATCGGCTGGTGCAGGCGCATCTTGTCCGGAGCATAGCCGCCGGGGACAATTATGGCATCGAATTGACTGGCTTCAACCTTATCGGCGGTTGTGTCTACCTTTACCTCGGCCAGGCCTCTCTTTCCCTTGTAACTTTTCTTTGAGCCGCTGCCCACAATCAGTACTCTAGCACCGGCATCTCTCATCGCTCGCAGAGGTTCCGTGAGCTCGGAGTCTTCGAAATTTTCCTCGGCCAGAATGGCAATGCGCTTTCCTGCAAGCATACGTGTTATCTCCTTTCGAAATTGTCGTCTTTCTCCTAGTGCCAGGTTTTTTCAGCTTCCTTTTGTGCTGTGTTGAATTACTTGAAGCAAGAAGGTCAAACGGAATCTCATTGTCTTGAGTCACCAGCAGACTCAGGTATTCGGTGATGCCATCGATGCATCCGAGAACAGGCATTATCGCTTCAGCCAGGCTTTTCTTATCTGCAGCTTCAACCATGGCAATGACATTGGGATACCCGTCCAGCCGGTCAGCAAGAATAACCTCTGCCCTGCTCCGCAGCAATTCAACCGCGCATTC
>CAYYUO010000031.1:0-11264 GCA_964474965.1 uncultured Dehalococcoidales bacterium
TTATTATAGGCACACTTCTATCTCTGATTCCATATTACGTTTCTCGAAGTCTTTGGCGAGAGTTAGTGAAGGACTATCATAGCAATTCCCTTTCCTTTCTGCTTTAATTAGCTTGATAATAAATAATTTTGGCTCGAGGTGATTTATGGATAAGAAGCAAGCAAATCTCGCCTTTCATCACTCGGAAAGGCTAAAGTCTAACCTATTCTTGGTATCGGCTGCCCTGGATAGACTGGCAATGCTGAAGGCAGAAAGGTTGGAGGGAGGCAAGGAAGTAGCCAAAGGGGTATTCGAGGCATTGAGAGCTGAGCTTAATATGGCCAGTCGCTACATTGGACCAGCAAAGGCAAATGCGATAGAAGGAGAGCTCTTAGGAGTAGAAGCTGAAATCGAGACTCAGGATTATACCAAGGCAAGAGAGCGTTTAGCCCAAACCTTTTCTCAGGTCACCACTGTTAGCAACAAGTATATCAAAGTCTTAATGGATGAAGACTTGATCTGAACAGGAATGCATTGAGTGCGAGGCCGGGCTTATTTAACTATAACTTTAATCACGTAATCTTTAGCCATTTAAGCTTGCTATCCCGAGGCGATTGCCAGAATTTTGCTGTCTGCCCGTTCCTCAATATTCACTAAAATTATAGCAAAGCGATGAAATTAGCGTTAATTACTCCTTATTTCCTTGCTCCGGGAAAAAGGGTTTTAACGCGCTATAGCGGATGCAATTGCCAAGATGTTACAAGGGCCAACAAGGATTTTGTTGGCTGAAGATAAAATGTCACATCCGGGAAATAGTTGGATATCCCAAAAACACGGCAGCGTTAGATTGGCGTGTTGCGACAGCGACTGATTAGGGAAATAGTCCGCCATCTATAGTGATGGCTTGTCCTGTGATATAGCCGGCTCTGTCACTGGCTAAAAAAGCTACCAGTTCAGCCACATCCTCAGGTTGGCCAAAGCGTTGCAATGGAATCATTGACAGTACGGCCTCTTTTCTTTCCGAAGGTAACTTATCCGTCATCCCGGTAATAATGTAACCTGGGGCCACGGCATTGACAGTTATATTACGAGAACCCATCTCTCGGGCTATGCTTTTGGTGAAAGCAATGAGTCCTCCTTTGGAAGCAGCATAGTTGCTTTGCCCTATATTCCCTACTATCCCAGTCACCGAAGATATGTTAATAATGCGTCCCCATTCCTGTCTCATCATAGACCTTAAGACAAACTTGGTGCACAAGTAGGCTCCACGCAGATTAGTGTTGATTACATCGTCCCAGGCATCATCGGACATTCTTAACAAAAGGGTATCTCTATTTATTCCGGCATTGTTCACCAGAATATCAATCTTGCTCCATTTATCAATCACCTGCTCTATCATGGCTTTCACTGTTTCACTATCCCGAACATCAGCTTCAACCGACATGGCTTCCCCACCTAGACGAATTATGCTCTCCACTAAATTATCAGCATCAACCTTATTACTGGCTTCAATTGCCACATAATTAACTACCACTTTGGAACCAAGGCTGGCAAGCTTCAAGGCAATGGCTTTACCCATGCCGCGGGAGGCACCAGTTACCAGAGCTACCTTCCCTTCCAATTCCATTACTGGCCTTCACCTCTTGAGGCGTTTAAGCACCAGGCAGCAGTTTTCACCACCTAGCCCAAAACTATTCTTCAGACATACATTCACTTGAATCGGGCGAGCTACATTGGGGACATAATCCAGATCACACTCCGGGTCAGGGGTCTCATAATTTATGGTTGGGTGGATAATCCCTTTGTTCATGATTAATATAGCGGCGACGGTTTCAATGGCGCCGGCAGCAGTAATACTATGCCCAATCATGGACTTAGTAGAGCTTATAGGGATTTTGTAAGCGTGCTCTCCGAACACCATTTTAATAGCTTTGGTTTCACAGGCATCATTCATCTTGGTGCTTGTGCCGTGAGCGTTGATATAATCAACCTCCTCAATCTTCGCCCCGGCACTTTGTAGAGCAGTACGCATGGCATAAGCTTCCGACTCAGGGGCGGGAGCAGTTGCATCGTGAGCATCGAAAGACCAGCCGGCGCCGGCAATTTCAGCCAGGATGGATGCGCCCCGCTTCATGGCATGTTCATAGCTTTCCAGAACAACTAATCCGGCACCCTCAGCATAGACAAAACCATTGCGGTTGAGATCGAATGGGCGACAAGCCTTGGACGGGTCGGGTTCATGGGAAAGGGCTCCCAAAATATCTATTCCAGCCATGCCGACTGGCTCCAGGCTGGCGTCAGAACCCCCGGCTATCATTACATCAGCATATCCTAAGCGAATGAAGTTCATTGCCGTGCCTATGGCGTCAGCGCCACTGGCACAAAGGCTATTTACAGCGTTGTTAGGCCCTTTGGCCCCCAGCATCATTCCCACGTGCATGGATGCTGCACTGGCAGTTGACTTGGTGATGAAGAGCGGGTCGGCTCTTCTAGGACCCGATTTTAGATACAGCTCCCATCCCCAAACAACATAGCCTTGCTCTGTCATAGTAGCGATGGTAACACCTACTCGCTCAGGATTTTCCCGAGTCATGTCTAAGGCGGCTGATTGTACTGCTTCTTTGGTAGCGGCAATAGCAAACTGGATAGTCCTTGAGGTGCGGTCAATTGCCTTCAAGTCCATATACTTTGTGGCATCAAAACCATGCACCTCAGCATCCACTTTCACGCGAAAGTTGCTGGAATCAAAGTGGGTAATGGGACCGATGGCTGACTTTCCTGCGACTAATCCTTCCCAAAACTCTTTTACACTTAAGCCCAGGGGATTAATAGTACCCACACCAGTAACTACAACCCTCGGTATATTTATCGTGCCCCAGGAATTCATCGAGTTCTTAGGAACTCTCACCATGTTTATTAACCCTTCTTTTTACCGGGAAGCGAAGGGCTGTATACTGAGAAACCCCCATCAACAATAATGGTTTGCCCCCTTATCATAAAGGCCTCTTCACTGCACAAAAAAGCCACTACATTAGCGACATCTTCAGGGTTCACAATTCTTCCCGCTGGTGTTACTGGAATATCGTCTTCATTTAACCCCTCATCAAAATAGAACTGCAAGGCTTCTGTCTCCACAAAAGAAGCAGCTACAGCATTAACGCAAATGCCTCGAGGTGCTAGCTCTATTGCCAGGTAACGAGTTAGAGCCTCCAGGGCAGCTTTAGAGACTCCAACAATAGCATAAGTGGGCCAGACAAGAAACGAACCCAGGCTGGAGATGCTGACTATCTTACCACCCCTACCCTCCATTAGTTTGGCTGCTCTCTGAGCGCAGAGTAAACAGGCCCTGGCATTGATGTCCATAGTCCATTCCCAGGCCTTAACATCTATATCTGTTACAGGGCGACCTACGCCTGAAGCAGCATTGTTAATCAAAATATCCAGGCGGCCAAATTTATTGCCAATCATATCAAACATTTCATCTATCTTTGCCTCTTCTCCCACATTAGCTCGGATAATTTCAGCTTTCCTTCCTAAAGCCTCGATTTCCTTAGCTGTTTGTTCCGCGGTACTGCGGCGGCGGAAAAAATCGACAATAATATCAGCACCCTGAGAAGCAAGTTTTAATGCAATTGCCCGACCAATACCTCGACCACCACCTGTAACTAAAGCCACCTTCCCCTCGAGAGACACGTTTAAACCTTCTCCTCTTGTGCTACCCGACCCTCTACATAGGAGACAAAGTCGCCGAAGTTCTGAAACTTCTGGGCTTCCTCGTCAGGGATTTCAATCCCGAAGGCCTCTTCAACTGCCACCAATGCCTGTACTATATCCAGGGAATCCGCCTTGATCTCTTTAAATGTGCTTTCCCTGGTAATAACGCTCTTATCAACATGGGTAATCCTGGCCACGATTTCTCTTACCTGCTCTTCGACAGTCACGGTTTACCTCCTTGGTTAAATTTTGCTAATTCCGACTTCAAGCTTTCAATAACCTCGGCCTTTACCGCTTCCTTGGCGCCTTCTATAGCATTAGCTATTTGGGGGGCCTGGCTAGCTCCATGCGCTATCCTGACAACTCCATCAACACCCCACAAAATACCACCACCTCGCTTCTCACTTTCACCGGATATTTTAGTTGCCGGGAATAACCCATTAAACAATAGTTTAACGAAGACATCTAGAGGTGGGTACTTTTTCATCTTCTGCGCTGTCCAATCCCTGGCATGACCCGCAATGCTTTCATAAAACTTTAAAACAACATTGCCCACAAGGCCGCCACAGACGATAACATTGGCCTTGCCGTTTAAGATATCATTGCCTTCTATGTTGCCAACAAAGTTCAAACCGCTATTCTTGAGAAGGGCGTAGGCTTCACGCCCTATTTCACTCCCCTTATTTTCTTCACTCCCAGTGTTTAGCAAACCTATCTTAGGGTTAGGGATGTTGAAGAACTTCTTAGCGTAGACCGAACCTGCGATGGCAAAAGTTAGAAATTGATGTGGCTTGCAATCTACATTAGCTCCGAGGTCTACCATCACAGTATTCGGTGCAAAGCTACCCAGGGAGCCGACAATTGCCGGACGACCTACCCCGTCCACCATGCCCATGAACTGAATGGCACTTATTGCAGCAGCTGCACTAGATCCGGCACTAACCAATGCATCTGCTTCGCCTGATTTTACCATCTTTGCCGCTACGGCTACAGAGCAGTTAGGCTTTTGATGAACTACGGCAATAGGCGGCTCATCTTCCCTGATAACTTCGCTGGCTTCGATAATATGGATGGATGAACCGTTGTTGGTAAATCTGTACCTGGCTAATTCCTTCTCTAGCATATTTGTGGAGCCAACCAAGAGGACTTCTACATCATTTTTCCGCGCTGCAAGTACCGCCCCTTTGACTACTTCCTCAGGGGCATAATCACCACCCATGGCATCTACAGCCACTCTTACTCTACCATTTTGAGTCATATTTTTACTCCTTATCACTTGAGAGCTTGATTATTGTCTCTCCTGTGACTGTCGTTTCTCCTTTTTGATTTAGGCATTCAAAGCTGCAATTGGCGTATGATACATCATCTTTCTGTTCGACGCAATTAATTTTACCATTGATAGTCAAAGTATCTCCAGGACGTGCCGGTTCTTTGAACTTTGCTCGGAGCTTACCCTCAGACAGCCAGCTTCGGCCAAAAGCCG
The DNA here is from genome assembly GCA_964474965.1 of uncultured Dehalococcoidales bacterium. Classification (GTDB taxonomy): domain Bacteria; phylum Chloroflexota; class Dehalococcoidia; order GIF9; family AB-539-J10; genus RBG-13-51-36. The sequence goes on from CAYYUO010000031.1 coordinate 5,177, forward strand.
AAGTCATCATCTCTGACACATAAGCTAAGTTAAGCATACCATGAGCAATAGTGCCACCCAAGGGAGTCGCAGCAGCGAAAGACTCATCTAAATGGATGGGATTAAAATCACCCGATGCCTCAGCATAAAGATTAATTTTTTCCTGGGTGATATGTTTTACCACCGGATTAAGAGCCTTCCCTTCTTGAATCTCTGTAAGCATTTCTTCCTTAGGTGGGCAATGCTATAGTTGCCCTTCCTGATTGCACCTTTTCTTTGCCTTTGTCCAAAACCTCGAACTCCAGGATTAACATGCTCATTTTGCCCCGAGTTATCTTTTGTGCCACTCCGATGTGACACTCTATAGTGGCGCCAATGGGCACCAGTTTGAAAAACTCTAACTCTTGCGAAGCATGTATAACGATGGTGCCAGATGGCAGGGAAAAAGACCCCGTCATAGCAGCTATAGCACAGGCTGTAATGGCCAAGGGGGGAACAAATCCATCACCTGCGCTATCCACAGCTTTTAGATACTTGGAGACGAGGGAGGCACTCAGTTCATAAGTGGCGGTAGGTAATTTATAACCAGGTATTAGTTCTTCATAGCTTATAGTTTTGACCGGCATTTGAACAGTTCCCGATACATCGGTATACTATGTATTTTACATTATACACTACCTTTGATTCTTGTCAATACCTTCTCACTATTATCACCGATTGATGATGGGCCTTGGCATCGAGAGAATCGACTTACAATCAACCTGTTATACAAAAGGCCCCCTGAATTGATGGGAGACATAAGAAAGAAGAGGCTATCGAGCAAAGCTGGTGAGCCACACTGGATTTTCGTCTGTCTTGCTGGGAAATGGGCCCGGCAGGATTCGAACCTGCGACCAACCGGTTATGAGCCGGCCGCTCTGCCACTGAGCTACGAGCCCCCTCTTCAATTCATGAAAAGTTCCACTTTTCATGGCAACCAAATTTGTGTGGAGCGGGAGACGGGACTCGAACCCGCGACACCCTACTTGGAAGGAGTGGTTGCCGCTGAGCCCCATTTTCCTAAGCCTTTGAACCTGAAAAGCAGGAGGGAACCACCTCTTTTTCCGACCAGCCAGATGACCGATTTCTCCCTACCTCCCGCCACTTACTTGACTGATTTTACCATACTTGCCTGCGGGGCAACAATTGCCTGTGCTGTTTAGAAATCAAAAAAACGATACTGCTTAGCTTCAACATGGTCCTCTGCGGTCATAATGGTGTGAGTACTGGTCTATTATTATGAAGAGGAAGCATTGCAGGAACAAGCATGGGCAATTGTGCTATCACTTCACTTCCTTGTGTACTATTATAATAGACCTTATTTCTTATCCTCCCTCTTTTGCGGCCTGATCACCAGCATTGGCAACCCTGACTCTCTTAGCACGTAGTCAGCTACGCTGCCAAATACTCCTCGTCTCAGGCCGCTACGTCCATGGGTGGCTATTGTAATTAGGTTAATATTGTTCCCTTCGGCATAGCTCAGGATTGCCTCGCCAGCTCCCCCCAAGATGCTCACGGCTTCTACCTGTATGCCCTTCTTACGCAACGGTGTAGCTATGTCTTCAAGATAGTCTCTAGCCTCGTTCAATGCCTTTTTTGCCTCCTCGAGCATAGTATCAGTCCGTATGGGTATGGATGCTGCTCCAGGGATGCCCGGGCTAAAGGCTACAGGCTCAGGGACCACTTGAAAGAGAACAAGCTTGCTCTGGAAATGAAGCGCCTCCTCTACAGCATAAGGCAGAATTTGCTCAGCGAGCTCGGAACCATCAAGACAAACTAGAATTTTTTTAAACATTGCCAACCTCCTTTCTGGTGATTAGTGACCATTCTAGACCTGATAAAAGACATGGCCCATAGCCCCTTGTCTACAATGCATTTGGCCAGGTCAACTGGAGCGGGAGACGGGACTCGAACCCGCGACACCCTGCTTGGAAGGCAGGAACTCTACCACTGAGTTACTCCCGCGAACCTGAATCTATTTTACCTCAAATATTATAGTTGGTAAACAAGAGGATGGGTTTGCGCCGTCAGGTCATCCTTAACAGCGATGCCTGGGTAGCAGGTAGTCAAAGCTGGCTGTTCACATATTGATAGGGGGGGTATATCCCAGGGGTATTGGTGCTACCTACGCCTAGTGGGGATACGATTGGCTCATATAGAAAATCCAGTCAGGACTGAAATCCCTGCGGTTAGTAGTGGAGTAGATGACCCAATAGGTTTACCAGCGTTCCCATATATCAGCCCTCAAATTAGATGGTGATGTATAATAGTAGCCTTCCTGATACTGCTTACCCTCTTCACCGATGTAGACTTCGCCATTTGTGGGTTCTACTACAAAAAAATCAGGAATGTATAGATAAGGGACAACTAACCAAGCATGGTTACACTCTGCAAAGCTCTCATTCTCTAAATCAGGGTTACCGACTACGATTAGTGAGGCTATCCCTTGTTTGTGTAGTATGTTCCAAAGCTCTACTGCCATATCATTACAATCAAACTCACCTTCAATATAGGTATGTGTTTTATGATATTCTTCATTTATGGAGAATGGTGTCTGAGACAGCTCATAAAGTTCATCTCCCATCCAAGTTTCATCAGTTTTACCATAGGTTTTATTCTCCCATATTCTCAAAGCCTCTTCTTCGTGACCTGTGTTCCAGTATTGAGGGTTCATCCTTAAGACTGTAGGAGGAATGCCGTGGCTTGGAGATGACGGAGTTTCTGGTAGTGGTGTCGTAGATGGTGGGGCAACAAAGCCAATAATTAGGGCGATAGCAACCGCTATGACAATGCCAATTACTGCTTTCTTTATGTCAGACCTCTCCTTTCCTGTAGCGCCACCACAAGCACTCTAGGCAAAGGCCAATCTGAATAGGACTTACGGCTTTAGCAAATGCCCCATACACAATCCAAAGATTTCTGATGAGCTGCTTTTTGCAACTGAGAAAAAATACCCCTTCTCTCTACCCTCTTTATAGACCTCGATACCGTTTTCAAAGCATTGATAAGAGAGCACCTTGTTCAAGGGAATGCTAAGGGGTTTGTGTCCAGGAAGTGGTTGCAGAAACAATCTTTGATTTGAGATGATTAGCGCTCCTCTTGAGGTTTCAACGAGTCTGTCTTCTCTCTGTATATGCCCCCTGTGAGCACCAACTCTATAGCGCATTCCTCCACCTATAGGTATACTTACTCCGTGCGACCCACCTCCATAGCCTAGGCTGACAGATTTGACTTCTTTGAGAACGGCAGCGTCTGCGAAGTGAACCACCTCACCTTTTTTCAGAACAACGGGTGAGCTACCTTCTATCTGCAAACTGACACTCGGCAGCGTTCCCTCTTTCCTAACACTGTGGACATAGATATAGGGTCTTACCAGGTCGTCAAAATCGACATCGTCATTAGTGAGGCCAAAGGCATCCTGGATTTTCTTCAGGGTATTGATTTCGATTTCATCAAGTTCATTGTCTGCTTCGAATGCTTCGTATACTTCTGAATAGAGGTCAATGAGCGATTCCTTGTCTTGCTTTCTCAGGACTTGAATCTGCTGTTCGGTAACATCCTTGTTCTTCACTATTTCACCTTGCACACTCTGGAGTTCCCTCTGTAGTTCTAACTCCTTCATAGCAGCTTCAGCTTCCTGAGCAGCTTTACATTCCTTACACAGAGGCCCACTATTGAAGAACCCGAGTTTCTTGCCACACTTCTGACAGAATCTAGCCATTACTCTCTCCTTTCAGCCTCAATGCCGAATCACTTGCATCAGTGAAGATACGTCAGCCTCGCTTAATCTTAATAGAACTAACCCTGTGAGTAGGATTACTGGATAACTAGGAGTACCTTCTTCACTTCAACTCCCTCTTAAATCAATTATACCATCAGCCAATATCAAATAGAAGACATGAACAAGTAGAGCAAAGGATAGCACTGCACGACAATTGACACTCACTACTGTGAGGGATAGAATATTCATCTATTACAGAGAATCAGCAAACTCAGGATTGACTTCATTTTATTGCTGTTAGGAGGGGAAAATGCATTCAGAGGAAGAGATAATAAAGAATTTTGAACTCTTAGGATTGTCCCCACCCGAAGAAAGAGAACGTCTTGAGAGATTAGGGAATTTCCGACTTGGAGCAAAACCGAGCGATTCATATGTATTCATCAGGAATGACAGTAAATCCAATATACTTGACATGGAGGATGAAGGTGCCAAACTGGAAAGAGATTCTGGATGAAATCAATGCCACAGGTAGCACCCATGACGTTATCCGCCGTAAGTACTTAGAGAAGCTACATGAACTTACAGGACGGAACGTAATCATATACTATTCTGGTTGGCTTCAGAAACAAGGTTTCCCAGGCACAGAGGTAAACGATAACGATAAGAATGGATTGATGAATACAATCCATAAGATGGATACAAGTAAGGGACTAGACCTCGTTCTTCATACTCCAGGCGGAGATAGTGCGGCTACTGAGTCCCTTGTGGATTACCTGCATTCCATATTTAAATACGACATACGTGCTATTGTCCCACAACTCGCCATGTCCGCTGGCACTATGATTGCTTGTGCTTGTAAAGAAATCATTATGGGATTACATTCCAGTTTGGGTCCAGTTGACCCTCAAATAATGGGACTGCCAGCACACGGTGTAGTTGAAGAATTCAACCGAGCAGTTGATGAGGTGAAACAAGACCCTTCAAGGATACCGATTTGGCAACCAATTATCGCAAAGTACAATCCCGCTTTCATTGGCGAATGCGAAAAGGCTATAGCATGGTCAAGCGAAATGGTCACTACTTGGCTTACAGAGGGAATGTTTTCTGGACAAGAAAAACCAAAGGAAAGGGCGGGTAAAGTAGTTAAAGAACTCACCGACCACGCACTAACTAAATCTCATGCCAGACACCTTTCTTATCAAAAGTGCAAAGACATAGGTCTAGAGGTCAAATTGCTTGAGGATACTCCTGACCTACAGGATGCCGTTCTTTCAGTCCATCATGCTTGTATACATACCTTTTCAGCTACAGGTGCATATAAAATCATTGAAAACCAGAGTGGACAAGCTTTCATCCAGATAATCAAGCAAGTTGTCGTACAAGCACAACGCTGATTCTCTAGACTCAATAGGCATAATAAATGGGAGAACGTTTCCGCTCTCCCTTCAAAGTTAATCCCATTCCTCATAGTATTCTCTCGCAGGCACTAACCTATATTCACCATCAAAATCACCTACATCAAACTCGTTACCAGGATAAATCAATTCTTTTATTACAGTCGGTAAACGAGACACGATTATACTGAACTTGTTAGCATACGGACTTGACAAAATTAAACAGTGATGTTATACTTGGTAGTTTGTATATGCTCCCATTCTCTTTTAGCTTTGTTACCCTAAATTTTCCCAGTTCTAGTTAGTGTCTTCAAGATATTGTTTTGAAGAAAAATCAGGACCGTTTCTTTCATGCTTAAACACGAGTTGTTGAAGTCTTTCGCCAAATTGCCTGAGACTTTAGAAATACCTGACCTTATCCGAGTTCAGCTCGATTCCTTTCGCTGGTTTCAAGAAGAAGGTTTGAAGGAGCTGTTCGAGGGAATCTCACCAATTCAAGATTATACTAACACCAGGCTAGAATTACATTTCGTTGATTATGAGTTTCGAGAGCCTCCGCATTCTATCTCTGAGTGTCTTGAACGAGGCCTGACTTATTCCTCTCCTATTCATGTCACTGCGCAACTGGTAGTCAAGGAAACGGGGGAGATCAAGCAACAAGAGTTATTCTTTAGTGATTTCCCTTTAATGACAGATACCGGCACCTTTATTATTTCTGGGGTAGAGCGGGTAGTAGTTAATCAATTGACTCGTTTTCCCGGCGTCTATTTCACTTTGTACAGGGATCCTTCAAGTGGACGCGAGTTGGGCTATGCTAAGCTCGTTGCTGAACATGGGGCATGGCTTGATTTTGACACTTCTAATCGAGATGTGATTTCGGTCAAGGTGAGTGGCAAACGGAAGATACCGGTTACTACTTTGTTGCGTGCCATAGGCTTTGAGAGCGATGAGGCCT